>JAJQBO010000013.1:1891-9385 GCA_021203245.1 Planctomycetaceae bacterium
GTCGACGACGCGGGGACGGTGCGGCTCGGGAGCCTGCCGGACGATATCACCTCGACGGAAGGGCGGCGGCTTCTCGTTACCCAACTCCGCGAATCGCTCCGCTGGGGCAACGCACCGTTCGACCTCCTGCCCGACGGCGGCATGGTCTGGACCGTGCCGCTGATGCTGAACCAGCTCCTGGTCGGCGGCGTCGTCTCGTACATCGGCCGCAAGCGCCTGTTCCCCGTCGACGGCGACGCGCCCCTCGTCGTCGACGTGCGCGTCGCCGCCGAGGAACTCCAGGCGTATCTCGAGGAACGAAACCTCACGAACGCCTCCTACCTGGAGGACAAGCGCGAACGCTATATGTCGGAGCGCCGCCGCGCCGAAGCCATCCACGTCTTCAAGACCCATTCCACCGACTTCCGCCTCGCCTATATCCGCGAGGAACCGGCGCTGATGGCCAGCATCCGCCGGGGCGACCGCGAGGGGGCGCGCGCGCTCCTCAACAACATTCTGGTGGTGCTGCACACCCAGGCGGGCGACAACCTCGCCCTGGTGAAAAGCTTTTTCCTGGAAATCGTCACCCTCATGTGCCGGACGGCGGTGGAGACCGGCTGCGACGCGGGGGAACTCTTGGGCAAGAATTACGAAGCCTTTACCGAACTGTCCAACATTTCGTCCGACGACGAACTCGGCCCCTGGCTCCACGATATGCTCGAGCGCCTCATCGACGCCATCCACAGCCACCACAACGACTCACCCCTGGCGCAGCTCCAGTCGGCGCTGGCGTTCATGCACGACAACCTCCACCGGGACATCAGCCGCGACGAAGTGGCGGAGGTCGCGCACCTGTCGCCGGCGCACTTCTCCCGCATCTTCAAGCGGGAGATAAAGGAAAGCTTCACCGATATGCTGAACCGGATGCGGGTCGATCACGCGGCCGAACTGCTGGCCCGCACCGGCCGCAGTCTGGCGGTGGTGGCAATCGACTGCGGCTTCAAGGATCAAAGCTATTTCACCAAGGTTTTCCGGCGCTATATGCGGGTGACGCCACGGGGCTACCGCGAGCGGCTCAGCCGGTCGCGGAGCGAATCCACCCGGCGCAGGTTGAAGCAGGAGCCGTAAAAGCATTTGACTGGCAACGGATGCAGCCCGTATAGTGACAGTCTCTACAACCGAAACGGCGCAGCCGGGACCGGCGTCCTCCGACGCCCTCCCTGCCGCGCCGTTCCCTATACCATGACGACGCATGCACACACTGAGGAGGGGCACATGGCGGACATCGACCTAGAAACAGGCATTACCTTTGACGACGTATTGATGCAACCGCAGCTAAGCGACGTGGTTCCGTCCGAAGTCGACACCTCCAGCCGCTTTTCCCGCAATATCGAAGTCAACATCCCCATCGCCTCCGCCGCCATGGACACCGTCACCGAAGGCAGACTCGCCATCGCCCTTGCGGAACAGGGCGGCATCGGCGTTATCCACAAAAACATCCCGCCGCTCCTCCAGGCGAAAGAGGTCGAGGACGTCAAGCGCTCGGCCAACGGCATTATCTCCGATCCGGTCAAACTCAACCCGGACGACCCGGTCAGCCTCGCCTTGACGATTATCGAGGAACGCAAGCTCTCCGGCATCCCGATTATCGACGCCGACAACCGCGTCGTCGGCATCCTTACCCGGCGAGACCTTCGCTTCCAGCACAAGCCGGACGTGCCTATCCGCGACGTCATGACGACCGAGGACCTGGTCACCGCCCCGCCAACCACCACCCTCGAGGACGCGAAAAACCTGCTCTTCAAGAACAAGATTGAAAAACTCATCCTCGTGGATTCGGAGCGCCGCCTCAAGGGCCTCATCACCATGCGGGACATCACCAATTTCGACCGGTATCCCCTCGCCTGCCGGGACGCCCGTGGGCGGCTGCGGGTCGGCGCGGCGGTGGGCGTCAACGACGACGAACGGGTTAGTCTGCTGGTCGAGGCCGGGGTGGACGTGCTGGTGGTCGACACCGCCCACGGCCACAGCCACAACGTCATGGACGCGGTCCAGCGCTACAAAAAAGCCTTCGGCGACAAGGTCGACATCGTCGGCGGCAATGTCGCGACCGAGGAAGGCGCGCGCGATCTTATCCGCGCCGGCGTCGACGGCGTCAAGGTCGGCATCGGGCCCGGCTCCATCTGCACCACCCGCGTCATCGCCGGCATCGGCGTGCCGCAGATGTCGGCCATTTGGGCGACCTGCAAGGCGGCGAAAGGGACCGACGTCCCGATCATCGCCGACGGCGGCATCAAGTTCTCGGGCGACATCGCCAAGGCAATCGCCGCCGGGGCGCAGTGCGTGATGGTCGGCTCGCTCCTCGCCGGCACGGACGAATCGCCGGGCGAACAGATCTTCCACCAGGGCCGCATCTACAAGGCCTACCGCGGCATGGGCAGCCTCGGCGCGATGTCGCAGGGCACCTCCGGCGACCGCTACCGCCAAGGCAACCGTCCGCCCGACAAGCTGGTGCCGGAGGGCATCGAAGGCCGGGTGCCGTCCAAGGGCCCGCTCGAACCGTTTATCTATCAGTTGGTGGGCGGCCTGAAGTCGGGTATGGGCTACAGCGGCGCGAACACGATTAAGGAATTGCAGGAAAAGGCCAAGTTCATCCGTATTACCCAGGCCAGTCTGCTGGAGAGCCACCCGCACGATATCACGATCACCAAGGAAGCGCCGAATTATCGGTTGGATTAGGTAGGACTGTAACTCGACGGGCGAGGGTGGGTGGAGCGCTTGGGTCGTCCCCCACTCATCCCAAAAAAACAACGTCATCCCCGCGAACGTGGGGATCCAGCGGACGGAACGCACAAGGAACGAAGCGTTTTCCCCCATGCCTTCCGGGGCATTCGGGTATGTACCACCGTTCCTTTTTTCAAATGCCCTCTGGGCCCCCGCGTTCGCGGGGGTGACGGGGTTAGAGAGACGAGTGGGGTGAGATTAGGCAAACAACCAATAGTAACGAATAACCTATGACAAATCACTCTCCCCTGCTATCCCCCCCACCCGGCGCCATGACCATTCTCCACCGCCTGCGTGACGCCGGCCATACCGCCTACCTGTGCGGCGGCTGCGTCCGGGACGCGCTTCTCGGCAAACCGCCCAAAGACTACGATATCGCCACCTCTGCCGCGCCCGACGCGGTGGAGGCATTGTTCGACAAAACCCTGCCTATCGGTAAGGCGTTCGGGGTGGTGCTGGTGGACGGCGGCGACGATGTCCACTACGAAGTCGCCACCTTCCGGGCCGATCTCGGCTATGCCGACGGCCGGCGGCCGGACGGGGTCGTGTTCTCGTCGGCGGAAGAAGACGCCAAGCGGCGCGACTTCACCATGAACGCGCTGTTCTACGATCCTTTCGCCGACACGGTCATCGACTATGTCGGCGGCCGCCAGGACATCCAGGACCGCGTCCTGCGGACCGTGGGCGTGCCGACGGAACGCTTCCGCGAAGACCACCTGCGCCTGCTCCGGGCCATACGCTTCGCCGCCCGGACCGGCTTCCGCATTGAAGACGCGACCGGCGACGCGGTGCGGGAGCTGGCGGGGCTGATGGTGTCAGTCTCGCCGGAACGGATAGCGGCGGAGCTGGAGGGAATGCTGACCGGCGGCCGGTCGCGGGAATCGTTCGCGATGCTGAAGGACTACGGCCTCCTCGTCCATATCCTCCCCGAAGTCGACGCCATGGCCGGCGTCGAACAGCCGCCCGATTTCCATCCCGAAGGGGATGTCTGGGAACACACCCTGCTCCTGCTGGGGCTGAACGACGAGACGGTGCGGGGGGAAATCCATCCCATCGACCTCTCGGCCACGGCAGACATCGATATCGCGCGGGGCATGCACACAGGCGATTTTTCCGGCGAACAGTATGTCGCCGGCGTTCGGGAATGCCGCGAGGCCTTCTCAGACGCCATGGCGACGGCGCTGGCATGGGCCGGCCTGCTGCACGACATCGGCAAGCCCGGCACCATCACCTACGAGGACCGCATCCGCTTCAACAACCACGATCTCGAAGGGGCGGAAATGGCGGCCGCGGTGCTGGAACGGCTGCGCCGCCCGCGCCGGGTCATCGACTGGAACTACGACCTCATCCGCCGCCACATCCATTTTTCGACGCTGCGGAAAATGCGCAAAAGCAAACTGCGCCGCTGGCTCCAGGACGAGTCGTTCCCCATGCACCTGGAACTGCACCGGCTCGACTGCGTCGCCTCGCACCGCATGCTGGCGAACTGGTTTTTCGGCGTCGAAGCGTGGCGCGAGGAAAAGGCGCGTCTGCCCGAACCAGAACCGCTGCTTCGAGGCGGCGACCTGGTCAAACTCGGCATCCAGCCCGGCCCTGAAATCGGGCGCATCCTCCGCCTCATCGACGACGCCCGCCTCGAAGGCGATATCCACACCCGCGACGACGCCCTCGCCCTCGCCGAATCCCTCAGGAAAAATATTTAAGAAGGTACCGTAACATCTCCTTGACAAAGTACGAAGGTACCTGTATAGTTAATTCATAAGGTACCTTCTGGATTATCGAAAACACTGTTCAAGGAGAACGCAAATGGTTGTCTACACAAATCTTATGGAACGTTTGGTCCGACTCGGCGAGTTGCTGCACCGCCACCACCACCAAGCCCGCCGCCGCCACGGCCCTGCCGGCGATCCGCTGCGCGGCCAGGGCCGGGTCATGGCATTGTTGAAAATGCAACCGGAGATCAGCCAAAAGGAACTCGGGTATCTCCTGGACATCCGGCCGCAGTCGTTGGGCGAGTTATTGGCCAAGCTGGAGCGGGGCGGGTTTATCGAACGGACTCCGTCGGAGCAGGACAAGCGGGTCATGGACATCCGCCTGACCGAAGCCGGCGCGGCCGCCGCCGAAAAGGGCGAGTCCCCGGACGACGGCATGTTCGCCAGCCTGTCGGATGAGGAAAAGGTTACGCTGGAAGGATTGCTTGACAAGGTTATCGAGGAACTGGAAGCGGCGCAGGACGGTGTGGACGAGGACGACGGCGCACCCTGCCGTCACGGCCACGGGAAGCACCACGGACCGGGGCATGGGCCGCACCATCACCACGGCCGCCACGACGACATGCCGCACCCGCGCCACGGGCATGGTCCGCATGGCCATGGCGGACCGCATGGGCGATGCTGCGGCGGGAAGCGGCATCGTGAGGAGGATGGCGGAGACGAGGAGTAGAGCGCTCGCTCCACTGTAAACCTTTCGCCCTCCCCTATCGTCACCCCGGCGTACGGACATCCATCATGCAAAGCCCGCCTTCCGAAAAAGGCGGGCTTGTTCTTGTCACAATACCCCATATGGCGCTTCGCTTAGAACGGTGTGTCGGGATTGTAGAACTCGGCCGCGTTTTCCTTGGTGATGAGTTCCGCCGGGACGATGATACGGCTCGGCATGGCGCGGATCTGATAGATGTAGGGATTCAGTTTTTCGCCGCGCGCGCCGAGGATGGCGTAGGAGGTGGCGGTGGCGATGACGGACGGCGGATAGGTGCAGTCGGCCTTGACGAGCGGGTTCGTGTCGTCCACGATCTCCTTGACCACATTCTTCAGGGCGCCGCCGCCCACGAACATCTTGATGTCGCTCCGGCCGGATTCGCGGTACGCCTGTATTGCGCCCAGCATCATGTCGTCGTCGCAGGTGAAGACGCCGTCAATCTTCGGATATTTCTGCAGCATGTTTTCCATGACCGCGAGGGTCTTCTGGCGGTTCCATTCGCCCGGCTGGACGTCCAGGACCTTGATGCCGGGATACTCGGCCGCGATTTCCTTGGCCGCGTTGGTGCGGATGGTGTCGATGGGGGTGGGCGTGCCGGAGATGATGATGACATTGCCGTTGCCGCCCAGGCTGTCGATGAGGAACTTCATGCCCTTACGCGAGTAGTTGTAGTCGTCGCCGGTGATATAGAGGTCGTAGATGCCTTCCTTCGAGACGCCTCGGTCAAGGACGACGACATAAATCCCCTGGTTGAACGCCTGCTCGACAACGTTCGTGACCGAGGTGTCGTGCGGGAAGACGACGAGGGCGTCGATATCCTTGGTGACGAGGTCCTCGATGTCCGACGCCTGCTGGTTGGAGGTGCCGGAAAACTTGAGTTCGATTTCCACGTTCGGGTCCCACTGTGCCCAGTCTTCCTTCGCCTTGTTGGCCCAGTAGTTGGCGTTGGCCATCCAGCCGTGGGTAGCGGAGGGCATGGAGACGCCGACCTTCAGCTTGGTGTCTGCCGCCTGGGTGGCCCCTATTGTGACGCACAGTGCCAGTATCGCGATTGCCAGGTACCGCATGCGCTGCTCCTTTCAAAACGATGGAAATTTTCCCGGCCGCCCACAATGGCGTCCGGCCCTATTGCTTCTGCTTCTGGATAAACACCGAACAGATGATGACAATCCCCTTGATGACGCCCTGCAGATACGGCGAGATGCCCGCCATATTGAGCATGTTCTGGATAATCTGCAGCATAAAGCAGCCGATGACCGTGCCCCACACCGTGCCGCGCCCGCCCGCCATGGCGGTGCCGCCGATGATGACGGCGGCGATGGCGTCCATCTCGAAGCCGATGCCGAAGTTGTTCGTCGAGACGGTGCCGAAGCGCCCGGCCAGCAGGAACGCTGAAATCCCCACCATCGTCCCGATAATGCCGTAGGCCCAGAAGCGGACGCGCTGCACCTTGATGGCGGAATACTCCGCTACCTTGGCGTTCGATCCGACGGCGCAGAGATAGCGGCCGTAGCGGGTGTTGTTGAGGATAAACGACAGCACCGCCGCCAGCACCAGGAGGACGAATACCGGCAGCGGCAACGACACCCGCGAGCCCGCGAACTGGAACGAAAACAGGGACGACATGCCGATCTGGTTGATGAGGTTGGACCGGGCGGCGAACTCGCCCGCATCGCCGATATAGAGGCTCAGGTAGCGGTAAATCGACATGGTGCCGAGGGTGGTGATGAACGGCACGATGCGGCCGTAGGCGATAAGCGCGCCGTTGACGAGGCCGTTTATCGTCCCGAGAACCGCCATGACGACAAAGATAAGGGCGAGGAATCCGTAGGAATCGTGCATGCCCCGGCCGAGCAGGTGGTTCATGAGGATGACGCCGAGCGACCCGGCGAAGACGGCGCTGGAGCCGACCGAGAGATCGATGCCGCCGGAGATGATGACAAAGGTCATCCCCAGGGCGATGATGCCGGTGTAGGATGCCTGGCGCATGATGTTGATGAGGTTGGCCGGCGCGTGGAAATACGGCCAGCCCATGAAGGTGGCGGCGATCAGGAGTACCACCAAGGCGTAATAGACGCCGTAGCGCTCGAGGTTGAGTTTTTCCATCACGCCCGCGCCTGGCTGGGCTGAGTCGGTTTTGGCCGGATTCGACGACAAGTGATTCTCCTCTGGACAAATTTTGCGAGTGCTTCTGTCATAGCATTTGAAAAATTACGTGAACGCAGCCGATGGCTTCGTGAGTTCGGTGCATTA
>JAJQBO010000140.1 GCA_021203245.1 Planctomycetaceae bacterium
CAACTCGCCAAGCCGACGTGCGGGGGCCGAGTTTGACCGGCTTCGGGAATCGGCCTTCTTTCACTCCAACCCACCACGTTGTTTTTCCGATGCCCAATACCTTAACGACGACGGGCAAGCGGACAAAACCTTCCGGCGGCAGAACGAGACTTGTTTCTTGTTTTTGCATCGTATTCTCCTAATAGGTACAATTAAAAATCGCATGGTCGTCATGCGAAGGAGAAGGTACGAAAATAGCGTCTCACGCTATACCCCGGATTTTTGCAAATTACATCGGAGTAAAGTTGGATATGTCTGGAATAAGCCAGTTTCTGAACGTCCCCGGACTTCGTGGGCTGAACAAAGACGAGAAGGAAAGAATTTTTTATTTTTTGGAAAGCCCCCGGAAAAAGTGAGTTTTTTATTCTTCTTCAGATGCTTGGCAAGACTCCGGCGCAAGTCCGGAATCTGATGATAGACGAATTTATACGGCGGTTTAGCTTGGAGGCACATTCCGACCAAATCAAGAATGCCTTCCCGTCCAAGCGGTCTTGGCGGGCTTTGGATGTGGCGTTAGCCGAGTTTGCTGGTTCGATGGGTGCGGATGAACATCTGCAATTCTGGGATAGAATGCGGTACGTTCTGGAAGCGATACCGCAGCGAAGAGACTACGGAGACAAGTACAGCGACGCCTACGAGGACAAGAAGGATAAACCGAAAGGTGGGTGGAGCTATACGACGTGCAAACTTTGCTGGCGGCGTGTGGCGTTTAATCCGGGAGTAATTAGGAAGACCGGCAGTCTTTGTTTCAAACACAATCTTCCGGCAATGCACCCGATTTATCGTAGGCATCGCCGACTTATGGATAATCTTTCCAGGGAACAACATCCAATCGTAAAAAAGCTTACGGCATTGCTTAAAAACCATCCATCGGAAGGGGAATCGCAGGCTCTGATATATTCGCAACTAACTGCGACGGATGGCTGTCTGCCGCGTCTGGCGGCGTATATGAATGGCACCGGTCATGATGGTACGCATGAAGGTCTGCTATGGGCCTATCACGGCCCTGCGTCAGACATTGAGGATTCCCGGTACAGAGAGGCATTAGGCGAATACATTAAACGCGCTCTTGAGGCACGGGATATACTCGATCCGGCGCAACCCATGCCTATCTTTACTATGAACGAGTTGAGCCGTGCGGAGGCTTGGTTGACCTTACTCGACCAGGACAGGCGTCGAAAGTGAGGTGTGTATTTCTTCAGTCTTTAGCGGGCTCTGGTAGGTGATTAACTGGAAAGTACAATTCCACAACACTCGGATCATCCGGTGAGGGATACCGTTCGTGAACAGCGCCCGCAAGCGTCAATCCCTTTTCGGGCAAAAGTGTTGCGATGGTGTAATTAAAAGCTTCGCCATATTCTGCCAGTGATGTTTCGATAACAATATACTCATAGCCAGGAACACGCCATTTTGTCCATCCTTCAGGGGCGGAGGAACCATCATTTGCTTCGAACCCTGCCAGATATTTTCCTCCGGTAATGTCCCACGGCATGAAAGACTCGCTACAGTCACTCATTATCGCCCAGATGCCTACAGGCTGGCCATTAGTTGCGCGTTTGATTTGTTCTGCAATCTCATTAACACTGCCGGAAGCCGCAGCCCATAGCGGCGGTATCCAGGCTTCGATATTCTCAACGTTGCCTTGCCCCATTTTTCCAATGACATAGAACGCTGGGACTCTTTCAACCCGCATGGGAATTTCTCCTGCGTGGGTAAGAGCGCATGCAACAACCAAGAATGTCAATATGAACCAATTGAGCTTCTTTGCCATCAGTCTTATCTCCCAAAAGCCTAAACGTAGGTGGGGCTATTGAACGCTTGTCTTGCGCAATTCATCGAGATAGTCGGCCCATGCCTGCATCATCTTGCGACGCTCCGGTAAAAACTCGGCGAAATTATAGGCTGCTCTGACCTTGCTGCGCTCGGCGTGGGCAAGCTGACGCTCGATAGCGTCACGGTTCCAACCTTGCTCATTAAGCAGGGTGGAGGCCATAGAGCGGAATCCGTGGCCGGTCATTTCCTCCTTGGCGTACCCCATCCGACGTAATGCCGCATTGATCGTATTGTCACTAATCGAGCGCGTGTCGGTGCGGACGCTTGGAAACAAATATTTACCATTACCGGTGAGGCTGCGAAGTCCTTCCAAGATCTCCATCGACTGACGGGCAAGGGGAACGATATGCTGCTCCTTCATTTTCATTCGTCCGGCTGGTATGCGCCATTCCGCCTTGTCGAAGTTAAATTCGGCCCACTCCGCCCCGCGAAGTTCTCCGGGACGAACAAAAGTTAACGGTGCCAGCTTTAAGGCATAGGCAACAACGGCATAGCCCTCATAGCTGTCAATCGCCCGTAAAAGCTGGCCGACTTTGACCGGATCGGTGATGGTGGCGCGGTGAGTGGTTTTCGGCGGCGGGATGGCTCCGCGCAGGTCGGCGGAAATGTCGCGTTCAGCGCGGCCGGTGGCTATGGCATACCGAAAAACTTTACCGCAATACTGCATGGTGCGGTGCGCGTATTCCACCGCGCCACGCGCCTCGATGCGGCGCACAGTCGCAAGCAGTTCCTTGGGCTTTACGTCCGTGATGGGCAGGAATCCGATAAACGGGAATATGTCCTTTTCCATACGGGTAAGGATTTTTTTGGCGTTCTTCGGCTCCCACCGTTCGGAAAACTTGGTGTGCCATTCACGAGCAATATTTTCAAACGTGTTTTCGGTAAGCTCCCGCTCATGCTGCATCGCCGCTTTTTTGTGGGCGCTCGGATCGATCCCTCTTGCCAGCAGCGCCTTGGCCTGATCGCGAAGATCTCGCGCCATTTTCAGGCTGACAACCGGATAGGCTCCATAACTCAGCGTTTTGACCTTGCCGTCGAAACGGTAAAACTGTCGCCAGAGTTTGCTCCCGGTGGGGGAGACGTGGACGTATAGGCCGCCGCCGTCGAAATGTTTGTGGACTTTACCTGTTGCTTTGAGGTTTTTAATGGCAGTATCGGTCAAAGGCATTGTAGGTATCTCCTTTTTCGGGAAACTGACGATACCCGCAAAAGTACCTACAAATGTTCTGAATGTCAAGGTTTTTGGCGGAACCGAATCGCACATGACTTCCATATAAAGCTAAATCCGCCAAGGCTTATGGGCCGTTGGCGGACATTAGCGTTTTTAGTGTTGGTTACCCCGCCAGGACTCGAACCTGGAACAAGAGAACCAAAATCTCTTGTGTTGCCAATTACACCACGGGGTATCGTTTGCAGTACCGACTGCGGTGCGGAAGAGCTATAGTACAAATGTCGCACAAAAACGCAAGTGCTTTGGAAAATTCACCCTTACGCGTCGTCAAGCGCCTCGACGCCCGGCAGCTTCTTGCCTTCCAGGAACTCCAAACTGGCGCCGCCGCCGGTGGAGATGTGGGTCATCTTGTCGGCGAGGCCCGACTTGTTGACGGCGCTGACGGAGTCGCCGCCGCCGATGATGGAAATCGCCTGGCTGTTGTCCGCGATGGCCTGGCAGACGGCGAAGGTCCCTTTGGCGAAGGCCGGCTTCTCGAACACGCCCATCGGGCCGTTCCAGACAATCGTCTTGGCTTTCATGACCTCATCCTTGAACAGCGTGATGGATTTCGGCCCGATGTCCAATCCCATCATGTCGTCAGGAATGGTGTCAAAGGTGCCGTCCGGCTCTGAAACGTCGAACTTGCGCGCACAGACATGGTCGATGGGGAGAAGAATCTTGACGTTCTTATCCTTGGCCTTTGCGAAGACGTCGCGGGCGATGTCCAGCTTGTCCTCCTCCACCCGGGAAATGCCCACTTTCTGGCCTTCTGCTTTCATCAGGGTATACGCCATCGCACCGCCGATGATAAGGCTGTCGACCTTTTCCAGCAGGTTGTCGATGACAAGCACCTTGTCCGATACCTTCGCGCCGCCGAGGATGGCCAGGAACGGCTTTTCCGGCTTCGCCAGGGTGTCGCCGAAGTACTTGACCTCCTTCTCCATCAGGAACCCGGCGACATTGACCGGGATATACTTGGTCACACCCTGCGTCGAGGCATGGGCCCGGTGGGCCGTGCCGAAGGCGTCATTGACATAAATGTCGCCGTAGGAGGCGAGTTCCTTGGTAAAGGCGTCAATCTTCGCCTTGGTGGCGTCGTCCTGCTTGGCGTACTTGTTCAGGAGTTCCTCTTCCGGGTGGAAGCGGACGTTCTCCAGCATAATCACTTCACCCTTCTTGAGGCCGTCGACCATCTTCTTGACCTCGGGGCCGACGCAGTCGGGAGCGAGCGGAACCGGCTGGCCCAGGAACTCGGCCAGCTTCAGCGCGGCGGGCTTGAGGGAGAATTCGGGACTCGGCGCCCCGTTGGGGCGGCCAAGATGCGACATGAGAATAAGCTTGCCGCCATGGTCAAGCACATAACGGATGGTGGGGAGGGCGGCTTCAATTCGGGTCGCGTCGGCGACTTTGCCGTCCTTTAGGGGCACGTTGAAGTCGACGCGCATGAGAACGCGCTTGTCGTTTACATCGACGTCTCGGATAGTTTTCTTGGCCATGTCATCTCCTAAACCGGCGGGGGTAAATTGAATCCTCGATTATTGCCCAAAGCCAAGCCCTGTCAAGAAACATCCCCCGTACAGCAGGTGGATTGCCGTCTCTATGGGGGTGGGTCCGCGCCCGCGCGGCTCAGGTTCACCCATTGCCAAAGCCGGCTAAAGTTTATGAAAATTGACTTGAAAATAGCCGGGACGGCTTTAAGATGATTAACGTAATGAGTTAAAATATAAACAAAAGGGTGGGGTCCGCACTGGGTAACGGAGGGTTTTGCATGGGACTATCCTTTTTCGGTAGATGTTTGGGTACTGCCTGTCTGGGCATCGTATTGGGGATGGGCTCCGGCGCGCAGGCCGCCGATACCCGGCCGGAACAGACCTTCACCGCCGTTCCGACGGCCATGCCCTTTACCGCCTATGTCCTGACCGATGGTTTGCGCATGCCCTGGGAACTCCTGTGGGGACCCGACAACATGCTCTGGGTCACCGAGCGCCAGGGCAACGCCATCACCCGTGTCGATCCCCGAACAGGCGAAAAGCGCGTTGCCGGCACTCTTCCGGAAGCCTACCCGGGACCGCAGCATGAAGGGATTCTCGGCATGGCGTTCGCGCCCGGATTCTTGACCGGCGGCGGCGAGAACCTTCTGTACGTCTATTACACCATGAAGGAAGGCGATTCCCGATGGGGCAGGCTCGTTTCGATGCCGTACGATCGCACCAGCATGCAACTGGGCGTGCAGCGCATTCTTCTCGACCGGCTTCCCGCCGGGGACGACCACAACGGCGGCAGGGTCCGGGTCGGTCCGGACGGTAAAATTTACCTGACGATTGGCGAACAGGGCCATAATCAGGGCAGCAACTACTGCCTGCCCATCGAAGCGCAGCGCATCCCCAACTACGTGGATATTCCAAACAAAAACTGGGACGCCTACCGCGGCAAATCGCTCCGGATCAATCCCGACGGTTCCATCCCCGACGACAACCCGGAAATTCGCGGCATTCGCAGCTATATCTTTACCTACGGCCACCGCAATCCGCAGGGACTGACGTTTGTCGGCGAGGATCTCTACAGTTGCGAACAGGGTCCTTCCAGCGACGACGAGATCAACAAGCTTGTCGCCGGCGGCAATTACGGCTGGCCCCATGTCGCCGGATTCCGGGACGGCAACGCCTATGTCTATGCCAACTATTCCGCCGCGCCGAACTGTCACGAATTGCCGTACGACGCCAACACCATTCCGGAAGGCGTGCCGGTGCAGCATGAATTGGAATGGTTCGACCCGACCTTTATCCCGCCGGTCAAGACCTTCTACACCGTCCGGGACGACCATGACTTCAACGATTCACGCTGCGGCGCGGACCACGCCTATCTCTGCTGGCCCACCATCGCGCCCTCCTGCATTGTTTACTATCCCGCCGATGGCGCAATTCGCGAATGGCGCAACTCGCTCCTTGTCACCACCCTTAAAACCGGCTCGCTGTTCCAGGTGCGCCTGAGCGGCGACGCAAAGGAGGTCCAGGGCGATTATTCGCGCTATTTCCGCAGTCCCAACCGGTACCGCGCGGTGGCGTTCGACCCCACCGGCCGCACCATATATATCGCCACCGATGTCTCGGGCGGCGCGGTCGACGACGAAGGCCGTCCGGCCAACAACGTCCGCAATCCCGGATCCATCCTGGTCTTCCAATATAACGACGACGGCGCCTACGGTTTTTCCCCCAATCAGGCCACTGTGACGGTTGATGCGAACGGCCTGGTCCGCCCGCAAGGGGCGACGGACCAGGCTGCGACGGCTGGCAGGGCCTTCCCGATCGATTCGCCCCGCAGGGCGGAGACTTCGGCCGGAGCACAGCCGACGCCGGCCCAGCCGCCGGAAGTGGCGGCCACCCCGATTCAGTCGGCGGAGACGATAGCCCGGCAGCAGGTATCGCCCGCACCCGCGGGCGTGGACCCCGCCGGCAGCGCGGCACCGGAGACGGTGCGCGACGGATCGGCTGCGGAAAGCGGCGTGCGGGAGCGGGAAAACCGCGACCGGTCAAACCAGACGAACAGAGCGCTTAACAATGCGGAGGTGGAGCGGTTGTAGTTTGTTGTTTACTATAGATGGGGTATGGGGCGCTTCCGTTCGGGAGCGCCTCTTTTTTTAGGCGGCGCGGTACGGGGCTGACGGAGGGAAAAGGTGAAGTTCATTGGTCAGGACGCCGAAGAAATACAAGAGGTATGGCTTTTTGATTCCGAATCCACAAGATAGACGGGCAGGGGGGATTCCATGAGTAAACGAAAACGGGCGGCCAAGGTGTTGAAACGACGGCCGCGCAACTGGCTTGGCGTCATTTGCATATTGTTTTCGCTGGCCGCCATTGTTCTGACCAGTTACGAAACCGACGCCGAAGGCAAGGTCACCGACCCGGTCCAGATCTTTTCCGCTTTCGCCGACACGAATCTCGGCGCAGATCAGGTCATGCGAATGCGGAATAGTCCGCTGCCGCCCACTGCGCCGCAGGGACCATGGCGCACCATCGTCGCGGTTACGGACGGCGACAGTTTGCGGCTTGACGACGGAACCACCATCCGCCTTCTCGGCGTCGACGCGCCAGAATCAAGTAATAACCGCAAATTGCGGGAGGACATCTATAAAATGGCCCTGCCGGTGCGGGAGAGCGACATGGTCAAACTCGGGCTGCTTGCGGCCAAATTCACCGCCGACCTCTGTCTTGGCAAACGGTGCTGGCTCGAATTTGAAAAAGGCGAGACAGACGACTACGGCCGCACCATCGCCTATGTCCATCTCGAGGACGGTCGAATCGTGAATGAGGAAGTCATCGCCGCGGGGTATGGCAAAGCCTATTTGTCCTATCCCAGCAAACACCGAAAACGGTATGTCCTGCTCCAGGCTGGGGCAAGCCTGGACAGGCGCGGGCTTTGGGGCGGGGCGTTTTTGCCAAGTGACACCGTCGCCGGGAGGAATTGACCATGCGCACCGTTTTTATCTACTATTCGCTGGAAGGCAATTGCCGGTCACTTGTCCGGAACATGGCTGAAGCCGTCGATGGCGACGTTGCCGAACTCCGCCTCACTGGAGCCATGCCCACCGGCTTTTTTCGGAAATATCTGGTCGGCGGCACGCGTTCGCTCCTGAAGGAAACGCCGGCGCTGGCACCATTGGAGGTGAACCTCGACGATTACGACCTGGTTGTCGTCGGCGGGCCGGTTTGGGCCTGGAATGTCTGTCCGGCGGTGCGCAGCTTTTTGAGCACGACCGATTGGCGCGGCAAAAAAGTCGCCGCCTTTGTCATGCACGGCGGCGGCAAGGGAAAGGCGCTGTCCACCATGAAATCGCTGGTGGAAGAAAATGGTGGCGAGGTCGTCGCCACAGGCGATTTTATCGATCTCCGCCGGAGAAATGCCGATGAAACGCGCGAAAGGGCACGTTCCTGGATTCGGAACATTATCGCAGGATTGGCCCCGTAGTCGTTTCGGCTCTTTTTGGTCACACCGGCGGACGGGGCGCGTCGGTTCGGCCGATATTGAAGCCGGTCAGGACGGCTCCACCGTCGGTGTCGAGTTCCACCGTTGTCAACGCGGCATAGGCGAGGCGGAAGCGGAGCGGGCCGTTCGCCTCCACCGCCAGCAGCGTGCACAGTATCCCCCGTAATACACCTCCATGCGCCACCAGGGCTATCCGCTTTTCGGGACCCGAACGGAGGCGCGTCGCCACGGCGGTGCACCGGCTGTTGAACTGGTCGAACCGTTCGCCGCCGGGAAAGCTGAAATTTCCCGCCAGCGCCTGCCAACTGTCGGTGATGCCTGGATAGCGCGCCGAAGCTTCTGCGAAGGTCAACCCTTCCAAATCGCCAAAATCGATTTCAATAAGGTTTGAGTCGGTCTGCACCGGCACGCCGCAGGCGTCGGCCACGATGGCCGCCGTTTCACTCGCGCGGCGCAGCGGGCTGGCGATAATGGCTTGGGGCTGGAAGTCTCTAAGCCGCACACCGGCAAGCCGTGCCTGTTCCACCCCGGCGGGCGACAGCCCCGGATTGAGCCGGCCAAGGAACCGCTTGGTATATGCAGTCTCCGGTTCCGCGTGGCGGATGAGGAACACTTCTTTAATCATACGATCTACCGCTCCATTACAAATGGGGCGTCCCTCGCGGGACGCCCCCCTGATTCTCTGTACGCCTCACCGTTACTTGCGGGTGATGTTGTAGAAGGCCTCGGTGCCGGCGTAGACGGCAGTGTCTTCCAGTTCCTCTTCGATGCGGAGAAGCTGGTTGTACTTGCAGATACGGTCGGTACGACAGAGGGAGCCGGTTTTGATCTGGCCCGCGTTCGTCGCCACGGCGATGTCGGCGATGGTGGTATCTTCGGTCTCGCCCGAACGGTGGGAGATGACGGCGGTGTATTTCGCGCGCTTCGCCATTTCGATGGCGGCCAGGGTCTCGGTCAGGGTGCCGATCTGGTTGACCTTGATCAGGATGGAGTTTGCCGCACCCATCTTGATGCCCTTGGCGAGGCGTTCGGTGTTGGTGACGAACAGGTCGTCGCCGACGAGCTGAATGCGGTCGCCCAGCTTCTTGGTAAGGAGCTCGTAGCCCTTCCAGTCGTTCTGTTCCAGGCCGTCCTCGATGGAGATGATGGGGTACTTGTCGACCAGCATGGTCCAGTAGTCGACCATCTGCTGGGCGGTCTTCGATTCCTTGGTGGACTTTTTGAAGACGTACTTGCCGTTGGCGTAGAATTCCGACGCGGCGGGGTCGAGGGCGATGGTGATATCTTTGCCGGGCTTGAAGCCGGCGCCCTTGATCGCTTCCATGATGGCCTTGAGCGGTTCTTCGTTGTTGGCGAAGTTGGGGGCAAAGCCGCCTTCGTCGCCGACGCCGGTGGACAGGTTTTTCTTTTTCAGGACGGTCTTCAGCACGTGGAAGATTTCCGTTGCCCAGCGGAGGCCTTCGGAGAAGGTTTTCGCGCCGACGGGCTGAATCATGAACTCCTGCAGGTCGACCGAGGAGTCGGCGTGGGAACCGCCGTTAATGATGTTGCACATCGGTACCGGCAGGGTGCGGGCGTACGCGCCGCCGATGTAGCGGTAGAGGGGCAGGCCGGCGCAATCGGCGGCGGCCTTGGCGACGGCGAGGGACACGCCCAGGATGGCGTTCGCGCCGAACTTCGACTTGTTCTTGGTGCCGTCGGCCTTGATCATCAGGTTGTCGATTGCCACCTGGTCGGTCACGTCCATGCCCATGACGAGCGGGGCGATCTTCTCATTAACGTTCTTGACCGCCTTCTGGACACCCTTGCCGCCATAGCGCTTTTTGTCGCCGTCACGGAGCTCGACCGCCTCATGTTCGCCTGTCGACGCGCCCGACGGCACGGCGGCGCGGCCAAACGACCCGCAGGAGGTGACGACATCGACTTCGACGGTGGGGTTGCCGCGTGAGTCAAGAATTTCCCTGCCCTGCACAAACATAATTTCCGACATGACCATTCCTTTCACTCTAAAAATAGCGTTTCAACGCACATCCATACAGATGTATATACAGTCTCGCAATATCGGTCCGCCTCCGAAACGTGTCAACGAAAAAAGTGGAATACGGCTGGCGGCGTGGGTGGATTCTCGGTAGGGAACCTCGGAGCGTTTTTAATGGTCGTAACCTTTCGTGTACCCTTTTTCCATGTGGTCCGATTCATCCGGAAGACGCTCCTGCAATTGTCCTGGATACGGCACCAAGTATAGAAGGCAAGGGCGGCCAGGCACGCAAACCAAGCGCCGGGACCGATTCCGGAATTACTATTATGTCGGCATAAAAAAGCCAGAACTCCTGAAAATCTCCGTATTTCCCGCACTTTTGCACCGATTTACGGTAACGGTTGGAACGTCGGGTACAATGCGTTAACTGTGGCTGCAAAATTAACGAAAACGCGAATGAGATAGGACCACCATTTCACATAGAGTTGTGAGTGGAGAACTTTCGCCAACGCAGTTCTCTCCAACGGTGCATAAGCGCGTTTAGCATGGCAAAAACGCCCGAACCGTCCACTTCCAGCGCGTTGGTCGAAGGAGATATACTATGGACAATGCTTTCAAGCCGGTCGATTCGTTTGGCAACCCCGTTACCCCCAATACCGCCAAGGCCAACCAGGACATCGCCGCCGCCCATGCGGCCGCGACCAACCGCGACCTTGCCGCCGCCGACACGGCCGCCCGGGACAGGACCTTGGACAAGGACATCGCCCGCGAGGCCAAGAACGACGCGAGCGAAAAGTACAGCGACGCCAAGGACCGCACCAAAGAGCATTACAAGGAAATCAAGGATAACGCGGCCGACCGCCACGACTATACGGTCGATTCGGCCAAAGAGGAATACAAGGTCGTCAAGGACGCTGCGAAGCAGGACTATAAGGCAGTGAAGGACGTTCCCAAGGATCGGTACAACGCGGTTGTCGACAACGCCAAGGATCAGTACAAGGACACCAAGGACGCCGCCCACGACCGCTACGACGCAACCGTCGACGCCGCCAAGGACGCGTACAAGGCTCGCCCCGACGTCTCCCGCGACGAATACAAGGATGTCAAGCAGGCTGCCAAGCAGGAATACAAAGGCACTGTCGAAGCGGCGAAGGAGAACTACAAGGATACGAAAGACGCCGCCAAAGGCACATACAAGGCCCAGAAGGACATGCCCAAGGACGTGTACGAAAACCGCGTCGACGCCGCCAAGGAAGACTACAAGGCGACCAAGGACGTTGCCGATGTCCGCTACGACAATACCGTCGATTCAGCCGCCGATCATCACGACGCCACCATCGATGCCGCCAAGACGCAGAAGGAATATGTCGACAAGGCTGTCGATGAACGGGACCCGCGTTCGGGCTGGGAAAAGATGAAGGATGAGGTTAAAGACTTCTTTGACAGGTAGTTGACCTAAACGGGACTACCCTGTCAAAGGAACCGCGGCCGGCGCATTGGCGCTTGGCCGCGGTTTTTTGCCTCGTGCATATTTGCCGGGAAAAAACGCCTACTTCCTGAATATGACGCGGCTGCGGAGGATATAGCTGAACAAGAAGCTGGCGAGGTAGGCGAGGGCCAGCGGTATGGCGTTGTGGAACGGCTCGGGGATGGCCAACTTCAGGGCCAGGGTCAAGACAACATAACGGGCGGCGAAGCCGCCGATGCCGACTACCGACGTCTCCACCAGCCGCCGCATGGACAGCTTGCCTTCCCGGTGCGGGAAGGCCCACAGTTCCATCGCGCCATAGCTGAGCAGGCCGGAGGAGAGGGCGGATATAATGAGCGCCAGCAATGGGGCGAAGCCGGCATGCAGGAGGACCAGGGCGACCAGGAAGCTGAGGAGGCCCATGCAGGAGGTGATCAGGACATACCGGGTAAAGCGTTTTTTGACTCGACCCAACGGGTTCTTAATGTTGTGAAGACTGTCGGAGATTGATTTAAGCACAGCAGCCCCTTTATGTTCGGGTTAACGCTTATTACTGTCGGCTATCCCTCTCCCTACCGCGTGCCCGCAATTTTGCACGAAAAGGGCCTAAAAGATCCTTGTATTGACCAGCCGTTCCTTTATACTTTGTGCACCTGAAGTTTGGCACCGCCACCTACACTCTACCCGCGGGAGGGAGTGGCTATTGCTCAACCCAGATGTCGCTCTGGCTTGAATAATACCCACTCTCCGCCAAGAGACAGTTACGCGGGACGCGCAATCATATACAGTAATGCATTGATTATGGCAGCCGCAACCGTGCTGCCGCCTTTACGGCCGCGCGCCACGATGTGCGGCACCCCGGCGGCCAGCAACAACTCCTTTGATTCCACCACATTGACAAACCCAACCGGCGCTCCCACCACCAGTCCGGGCCGCAATGTGCCCGCATCCACCAGTTCGCAAATGCGTATCAGCGCAGTCGGCGCGTTGCCGACCGCATAGACCCCGTCGGGCCAGCGCTCGGCCGCTGCATCGACGGCGGCGCGGGAACGCGTGCAGTTACCGTGCTTTGCCGCCTCGGCCACGCCCGGGTCGGCGATGAGGCAGTAGACCGAACAGCCGATGTGCGAACAAGCCTTCTTATTGATGCCGGCCGCAGCCATCTGCGTATCCGTGACAATGGCTCGCCCTTCACCCAAGACGGCCAGGCCGTGGGCGACTGCGTTATCCGAGAACGCGAGGGTATGGGCATAGTCGAAATCGGCGGTGGTGTGGATGACCCGCGTCACCACCGGCAGCATGTCGGGTGGAAAGGTCAGTTTTCCCAATTCCTTCCTTATGATGGCAAAGGAGCGCCGCTCGATTTCTTCCGGAGGCAGGTTGTCGGGGGTCGTGATCATGCACGGCTCCGGAGCGCTTCGCCCGCCGCGGCGATGGTGTTCCGGATCATCGCGTCGCTGTGGGCCGCGCCCACAAACATGGCTTCGAATTGCGACGGCGCCAGGTAGATACCGTGCTCGAGCATGTCCCCGAAGAAGGCGGCAAAGGCGGTTGTATCGGCCTTTTTCGCCGATTCGTAATCCTCCACCGGATCGGCGGTGAAGAACGGACAGCACAGGGAGCCAATCTGGTTGACCGTAATCGGCAACTCGGCCGCAGCGCGCCGAAAGCCGTCGGCCAGTTCACCGGTGCGGTCGGCCAGTTCCTGGTAGAGGGCGGGGCGGTTTGCCAACTTCTGCAGTTGGGCCAGCCCGGCGCCGCCATCGCCACCGGGTTGCCGGACAGGGTGCCGGCCTGGTAAACCGGCCCTGTCGGGGCCACCTTGCGCATAATCTCTTTTTTGCCGCCGTATGCCCCAACCGGCATGCCGCCGCCGATGATCTTGCCGTAGGTGACAAGGTCGGCCTCGATGCCGAAATAGGCTTGGGCGCCGCCGAGGGCGAGTCGAAAACCGGTAATTACCTCGTCAAATATGAGGAGCGCCCCGTGGGTGTCGCAGAGCCGGCGCAATCCGTGGAGGA
The DNA here is from genome assembly GCA_021203245.1 of Planctomycetaceae bacterium. Lineage (GTDB taxonomy): Bacteria > Planctomycetota > SZUA-567 > SZUA-567 > SZUA-567 > JAJBSZ01. The sequence goes on from JAJQBO010000140.1 coordinate 13,536, forward strand.
AGCCGTCTTTGGGCGGAACCACCCCCATGTTTGCCGCCACCGGCTCGACGATGATTGCCGCAACCTGATTATCGTGCTGTGTGAGGAGCGATTCCACGCTGTCCAAATCGTTGTAGCGGGCCGTCAGTGTGTCTGCGGCAACGCAGGCAGGCACTCCGGCGCTGTCGGGGACCCCGCCGGTCAATGCGCCGGATCCGGCCTTGACCAGCATGGAGTCGGCGTGGCCATGGTAGCAGCCGGCGAATTTCAGGATCTTATCCCTGCCGGTATGGCCCCTGGCAAGGCGAAGCGCCGACATCACCGCTTCGGTCCCTGAATTGACCATGCGCACCACCTCCACCGGCGCGATGGAGGTGATTAATTCTGCCATGCGCACCTCGTCCTCGCAGGGTGCGCCGAAGCTGAGGCCGCGCGCGCTCGCTTCAGCCACCGCCGCCAGCACGTCCGGGTCGGCGTGGCCGAGGATCATCGGCCCCCATGAGGCGACATAGTCGATAAAACTGTTGCCGTCCACGTCGGTAAGGGTCGCCCCCGAGGCGGACGCAATGAATCGGGGGCCAAGCCCCATCGAGGCAAAGGCGCGCACCGGGCTGTTGACGCCGCCGGGTATGCGTTCCCTGGCTGTGGCAAACAAGTGATCGGAACGGGAGGTTTTCATCCGAGATCGCCTTTGTCGATGGCCCGGGCAAGTTCCCGGGCGAAGTAGGTGATAAGGAGGTCCGCACCTGCGCGGAAAGCGCCGAGCGCGGTCTCGCACATCACGCCGTATTCGTCGACCAGCCCCTGCGCGCCGGCGGCGCAAATCATGGCGTACTCGCCGCTTACGGAGTAGGCGGCCACGGGCCGGTCGGACATGGCGGCGACGTCGGCGATGACGTCCATATACGCCATGGCCGGCTTGACGATAAGCATGTCCGCGCCTTCGTCCAGGTCGAGGGCTGCCTCGCGGCCGGCTTCCCGGCGGTTGTGCGGGTCCATCTGGTATCCCTGGCGGTCGCCGATGCCTGGCGCGGAACCGGCTGCTTCGCGGAACGGGCCGTAGAAGGAGGAAGCATATTTTACCGCGTAACTCATGATGGCGGTGGATTGGAAGCCGTCGCCGTCGAGGGCGTTCCGGATAGCCCCCACGCGGCCGTCCATCATGTCCGACGGCGCGACGATATCGGCCCCGGCCCGCGCGTGCGACAACGCGGTTCGGGCAAGCAGGTCAAGGGTCGGGTCGTTGTCGACGTCTCCGCCGGCCAATACGCCGCAGTGGCCGTGCGACGTGTATTCGCACATGCACACATCGGTAATAAACACCGCTTCGGGGCATGCTTTCCGCAGACGCCGCAACGCGTCCTGTACCGGGCCGTTGTCGTCCCAGGCCGAGCTGCCCACTTCGTCCTTATGGTCGGGCAGGCCGAAGAGAAGGAAGGACCTGACCCCGTCCGCCATCGCGTCGCCGACTGCTGCATGGATGGTATCGGGGCTATAGCGGAACAGTCCTGCAAGGCTGTCGATAGGCTCCTTGACGCCGCTTCCTTCGCGTATGAAAAACGGCAGAATCAGCGAGTCCTTGGAGACCCGCGTCTCTCTGACCAGTCGCCGCATGGCAGGGGTGCGGCGCAGACGCCTGGGGCGGTGAATGAGGTTCATGGCTGCTCCGATTGTTCTTGGGTGAAGTATGAAACGACCCGGCTGGCGACAGCCTCAAGGCTGGCTTCGGCTGCGACAATAGGGGTTCCGCCGCGCGCCCGCAGGGCGGCAGCGGTGACCGGGCCGATGCAAAACGAGGCTGTTTCCTGCCACGGAATATCGCCTGCCGCGTCGGCAAATGCGGTCACGCCCGAGGCGCTCGTAAAGGTGACGGCATCGACCAGGCCGTCGCGAAACCGCTCGACAGCGGCCAGCGCCGCCCCGGTCGCGGGGTCGGTGTCGTAGGCTGCGACGTCGTCAACGTCCGCACCCGCTTCGCTGAGGCACTGCGCCAAAGCGGGATCGCCGTCCCTGGCGCGGAAAAGGAGGACCCGTTCCCCCTTCCGTACCAGCCCGGCCAAGCCCGAGGCGAGGTCGGAAGCAGAAGACGAGGCAGGGGTAAAATCGGGCACAACCCCGTTGGCTTCGACAACCGCGCCGGTTCGGGTTCCGACAGCGGCAAAGCGGCTCCCGGAAAAGCGCCGCATATCGATGCGGTGCTCCCGCACTCTCTGGAAAAACAATTCCGCGCCAAAGGGGCTGGTCACCACCACCCATCCATAGTCGGCCACGCCGGACCAAAACGTCGGCGGCTGGATACGCGGCGTCCGGACAATGGCGGGACAATCGGTTACAGTGGCCCCGTATTGCCGCAACAGCGTGCCGAGACGGCTCATGGACGTTTCGGAATATACGCAGACGACCCGTTTGCCCCATAGGGGTAGCCGGGATGTCCAGTCGAAATCGTCGGCAAGGGAGCAGACCTCGCCCACCACAAGGACGGTAGGGGACGAAAACCTCGCCCCCGCCACGACGTCCGGGAGGTCGGCGATGGTGGCGACGACGCGGCGGCCGTCCGGCCGGGTGCCTTTTTCTATGGCCGCGGCCGGGGTGTCGGACGCCATACCCGCCTCGGCGAGGCCGGCGCAGATCTCCCGCACCGACGACAGCCCCATCAGGAAAATCAGCGTGCCGCCGAGCTTTGCCAATTCTCGGTATGGTATATTCGGAGCGGTCCCGTCCTTGCCGTGACCGGTCAGGATGTGCAGGGACGAGGCGAAGTTCCGGTGGGTGACGGGAATTCCGGCATACGAGGGCGCGGCGATGGCGGAGGTGACGCCCGGGACAACCCGAAACGGAACGTTGTGCCGGACCAGCAGGTCCAGTTCTTCCGCGCCCCGACCGAACAGGTAGGGGTCGCCACCCTTGAGGCGAACGACGCGCTTTTCGGCGAGGGCGCTTTCCAGCAGGAGCCGGTTGATTTCGGATTGGGGGACGGGATGGTCGCCCTTGTTCTTTCCGACAGGCACCCGTTCCGCCGTGGGCGGGATAAAGTCCATCACCTCCGGGCCGATAAGACGGTCGTGGAAAACCACGTCCGCCTGCGCCAGGGCGTCGCGCCCGGCCAGGGTGAGAAGTTGCGGATCGCCGGGACCGGCCCCGACCAGGACGACACTGCCACGTTGCGTCACAACCTCTCCCTTATGCGCGCATTTCGTCAGCCAGCCGCGCGCCGATATCCCGTGCCCCGGCGCGCGGTCCGGTCCGGGTGCCGCGGCGGCACTCGCCGTTCGGCAGCACGCAGAAGGCGACGAGGCTGAGGCTGTCGCGGTTCACCCTCGCATACGCCGCCGCCGGGGCCGAACATCCGCCGCCGAGTTTTTCGATAAAAGACCGTTCAGCCACAACCGCGTCGCGGCTGTCCAGGTCGTCGACCGCATCCAGCCAGGAATACTCTTCACCCGCCCGGCCTTGTATGGCAAGCGCGCCCTGGCCGGCAGCGGGAACCATTTCCTCAAGGCTGAATGTTCTGGAAATTCTTTCCGACAGCCCCAACCGGTTCAGACCGGCGGCGGCCAAAATCAACCCGCCGAATTCGCCCGCGTCCAATTTCCGGAGCCTGGTCTGGAGATTGCCGCGGACGGACCGGCACTCCCAGCCGGGGCAGCACAGCGGCACCTGCGCCCGGCGGCGCGGGCTTGACGTTCCGAGCGGCCGGGAGAAGTCCGGTTCTTGCGCACCCGTGGGCAGGACCAAAACATCGGCGGGATTTTCCCGCCTGCTGACCGCCACCACCGGGAGATCGGGGTTGTCCGGGACAGGCATGTCCTTGCAGGAATGGACGCAAATATCCACCCTGCCTTCCGCCAGGGCGGCGTCGAGTTCCTTCACGAACAGGCCCTTGCCGCCGATGGCTTCCAGCGGCTGATCGAGAATGCGGTCGCCGCTTGTTTTCATCGTCACCAGTTCGAGGGTGATGCCCGGATGTGCCGCCGCCACGGCGGCCATGACCTCCCGCGCCTGGGCCACCGCGAGGTTACTCTCCCTGCTTCCGACCCGTACAATCTTCATCTATCTGTTCCAATTCAAACCGCAGCCGTGCCGCAGCCTTTTTGACCAGGTGATGCTGGCGGCCGTCGTTCGAGACCAGGCCAGCCGTAAGGTTTTCGCTTCTGATGATGGCGGGAAAGTAAAAGCTGCACTCCTCCCGCTTGTCAGCCACGCTGACCAGGACCGCATTTTCCTTGGCCTCCTGGCCGATGTGGCAATTGAGGGCGCGGTCGTCCGTCGCCGCCACCGCCAGGGTGACGCCTTCGAGATCGTTTGTGTCGTAGCCGCGCTGCCGCCAGAGCAGACCTTCGCGGTCGAGCAGGCGCCGCATTTCCGGACCGATGTCCGGGCTGATAAGGCGCACCCGCGCGCCGAAGGATAACAGCACGTCGGTACGGCGCGCCGCCACCAGGCCGCCGCCGACCACTAGCGCCGTCTGGCCGTGGAGGTTGATAAAAGCGGGAAAATCGGGCCGTCCCTGCTGTCGGCGGCGATGCAGGAGCCGATTATGCCGCCACATCTCGAAGCGGGCCGCCTCCTCGTCGATAATTTCCTCGGCGAGAAGCACCCGGCGCGCGTCGGTTTCGTCCCCGTCCTGCTTGAGGTCGTCGACATTCCACAGCGTGATGCCGGGGAGGGCGGCGACGTCCGGTTCGATGTCCCGTGGAATTGCCAGATCGACCAGGAGATTCGGCCGCGCCGGAACAGCCGCGAACTCGGCCGCAGAGACGGTATAATGCGGGCTTGAGGTGGCGCTCACGACGACGTCGCAGCCGGCCAGCGCCCCGATGCGGTCGGCGAAATCCACCGCCTCGCAGCCTTCGGGCATGGCGGGTCGTCCCGGCCGGTGCGTGCGCCTGGTCATGGCGACCCCGCAACCTTCCGCCAGGAGGAGGGACGCGGCGAGCCTGCCGATAACGCCGTTCCCGATAACCATCGCGCGCCTACCCTTTAAGCCGCCGAGCCGCGAGGCTATCGCCCGCACAGCCGCCCCGGCAACGCTGTCGCCATCCCGGGCAAAACGGGCCTTGGTACGGATACGCTTTCCGGCGGTAACGGCAAGGCGGAACAATGTTTGCAACTGCGGGTCTGCGGTGTCGGCTTCGCGGGCCGCGTCGACGGCGGTGCGGACCTGGGAGAGGATCTGGTCGTCTCCCGGGACGCTGGCTTCCAACCCGCCGGCTACCCGCATAATGTGGCGCACCGCCGCGGCGCCGACTCGCTCAGTCAGCAGTTCGGCGTGGGACAGGTCGACGTCCATGGCGGTGCACAGCAGGGTCGCAGCGTCGATTTGCAGATCACCGGTATAGGAGAGGTAGAGTTCACTGCGGTTGCAGGTGGAGAGGTAGACGCATCCGGCGACGCGACGCATCTCCCGCAACCGGCGTAGGAACGCGGGCATGGCATCGGCCGGGACGGTAAAGCGTTCGCGGGCGGTGATGTCCGCCGTCTTGTGATCCAGCCCCACCATAACCAGGCGCAGCCGTTGCAGGCGTCCGCTGGCGCGGGTCTGTCCGGCCTCCGCAACCGGAGGCGATATGTCGTGCATTATCCCTGCCTTGTAAAGGGCGAAGAAGCCATTCCCTGCTGGTGAAGCGGTTGGTCCCGGGCAGAACCAAAAATCACTCCATCTCCTGCCCCATGGGGCGGGAGGAATGGGTAAACCGTCAATCACATGCCAGAATACTACGATTTTGGTAGTCTATCGTCAATGAATTGTGTACCATACCTCCTTGACGCGACAACCCGAATCGGGTGAAATGCACCGGCACCTTCCCCGGTGGAGAGTGGCAATTCGGCGGAGAGCGGGGAGTTCGATGCGGCTTAACCACTTCACCGAGATCGATGGCAGACAGCTCCGTTTCGGCTATACGACCGGAACCTGCGCCGCCCTTGCCGCGGCTGCGGCCGCCCGGATGCTCCTGACCGGCGTCGCACCTGAGACGGTGAGCCTGGTCACACCCAAAGGGATACCGGTGACCGTCGACACGGTAGCGCCCGAACTCCGGGACGATGCGGCGGTGTGCGGGGTGCGGAAGGACGCCGGCGACGATCCCGACGTTACGGACGGCCTGGTCGTCGTCGCGACGGTGCGCCGGACAGCGGGTCCCGGAATCTCGATTGACGGCGGCGAGGGCGTCGGCAGGGTTACCCGTCCGGGCCTGGACCAGCCGGTCGGCGCGGCAGCGATCAATTCCGGCCCCAGACGGATGATCGTCCGGGAACTGGTACAGGTCGCGGCGGAACACGGATATGGCGGCGGCTGGTCGGTCGTCATTGCCGTACCGGGCGGCGATACGGTGGCGGCACGGACCTTCAACAGCGAATTGGGCGTCGTCGGCGGGTTGTCCATCATCGGCACCAGCGGTATTGTCGAACCCATGAGTTCCAGAGCGATACTCGACACGATACGGACTGAACTGAAGGTTATCCGCAGTGAAGGGGCTGAAACGGTCGTCCTGACCCCCGGCAATTACGGCGAGGCCTATGTCAGGAGCCACCCGCACCTGTGCACATGGCCTCGGGTGAAGTGCTCCAACCACATCGGCGAGGCGGTCGATGCCGCCGTTGGTCTTAGGTTTTCCGGAGTCATCGTCGCCGGCCATGTCGGCAAAATGGTCAAGCTGGCCGGCGGCGTTATGGACACCCACTCCCGCGTCGCCGATTGCCGGCTGGAAATGGTCGCCCTCCATGCGGCCCTGGTCGGGGCGGAGAGTCGCGTGGTGCGCGAATTGCTCGGCTGCGCCACCGTCGACGCGGCGCTGGATGCGCTTGGCGACGCGCTTCGCCCAGCCGTCATGGATGCCATGGTGGAACGGATGGAACTGTATCTGCGGCGCCGGGTCAGGGAGCGCGTTCCGGTTGGCGCGCTTGTGTTTAGTCATTTATACGGAACGCTGGGCCTGGGCAGGACGGCCGGCGGCCTCCTTGGCGATACGGAGAAGCGGTGATGGGGCAGGGTGTTTTATATGGCGTCGGGGTCGGACCCGGCGATCCGGAATTGATGACCGTCAAGGCGGTGGAGACGATTCGCCGGTGTCCGGTGCTGGCGGCGCCGCGGACGCGCGGCGGCGGCATGGTGGCCCTGGATATCGTCAAGGGGCTCGTGGACGTCGACGCGAAGACAATCGTTCCCCTGGACTTTGCCATGAGCCGCGATCCCGCCGAGCGGGCCGCCTCCCACCGCGCCGCCGCCGACACCCTGCTTCCGCTGCTCAAAAGCGGCCAGGACGTTGCGATGGTGAACTTGGGCGACGTTTCAATCTACGGGTCTTTCCGCTATGTCGCCGACCTGCTGACTCCTGAAGGATTCGAGGTGGTCATGATTCCCGGCGTCACCAGTTTTTCCGCCGCCGCCGCAACCCTGGGCGTCAGTTTGACGGAAATCGACGCGCCGCTCCACATCATTCCCGACGCGGCAGGCATCCCCGATTCGGTCATCGCCGGCGACGACGCCTGCGTCTGCATGAAGTCCGGCCGCCGCCTGCCTGCGCTGCTCGAGGAATTACGGTATCAGCATCTGACGGATCGCAGCATTCTGGTGCAGAACTGCGGCATGGCAAACGAGAAGATTTACCGCGATCTGAACAACGCGGCGGTCGACGCCGATTACTTCTCGCTGGTCATCGTTCAGGCGCGACGGGGGAGAGGGGCATGATCCACTTTGTGGGCGCAGGCAGCGGCGCCGTCGACCTCATCACCGTGCGGGGGCAACGGTTGCTGTCGGAAGCCGATGTGGTGATTTACGCGGGAAGCCTAGTCAACCCCGACCTCCTCGATTATACCAAGCCGGGGTGCCGTTGCTACGACAGCGCGAAGATGACGCTGGAGGAGGTGGTTGCGGTCATGGTCGAGGCCGAAGCGAACGGCCAGGATGCGGTCCGCCTCCACACCGGCGACCCCAGCCTGTACGGAGCCGTCCGCGAACAGATGGACGAATTGCGCCGGCGCGGCATACCGTTTGCCACGGTGCCGGGGGTGTCTTCCTTTTCCGCCGCCGCCGCCGCGCTCGAGGCCGAATACACCCTGCCGGGCGTCAGCCAAACGCTTATTGTTACCCGCCTCGCTGGTCGGACCCCCGTCCCGGAAGCGGAAGACCTGGCCGGCCTCGCCGCCCACGGCTGCAGCATGGCGATATTTTTGTCTGCCGGCATGGTGGCGCAGGTCCAGGCGCGGTTGCTGTCAGGCAGGTATACGGCAGACACTCCCGCAGCCATCGTCTACAAGGCGAGCTGGCCGGATGAAAAAGTCTTCCGCTGTACGGTCGGCGAATTGGCGAGCGTCGCCGCCGCGAACGGCATCGCAAAGACCGCCCTTATCCTGGTCGGTGATTTTCTCGGCGACGGGTACGAGCGGTCGAAGCTGTATGACCCCGGCTTCTCCACCGGGTTCAGGAAAGGGAGCGATGCGGATTGCGATTGCCAGCTTTAGTGATCGCGGGTTCGCCCTTGGAGAACGCCTTAGTCAGGCGCTGGCTGCCGAAGGCCACGACATCGAGTCCACCCGGTGCGGGGCTGGCGGGCCGAAGGTGGGGGAATGGACCGCCGGAACGTTTTCGCGGGTCGACGCGCTGCTGTTTGTCGGATCGGTCGGCATCGCCGTTCGCGCAATCGCGCCGTTGCTTGCGGGAAAAAGCGTGGATCCCGCCGTGGTGGCGGTCGACGACGGCGGGCGTCATGCGGTGGCTGTTCTGTCCGGCCATATCGGCGGAGCCAACGACCTGACGGCAACCGTTGCCCGGTGTATCGGTGCCGTGCCGGTCATCACGACCGCGACAGACGTGGCGGGAGTGTTTGCCGTCGACACTTGGGCGGTGGCGAACGGGTTGGCAATCGCCAATCCCGATGCGATAAAAACCGTTTCAGCGAAGGCGCTCGCCGGCGAGACGGTTCTGCTGACCAGCATCTACCCCGTCGTCGGGTCACTGCCCGACGGGTGGGTTTTCGACGCGGAAAATCCGGATGTCGCCATCGACGTCGCGCTACCTGTTTCGGCGTGTCTATGGCTTATACCGAAGACCTATGTCCTGGGCATCGGCTGCCGCAAAGGAACGTCCGAAGCCGCCCTTGCAGGCGTGGTCGCGCGGTTTTGCGGAATTGCCCGCGTGGATATGCGCGCCATAGCCGCCGTCTCCAGTATTGACCTGAAGCGGGATGAACCCGGCCTGGTTGCTTTTTGTCGGCAACAGGGAGTCCCGTTCACGACCTATTCGGCGGAAGCGCTCGCGGCCGTGGAGGGCACATTCGCCGCGTCAGGCTTTGTGCGCGAGGTCGCCGGGGTGGACAATGTCTGCGAGCGAAGCGCTGTCCTCGGGAGTGGCGGACGTCTTCGCGTCGGCAAGACGATACTGGGCGGCGTGGCGCTGGCGCTGGCCGAAAAGCCGTATACGGTGGACTTTTCCGTGGCCGGAAAGAGGGAAGTGGATGAATAAACTCTATGTAGTGGGCATTGGACCGGGCGACCGGGAAAACATGACCGACCGCGCCTTCGACGCCATGGAAGAGGCGGAGGTGTTGTGCGGGTACGATTCCTACATCGACCTGGTGACGCCCATCTTTCCCCTCAAGGAACGCATCGCCACCGGCATGACCCGCGAGGTCGAACGCTGCCGCGAAGCGCTGGCCACGGCAGCGGCAGGCCGGACTGTCGCGGTCGTCTGTTCGGGCGACGCAGGCGTCTACGGCATGGCCGGCCTGTTGTACGAACTGTCGGCCGGATATCCGCCGGTGGAGATCGAAGTCGTGCCCGGCATCTCTGCCGCCATGGCCGGCGCGGCCGTCCTGGGCGCGCCGCTTATGCACGACTTCGCCGTGGTATCCCTGAGCGACCTCCTCACACCGTGGGACACCATCGCCATCCGCCTCGAACACGCCGCCGCCGCCGACTTCGTCCTCTGCCTGTACAACCCGTCCAGCAGAAAACGCCGCGACCACCTCGCCCGCGCCTGCGACATCGTGCTGCGCCACCGGACCCCGGCGACGATCTGCGGCTGGGTGCGAAACATCGGCCGTGACGGGCAGGAAAGTGACGTCCTCACCCTGGGCGAATTACGCGATTTCGAAGCCGATATGTTTACCACCGTTTTTATCGGTTCCTCCGCCACCCGTGCCATCGACGGGCGCATGGTGACGCCGCGCGGCTATGGCGAGGCAGGGCAGTGAATTTGCTCCTTTTTGCCGGCACGGGCGATGGCCGGCTTTTGGCCGAACACCTGGCTGCCTTGCCGCTCCAGTTGACCGTCAGCGTGGCGACGGAGTATGGTCACGAATTGCTCCTTGGCCTCCCGGCATCGTGCCGCGTCGTGGTCGGCCGCCTGGACGAACCTGGCATGCGTGATTTAATGGAAGAGACGGACTGCGCCGTGGTCGTTGACGCCACCCACCCCTACGCGGCGCAGGCGTCCGCAACCATCCGCGCGGCTGCGGCGGCCGTGGGCAAGGAATACATCCGCCTTCTCCGACGGGCGGGAGAGGAGGCCGGCGCGGTGTATGTGGATTCCCCTGCTGCTGCTGCGGCGGCGCTGACCGATGGAGACGGAGCCGTCCTCCTCGCCATCGGATCAAAACATCTCGAGGCCTTTACCCTTGTTCCGCGGTTTGCCGACCGGATGTTTCCCCGCGTTTTGCCGATGGAGGAATCGCTGCGGGAATGCATCCGCCTCGGGTATCGGCGCAGCCACATTATCGCCATGCAGGGGCCGTTCGGGGTGGAAATGAACCTCGCCCTGATGCGTCACTACGCTATCCGCCACCTGGTCACCAAGGACGGCGGCAGTGCCGGCGGCTTCCCGGAAAAAATGCGGGCCGCCGCCGAAGCGGGCGTGCGGGTGGTGGTGATTGGCCGACCGGCCCATGAAGAAGGGATGAACGTCGACGCCATTGTCGAGAATATCCGCCAACGATTGGAGCACCAGTGAAGATATTTCTGGTCGGCATGGGCATGGGCCGAGAAGACGGCCTGACGCTGCGCGCCCGCGACCTGCTCATGGAGGCGGAGGCGGTTATCGGGGCCGATCGGCTTCTCCACGGGGTGCCGGCCGATGCACGGGGGGAACGCATCGCTCTCGCCCTGCCGGAGCAGGTGGCCGAATGCATCCGCAGCCATCCGCACTGGACGAATGTCTGCATCGCCCTGAGTGGCGATCCCGGCTTTTACAGCGGCGCGCGCAAGCTTGTCGACCTTCTTGCCGAATATTCTCCGGAAATCCTGTGCGGCATTTCGACGCCGCAGTATTTCGCCGCACGGCTGGGCCGGCCCTGGCAGGACCTCCACCTGGTCAGCGCCCACGGCATTGCCTGCGATCCGGTGGCGGAAATCTTGAACCACCCGGCCGTCTTGTTCCTTGCCGGGGGCGCGATGTCGCCGGCCGACATTGCGCGCATCGTGTGCGAGGCGGGGCTGGAAGACGCGTCTTTCACCGTCGGCGAAAATCTCTCCTCATCCAGCGAACGCATCCGGACCGGCACGGCACGGGCCATGGCCGGAAAGGCCTACGATCCCCTCGCCGTCGTCCTTGTGGAAAACGCTAAAACCTTTTGCCGCCCTCCCGGTCCCGGCGGATTGCCGGACGCTGAATTTATTCGGGGCGACGTGCCTATGACCAAGCGGGAAGTCCGCGCCGCCGTGCTCGCCCTTCTCGATTTGCGGCCGGACGCAGTCGTCTGCGATATCGGCGCCGGGACGGGATCCGTGGCGGTGGAAGCCGCCCTGCAGGTTCGGCGTGGCCGGGTCTACGCGGTGGAAAAAAATCCCGCCGCATGCGACCTCATCGCAGCCAACCGCGAACGCTTCGGCGTCTACAATCTCCGCCTCGTCGAAGGGACCGCGCCCGGGGCGCTGTCCGCACTTCCGCCCGTCGACAGCGCCTTTATCGGCGGCAGCGGCGGTTTCCTGGAGCCTGTTGTCGCCGCGCTGGTCCGGGCGAACCCTGCTGTCCGTATTGTGGTGGCGGCGGTCACGCTGGAAACGCTCGCCAGGGCTGGCGACGCGTTGCGGGCGCACGACTTCCGAGCTGTCGAGACAAGCCAAATCGCCGTTACCCGCACGCGCGCGGTCGGCGGCCATACCGTGTTTGCTGCGCAAAATCCTGTTTTTCTCATAGCGGGAGGCGGCCGTGCCTAGGACGATTCCCCGCCTCCTCGTTACCGCGCCCGCCAGCGGCGGCGGCAAGACCACCGTCACGCTGGGGCTGTTGTACGCTCTGCGTGACCGGGGCCTCGTCCCGGCGTCGTTCAAATGCGGCCCCGATTTCATCGATCCCCTGTTCCACCGCGAAGTGGTTGGCGTGAACGGCTACAATCTGGATCTGTTTTTCACGCCGCCGTCCGTTGTTCGGGGGTTGCTCCTTCGCGGGGCGGCTGGGGCCGATGTCGCCGTGCTGGAAGGGGTGATGGGGTATTACGACGGCATAGGCGACGATGGCGACGCGAGTTCCTGGGCAGTGGCTGCCGCGACCGATACCCCGGCCGTGCTGGTCGTGAACGCCCGGGGCGCGTCCTTGTCGCTGGCCGCACTGGTGAACGGCTTCCGCGACTTTCGTCCAGACGGCAGGGTGAAGGGCGTTATCCTGAACCGGTGCAGCCACACCTATTGCGAAAAAATAACCCCCGTACTTGAACGGGAAACAGGGCTCCGGGTTTTCGGCAGTCTGCCCGACGCTCCGGCTTTCGAGGTGCCCAGCCGCCATCTTGGATTGGTCACGCCCGAGGGGGTCGACGGGTTACGATGCACATTGGCGAGCCTTGGCAAGGCGCTGGCGGAAACGGTCGACGTGGACGGACTCCTGGAACTTGCGGCATCAGCGCCGCCTCTCCAGGGCGAATGGCCCACGGTCCGGCCCGTGATCCGGGAGCGCGTCCGTCTCGCTGTGACCCGGGACCGCGCCTTCTGTTTTTATTACCGTGAAAACCTCGAATTGCTGGAGGAGTGCGGCGCGGATGCGGTTTTCTTCAGCCCGCTTCGGGATGAACGTCTGCCCGACGGCGTGGCCGGCGTGTATATGGGCGGCGGTTATCCGGAATTGTATGCCGCGGAACTGGCCGCCAATGTCCGCATGCGCGAAAGCGTCGCGGCTGCGGTACGGCGCGGCATGCCCACCCTGGCGGAATGCGGCGGTTTTCTCTACCTGCAGGAAAGCCTGTCGGACAAGGACGGACATGCCCACACCATGATTGGCGCGTTGCCGGGCAGTGGAAGCCATGCGGGCGGCTTGCGCCGGTTCGGGTATATCGAACTGGCGCAAACCGTCGACACCCTTCTGGGTCCTGCGGGGACGACAATCAAAGGGCATGAATTCCACTATTGGGACAGCTCGGACTGCGGGTCCGCCTGTGTCGCGACCAAACCGACCGGCGGCGGCTGGGCGTGCGTCCAGGCAAGCGGCAGTTTGTTCGCCGGGTTTCCGCACCTGTATTTCCCCAGCAACCCCAGTTGTACCGCCGCGTTTGTCCAGGCTGCCGCCGCATGGCGGGAGAAGAACCGATGAATTCTCCCCTCGTCATCCTCTTCGCCTTTTGGCTGGACCTGTTATGGGGCGACCCTGCCTGGTTGCCGCATCCGGTTGTCGCCATCGGAAATTTGATCGCCTGGCTGGAACAGGCTTCACGCCGGTACTTTCCCGCCACGCCCGCCGGCGAACGCGCGGCTGGCGCTGCCCATGGTTGTCGTCGTCCTTCTAACGACCGGGGCGGCGGTGTGGGCGTTGTTGTCGCTGGCGTGGCTTGTCCATCCGATGCTATACTGGCTGGCGCAGGTGTGGTTGGGTTTTCAGGCTCTGGCGACATACGGGCTCCGTGAGTCGGCGCTACTGGTCTATTCGCGTCTCGCGGCCGGGGACCTCCACGGCGCGCGCGAGGCGGTCGGGCGTATCGTCGGCCGGGACACGGCGGCGCTGGACAGGACGGGCGTCGCCAGGGCTGCGGTGGAGACGGTGGCGGAGAACGCCTCGGACGGCGTCGTCGCGCCTCTGGTGTTTTTCGCGCTTGGCGGCGCGGTACTGGCGTGGCTGTACAAGGCGGTCAATACGATGGACAGCATGGTTGGCTACAAAAACGACCGTTTCCGTCACTTCGGCATGGTCGCGGCCAGGCTGGACGATGTGGTCAACTTCATCCCCTCTCGGCTCACCGCCATGCTCATCATCGCTGCGGCGCGGGTCCGCAGGCTGTCCTGGCGGGATGGATGGCGGATATTTCTCCGCGACCGCCACAACCATTCCAGCCCGAATTCGGCGCAGCCCGAAGCCGCTGTCGCCGGTGTGCTCGGGATCTGGCTCGGCGGCGATGCCAGCTATGGCGGGGTTGTCGTTGCCAAGCCGCGCATCGGCGACGGCGGCCGGGAGGTCCTGCCGGAGGACATTTTCCGATCCGTCGACCTCCTGACAACAGCAGCCTGGATTGCCGCGCTGAGCCTGGCAGCCGCCGCAATGGTGTGGAAGTGGCTGGAGGCGGCAGGATGAGGTGGAACCACGGGGGGGGGATATCGCTGGATACCGGGAACGTTTCGGAAAGGACCCGCTCGACTTTTCCGCCAGCCTCAACCCGCTTGGCATGCCGGAGGCGGTGCGCGCTGCGGCGCGCCAGGCCGTCGATGCGGCGGTACCGTATCCCGATCCCTTTTGCCGCGACTTGACAATCGCGCTGGCGAGTCGTCTCCGCGTCTGTCCTGACCAGGTGTTTTTCGGCAATGGCGCGGCCGAAGTCATCTTCCGGTTGGTCCAGGCGCGGCGGCCGCACACCGCGCTCCTGACTGCTCCCTCGTTTGCCGAATACGAATGCGCGCTCGAATCGGTAGGCTGCGACATACGTTTCCATGCCGTGCGCAGCGACCGGGATTTTATCCTGGGCGACGATATTCTGGCGGCAATCATCCCGGGTGTCGATATGCTCTTCCTCTGCCAGCCGAACAATCCCACCGGGCAATGCATCGAGCCGGAGCGCATGCGGCGCATCGTCGACCGCTGCCGCCAAACCGGAACCATGCTGATCGTTGACGAATGTTTTCTGCCCTTTGTCGAAAACGGCCAAAGCCTGAGTGTCGTACCGCTCCTAACGGGCAATCCCGGCCTGGTCGTGGTGGGAAGTTTTACAAAACTGTACGCCATGGCGGGCTTGCGCCTCGGCTTTGCGTTGTGCGGCGACCCAGCCATGGTGACTGCGATGCGTCGCGTCGGCCCGCCGTGGTCGGTGTCCAATGTCGCGCAGGCCGCCGGGCTGGCGGCCCTGGCCGAGGACGACTATGTGCGCCGCTCGCTGGCGGTACTCCGGGAGGAAAAACATTTTCTTCGCGACGCCATGACGCGATTGGGCCTGCGGCTCATCGGCGGCGAAGCGAACTACCTGTTTTTTTCCAGCCGCCGGGAGGATGTGGTCGAGTCCCCATTGCCGCTTGGCATCATGGTGCGCGGATGCGGGACGTTTCGCGGCCTGGGGCCACGTTATTACCGTATCGCCGTTCGCCTGCATGCGGAGAACGTGCGGCTGATCGAGGCTTTGCGGACGCTGGACGGATTGTAGGGGAGAGGCTGTGGCAAACGCGATAATGGTGCAGGGAACGGCGTCGAGCGCGGGCAAAAGCCTGTTGGCGACGGCGCTGTGCCGGATTTTTCGGCAGGACGGCTTTCGGGTTGCGCCGTTCAAAAGCTAAAATATGGCCTTGAACAGCTTCATCACCCATGAAGGGCTTGAGATGGGCCGCGCCCAGGTGGCGCAGGCGGAGACGGCCGGGATTGAACCGTCGGTTCTCATGAATCCCATTCTCCTGAAGCCCACCGGCGACGCCACCAGCCAGGTCGTCGTCAATGGCGAAGTGGTGGCGGATATGCGGGCGGGCGAGTATTTCCGCCGGAAAAACTCCTTCCTCCCCGCCGTGCGGAACGCCTACGCCGCGCTGGCGTCGCAGTTCGACATTATCGTAATTGAAGGCGCGGGCAGCCCGGCCGAAATCAACCTGCGCGACAACGACATCGTCAACATGGGCATGGCCGCCATCGCGGACGCGCCCGTGCTCTTGGTCGGCGACATCGACAGGGGCGGCGTATTTGCCAGCCTGTACGGCACGGTCAGCCTGCTGGAGCCCGACGAGCGAGCCCGCATCAAAGGAACAATCATCAACAAATTCCGGGGCGACGTCGACATCCTCCGTCCCGGTCTGGGCAGGCTGGAAGAACTCACCGGCGTGCCGGTCCTCGGTGTGGTGCCGTATCTGCACGTCGATATCGACGACGAGGACAGCGTCTCGGATCGCCTTTCGGCGGGGAAGGGAACGCAACCGGTCGACGTGGCGGTGATTCGACTGCCGCGCCTGTCAAACTTCACCGATTTCATCTCGCTCGAACGCCAGCCCGGCGTCGGCGTCCGCTACGTCGGGTCGACGCGCGAATTGGGCACTCCCGACTGCATCATCATTCCCGGCACCAAAAATAGCATGGCCGACCTGCTCTGGCTGCGGCAGAACGGCCTGGAAACCGCCATTAAGCGCCACGCCGCCGCCGGCACGCCGATTCTCGGTATCTGCGGCGGCTACCAGATGCTCGGCCGGACGCTGGAGGACCCCCACGGCGTCGAGGATGGCGGAACGGTCCGTGGCATGGAACTGCTTCCGGTCGACACCCGCTATGAGCAGGAAAAGGTGCGCACCCGGGTGGACGGCACGGTGGGAAAACTGGACGGTTTTTTCGCCTGCATGGCTGGTGCTGATTTCGAAGGGTACGAGATACATATGGGGCAGACGCTGGTGGACGGGGACGCGACCCCGTTTGCCGTCATCGACGCCGGCCAGGGGCCGAAGCCTGACGGGGCCCAGCGCGGCAATGTGGCTGGAAGCTATGTCCACGGCCTGTTCGACAGCGCCGAGACGGCCGGCGCTTTGGCGCGGGAGCTGTTGTCGAAAAAAGGCGTCACTCCCGAGATGGCGGAGCAGGAAAGCCATGCCGACTACAAGGAGCGCCAATACACACGCCTTGCCGATGCGGTGCGGTCTTCGGTCGATATGGCGGCGGTGTACGCAATACTGGGAATTACAAGGGCGTGATGTTGTGCTCCTCGCCGCCGTAGACGCACGGGTCGACCTTTTTCACATACTTTTCGCCGCGTTCCTCCCGGCCGCGCGCCCAATAGAACGCTGCGATAAGGAGCGCGCCCAGCGCCGCAACCGCGAACCACAGGCGTCTGTCCGACGTCCACGACACCACCCCGTCGTCGGTCCGGTCGGCCATCATTGCCTGCGTCTGGGGGCTTGCCACGACCGCCGGTTCCGCCGCTATCGCCACAGCCAGGCAGATGGCCGTCAGGGTCAGGAACAATGCAAATGCCAGCTTCATGGCGTTACCCCCTCAGTGAATAGACCACAGCTTGGCCAGTTCCGGGACTTCCGGCGCGACAATCCTTTCGTCCGTCAGGATGCCGGCCTGCAACGCCTCGTTCGGCCCCATGATGCACGGCGGCCCAAGCAGGCAGCACTTCATGTCGAAGGTACGGTTGGTGCGCTCATTGAAAATATCCACATAACTCTCGATATCGAATTTCAACGACTCATAGGCCTCGGTGATTTCCGGGAAACGGATGTGGTCGCGGTAGAAGGTCCATTCAAACGTATAAAAGAAGAATTTGGCATTGGGCGAGGCCGAGCGGTTGTCGCTTGCGAGATACAGGAGAGCGGCCGGCGTCTCGATGCTGCCGATGTTGTGGGTAAAAAAGGGCAGGCGGAGCGAGCGGAAAAAATGGTACGCGGTGATGGCAGGGTGCAACTTGCCGCCCACCGAGGAAATATAAAGGTGCACCTGCGACGACCCTTCGGCGTGAGCGGTATAGGTGAGATCGATCAGGCGGCTGATACTGGCGTCGTTTATGGGCGCCATAAAGCTTATAATATCAATGCGGTGTTCGACTTCCATGGTTCCGCCCTTTCTCTTGGCGGTCCCCTCGTCACATAGTACCCTGTCGTCCCGAACCGGTTTATCTTGCGGGAGCGGGACAAAAAAACCGCAACCCTGCGGTTGCGGTCGTGACGGCGGCAACAGCCTCTACTTCTTTTGTTCCTGCAATTGGGCCATTAGCTTTTCGTTGAGGACGTTGATAATGCGTTCGTTGTGTTCGATGCCAGCGCGGTTGCCGCTCGGATCGGCTTCCAGGATGCTGATGCGGTTGACGAGGATTTCCTTATACAGGAAATAAAACATGCAATTCGACGCGCCAGCCGGCCAGCCTTCGGCAAAACGCTCCACATATTCCATAACTTCATCCACATCATTGGATTTGGCGGTGGTCATGACCGTACCTTTCTCCATCATTCTCCCCTCTCATTTATTTATGTCTCGTGTGGATGGTTCCACTTGCGCTTTCCCCGGGTAGAATACTGGTGGAGGACGAACAGGAGTAACGGAAAGGCAAACTTTACCTCTGGTATATTTTTCCTGTAACACAGAACTCTCCGGAGGCACTATTATGGTGGAAGCCGGAGTCGGCTCCATGGACAGGTAACTATGGGCGGTCCGCCGCCCGCCGGGAGATAGTATGCGCCTTATTCGTAAAACCATCCTTCTGCGCGCCGTTTCGCTGTGCGTCGCGGCACAGGCGTGGACACTTGATTTCCGCGATATCCAACACCTTTTACAAAGCGGTGTGGACGAAAGCGTTATTATCAATATGGTTCGCGCCACCCCACTGACGGCTGCCCTGACCGCCGGCGACGTCATCGCACTGTCGTCGGCGGGCGCGTCGACCGGACTTATGGAATTCCTGACCTCCAGCGCGGCCGTTACGGCGGCTGACTCGCCCACAATCGTTTCGGCTGAACCGACCACCGTGTATGTCGAGCCGTCGACCACCATTGTCGAAGCCCCGACAACCATCATCGAGTCGCCCACCTACGTGGAAGTGCCTTCCGTTATCTATACCGAACCATATTATTATAACGATTATTATTATAACGACCCGTTTTGGTACGGCTCCTCGTATCCACGGTGGTTTGGCGGATCATGGCACAGACCGCCTCCGCCGCCGCGTCGCCCATCCCACCGGCCGCCGTCCCGGCCGTCGGGCGGGCACAGACCGGGTGGCGGCGGGCCTTCCGTCAGGCCGCCGCGACCGGGCGGCAGACCGCCAAGCGGCAGACCCGGCGGTGGCGGGAACAGGCCGTCGCGGCCTGGCGGCGAACGTCCTTCACGACCGGGCGGCGGCGAACGACCGTCACGACCGGGCAGATAGAGAAAAGGAGTGGCATCATGAAAAAACGCTCTCGCACGGTGTTGTGCCTGGTTGCGGCCGTTGTCTTTGCAACCACGGCCTCTGCGCTTGATTTCAACGACGTGAAAAACCTCATTAAAAACGGCGTGGCGGAGTCGGTCGTCATTAACATGACCAGCCAGGACGCGTCCTTGGCCATTACGGCCGATCAGGCGAGCGAACTGCGCCTGCTCGGCGCGTCGGAGTCCCTCATCGCCTCCATCCGCCAGGCTGCCACGGCCGCGCCTGGCCCGGGCGGGACATTCCCCGACGGGTCGTCGTACGTTACTGACGAAAGCGCCGCACCCCGAACAATTGTCGTGCAGCCGCAAACCGTGGTGACGTCGCCCGGGACAGTGACCTATTACCAGCCGGCCGCGCCGGTGGTGGTTTCGCCGCCTACGGTTGTTTATGAAGCGCCGCGGGTCGTCACCACCCCCACCTACGTCTATCCCGCGTACCGCTATCCGCGCTCGAGCTTTAACTTCTCGTTCCACTTCGGCGGCGGAAGGCATCGCCGGTATGGCCGTCACCGGTGGTAATCCCTTTTTTCCTGAGGGGCGGGTAAAGGATTGAGTATGCCTATGCTATGGAAGAGCCGACTTCTTGTCGGATTGTTTTGCGTCATGGCCTTGGCCATGGGTTCTGGTAAGGCTGCAGAGGAGGGTGAAGTGATGACCCTCGACGACCTTGGCGAACTGTCGCCGCACCTGCAGCCGACCCGTCCGGCACCCCCCGGCCCGATGCCTGCGCCAAACCTGCCGCCCGTCGCCGCCGCGCCGGCCGAGACGGCGGTCGAGGTCGGCGACTACTATTACTACGACGATGCCGGCAACCTTATCCACTTTTTGGACGGGCGGCATTATGTCGTCGATGCTGGCCATTATGACGGCCTGTACAGGGTTCCCGCCGGCGAGCGGCTCTTTGTCGAGCCTGGTCCCGGATTGATTGTCGGGCTTTCGCCGCACGATTCGTGGCCGCCGACCGACGACGGCGACCGGGGCTATTATGATCGCGGCTATACCATAACCGGCGATCCGACTTACATGTCCTATTATGAACGCAATTACGGATGGGGCAGGGGCGTGACCAATTATGCCGGGCCGCGCTTCGACCGGCCGCATATCACAGCGCCCATGCCGTCGCATCGCTACGGCCCCGGCGTCACCACCTTCCAGGAGCGATTTCCCGGGCGGCGGGCGGCTCGCCCCAACAGCAGCGACCCATTGGTAAGGCGCGAGGCGCGGCGGGAATTCCACCGCGACCTTAATCCAATGAACACCAGGCCGACGCCGCGGCCGCTCGGGACGCCGCGAGCCCGGCCGCCCAGGTGACGCGAAGGATATTTTTCCGCAAACAGACAAATAACCGGATACATTCAGCATCGAATCGGTGAGGAGAAAGCGTTATGAAAATTCCCGCGTGGTACCGCCGCCCCGGAACCGTTGCCATAGCCGCCCTGGCGACCGTATGGCTGCTGGCCGCGACGGCGTCGACCCTCGACTTTAACGATGTGGTCCTTATGAAGGAAAACGGCGTCGCCGACACGGTCATCCTGAATATGCTGGAGGACTCGGGCGGAATTGCCATGACGGCGGAGCAGGAAGGCCAACTCCGCGCTCTGGGTGCGTCCGAAGCCCTCCTGGCAGCGGCACAGACACTCGCCCCCGCCCCTGTCCCGGTCCCTGTCCAGGCCGCGCCGGTTGTCCAGTCCTCGCCCACCGTCACCGTGGTTGAGCCGGCCGGCCCGGTGCCGATAATGGAAATGGCGGCCCTGCCGCCCCGGTATCAAAAGGAAGGCTGGGTGTCTGTTTCGAATTCCGGGTGGGAGACGTATTACCTCGTCGTCGACACCGACGCCAAGCGGATGTTTCTCAGCCAGACGCCGAACGGCGGCGTTTCCATCGATCCCGGCCAAAACATCGCCCTGAACGTCCGCAAGGAAACGTACAAAATGTACGGCCAGAACGGCCGTGAACTGAAGGTGCGGGTACGGGAGAACGAAGTCACCCGCATCACCATGACGCCCATGGGTGCGCCCGGCGGCGGGTTGTTGACCGTCTCGGCGCAGGATCGGGAGCGGGTGCGGTCGGAGGTTCTGTTCGGCCATGTCATGCCGGCCCCGTCGCCGGTAATTGTCGAACCGGCTCCGGCGGTCATCGTGCGGCCCGCCCCGGTGTATGTCCCGTACCACCGCCGCTATTATGGCCCCTATCGCGGCCACGGTTTCGGCTTCGGCTATGGCTGGTAGGAAATTCCTGTTCCAGACGGACTTCCGGCATTGACAGCGCAACGGTTTTCTCTATTATAGAACCTCACGCCCCGGTAGCCCAATGGATAAGGCGACAGCCTCCGGAGCTGTAGATAGGGGTTCGATTCCCTTCCGGGGTGCCATTAAAAGCAAAGCCGCAGCCCTACTCGGGTTGCGGCTTTAACTTTATGATTATCTTGAAGTTGTGGCCACAGCGAGGACACGTTGTATCCCTCTGTACGCTATTTTTCGCTCGGTCAATCTCGCTCGTGCTAATCTCCACCTCTGCGATTTTCGTGTCATTTTCTTGCAAGAATGTTGCAAGCGCCTGGATGCCAATTTCGCGCATCTCCAAGTCTTTTGAAACATACCTATCGGACGACTCCCTTTCGCCATGACCGAGCAATGCCTGGATGTAATCCGCCGAGAAGTTTTTCTTCCCGGCGACCGTGCCAGCCATATGCCGAAGCTGGTGCGCCGTGACCTTCGGCATGCCGGCGGCGTCCGTCGCCTTGTCGAAATATCTCCCCAGCGTCGTCGAGGTCCAGGGATGTCCAGCCAAGTTGCAAAACAGAGTCTTTGCATTCTTAAATTTGTTTTTCCGCTTCCACTTTCTGGCCCGATCGAACAGGTCTTGTATTTCGGGCGTGACCGGGTACGGGACGCGCTTCCCGCCCTTGGTGGTGACCACGAATAGCTTTTCCCCGATGTCTTCCTCCTGGAGCCCGCAGGCCGCCCCCAAGCGCATGCCCGTCAATCCAAGCAGTTCCCAGACCAGGGCGTGATGTTCGTCCAGCTTTTGCAGGATAGCTTGGTAGTCGCTCTTGCTGGCCGGGGCGCGTTCCTTCAAATTGGCGCGGGGCTTGGGGGTGTGTTCAAAGGGTATGGCGGAGATGTATCCACGCTTTCGGCACCAGCGGGCGATGGCCATGAGGTGGCCGAATTTAATCTGCGCGCCCCGGCCACTGTTCTTCTTGGCGTGTTCACCAATCCACAGGTTGAAAGTGGCGAGGTCCGTACCCTCAATGGTGCTGGCCGCGCCGAAGGACTCCGTCCACTGCCTTATGGTGGTCCTGGCGTTGTTGATGTGTCCTACCGAAAAATATCCCTTATTCCCCTCAATCCAGCGCTTATGCGCCTCAACCCACGTCATGGCATGGGTCGGGGCCTTGTGGCGGAGTTCCCGCTCCTTGGCGGCTGCGGCGTCATCATTCTCCAGCCAAAAGCGACGCCGCACCTGCCTCCGTTTGTTTTGGTCGAGTTTAATGGAGGAGGTGATTTCATAATGGTAAAGCGTCTTGCCCCGCTCCTCGCGCTCGGCAGGCTTTCGGTTGGTGCGGCCCTTGCCCTTGCGGGGCATGGCCTTGCCGTTCTCGTCGAGTCGGTGGAATGCCAATTTACTTTCCCTGCAGACGCCGAAGCGTGAGTTCCCTACCAGAGTCGCTGCCATGGTCCCACACGGCCGTCATGCCGCGAGCGACAAGCTCTGCCAAGTCGTCAACCTTCTGCAGGTCGCCCGGCTCCTCCCACGACGCCTCCCCGCCGATCCATGCCACGAGGAGCGTGGTGGGCTTCTTACCGTCGATGCCGGCATCGAAAATATGTGCGCCCGTGGTGACAACCATGCCGATGGTGGCGGGGTCGTCGGTGCGGGTGACGAAGTCGTGAGGGTTGAGGTTCATGGTTGATCCTTGTTTGCCGCGAGGATGGCGTCACGCCATTCGATCAAATTATTCAGTGCGTAGGCGTTAATACTTCTAGCCAATGCTTTTCCTTCATAGTCATCTCTGTTCTCGTATCGACATATAATCCTAATTTGAAGTAGTTCATCATGCACATTGGAAAGAGAAAAAGGGAGTACCCTCTCATCAGCACATCATTCTCTTTAAATACCAAATCCTGGGAGTTGGTGAAGAAGTCATTATTTTCAATAATCTCTGGTGGTTGATGTGATACGTATGACGGTTCGCTCCGATAGTATGCCTCCATGCGATCTTGGGAATTTTCAAGCGCCATTTTTAAACCTGGCGCATAGACCTTAAGAGATTTCGGAACCTTTGATTCCTCTCTTCTGCAATACAGTTTATAAGACAAGGAGTAGGTGGTATTATCTTCGTCGACGAACTCATTGAATATCGCAAGTGGTTTAAAGTCTTTATCAATGGAAGTATAATTCTTAAGTGAATGCATTTTCGCCGATGGATGCGGTTCAGGTATTTTTACTTTAGTCAAGTCCAAAATGTGGTGTAAAATACCTCCAGACAATTTATACAGGGATG
>JAJQBO010000054.1:0-8863 GCA_021203245.1 Planctomycetaceae bacterium
AAAAACAAGGGGAGAGGCCTCCCAGCCTCTCCCCCACCCTCTCTCCTCCACACGGTTCGCCGGGGCTGTTCCACAGTGCTTAGAACGACATCCCCAGCGTGGCCGATATGCGGTGCGCGTCGTACCCGTCTTTACCGATATAATCGTATCGCGCGCCGATATCGTAATTATTGAAGGCGTAGCGGGCGCTGCCGCCGAGCCGGTAGGTGTGCCGCGAATTGGTCGGCCCCGTGATGTCGACGATGTTCGGGGTGGTGAGGCCGAGGAAATGGATGTCGCCCCGCATCGAACTCTCGCGCAAATCGTAGGAATAGCCGCCGTTCACCTCCAGCCGCAGCTTGCCGCCGTTCGAAAGACAGGTGTCGTATTGTACCGACATCTCGAGCGGAATATAGATCGAACGGTTGCGGCTGTTCACCACCTTCTGGTTGCCGACGCCGCCGAGGAACGACGTATAGTCCGAGTTCTTGGCGTGGATGTAGTTGATGCCGACCGATGGGGTCACGACCAGGCCTTCGGTGGGACGGATGTCGTAGCCGAGGTTGAGGCCGACGTTGATGGTCTCGGTGCGGAAGTGCGCCGTCGCCCACGAATTCGAGCCGTCGATGCTGGTCGGGTCCTGGCGGAGGTCGCGGATATCGTTGTCGGAATAGGTGTAGCCGCCGTAGAGGGTGGCGTACGCGCCGCCGAGATCCGAGTAGGTCGCGTACGCGCCGGCGGAGAACGACTCAATCTTCGAGTCGGACGAGATCGCGCCCTTGTCCTCGTAGTCGCCGTCGTTGTACGCGCCGGCGAAGCCGATGGCGAGGGGACAGAGGAGCGCCCGGTCGTAGCCGATAGTAAAGCCGCTGGCGTCGTAGGAATAACCGGAGAAGCCGTCCCGGCCGTCGCCCGTCTGCCAGACGCCGTGGGCGTCGACCCAGAGCCGGTTGGCATAATTGGCGTTCATGGCGGTGGTGGCCATGGCGCTGGACGAGGTGATGTCGGCGGCGGCGACGAACTGGCGGCGCACGACCTTGGTGCGGTTGGAAATATCGGAGACAAAGGTGTGGCTCGTCTCGATGCCCACCGAGGTAATGCCGGTGACGTACGCCCCGTTCATGTATTCGAGCGTGCTGATTCCGACGTTCCTGGCGTCCGGGTTGCCGAGCGCCTCGAACAGGCCCATGTTCTTGTTGCCGGCGATGCTGTCTGCCGGAACGGGGCCGTAGTTCGGGTCTTCGAGCACGTTGTAGATGATATTGCCGAAGTCGTTTCAAATCTGGTTTTCGCCCCACATTTCCCGCAGGTTGGCAAGGGCCTGGCGGCGCTTTTCCTCGTCGGTGCCGCTCAGTTGATTCGACAGGTCGGTGATGAGTAACTGCGTATCGCCTGCGGCCATGCCGAAGCGCATTTTACCGTACATCGACATATAGTCCCAATTGCCGTTGTTGGTGATGGCGCCGGCGGCGTTGATGAGGACCTGGTTCAGCGCGGCGTTTTTAGCCAGTTCCGTGGTGACGGAAACCCTGCCGGTGCTGCCGATGGTGACGGAGGAGTCCGTGTCCAGGCGGGCGACGTTGCCGCTGCCGCCGGTATCGGTCCAGCCCGCCGTAAAGGAACCGTTGATGGCGATGCCGGAAAACCCCCTGGCTTCTATGGTGCCGGTTTCGGCGATAAGGCTGCCGCCCTGGTCGACGGTAAACCTGCCGCCTGTCGTGGCGATGTGTGCCGTGCCGTAGTTGGCGGCCACGATGCCGCCGGAAGAAACCGCCATATCGCCGTTCAGGGTCAGGTATGCCCCTTTTTCATTGCCGGATACGTCGGTAAAGGCGTCTGTGCCCAAATCGAGGCGGCCGGCGACAGAAGCCGAGCGGACGGTCAGGCCGGGGGTTCCGGTGCCGGCGACACTGAGGATGTCGCCCGCGGTGACGGTGAGGTCGAACCCGGCGGCGTTAATATTGCCGTGGGCGATGTTGTTGTGGCCGGAGACGGTGAACTTGCGCGTCGAGCCGTTGCTGTTGATGGTCAGTTGTCCCGTATCGCCCACCAGCGCGTTGTCGCCGACGAGGTTCAGGTCGCCGTTCGCCCCGGCGCTGCCGAGGTTGACGGTGGCATTGCCCACGGCGTTCAGCGAGCCGTACCGATCCAGGACCAGGCCCTTGTTGAAATTGGCCGTCGTGCCGGCTTCAAGGTGGAGAAAAACCCGGGCTCCGGCCGACTGGCTGCCGATGGCGGCGCTGCCGGTGACGGTCATGCTGCCGCCGGTGCCGGTGAGGCTGACGTCGCCAAGCAGTTGGCGGTAGTTGCCGATGGTGATGCCCCGGTCGGCCGCGAAGGTGGTGGCGTTGCCGTCCAGGCTCACGGTGACGTCGGAAGTGCCGAGGTTCAGCGCCGCGGCAGATGCGTCCAGCGAGGTGAAGGGAACGATGTCTTCGGAGGTGATGAAGATGTCGGCGTAATCGATTTTCAGACCGCCTGCCGCCGCCGCGATGCTGCCGTCGACGACGTTCAGGCTGGACAGGGTATTGGCCGTGCCGAAGGTGACGGTGGTTGCGCCGCTGTTTGTCAGCGTCCCGTAGAGATCCATGCCGCCCGCAAATATATCGCCGGTGCCGCTCACCGTATAGACTACACCCTCGTCGACGGAGGTAAGGCCCGATACCCTGGTGTCGACGTCCCTTGCCTCGGTGAAGTCGGCGGTTATAAACAGGGCTTCCGCGTCGATGACGCCGCGCGAGCCCGCGGTCATGACCACGTTTTCGTCGATATAGATTTCGCCGGCGGACAGGGTGCCGTTGTTTGTTATGGAGAGGTGTGTCGGCAGGCTCGTCCCGCCGAGAAACAGCGTGCCTCGGGTGGTGCTGCCGAGCGCGGTGACGACGTTCAGGTCGCCGTTCACCACCAGGCTTGCGGAGCCGCTGCCGCCATCGTCCGCCGAGGCGATGGTGAGGCCGTTCCCGACAGCGAGATAACCCATGCCGCCGATGGTGCCGTTGGCAAGAACCGTGCCGGAGGCGAGGCTCGCTTCGGCGGTTCTCCCCTTCATGTCGAGGGTGAAGGTGGTGCCGCCCGAACCGCCAATCGTGCCAAGTATGGCCGGGCCATAGATGGCGAAGGTGGAATAGTTGCTGACGTTGATTTTCATCGAGCCGTTTTGCTCGAGACTGTCGATGGAAAAACGGTTGCGGGCGTCCTGGCCCGAACCGGCCCCGAGGTTGACGGTCAGGGTCTGGTTGCCGGCCGGGGTCAGTTGACCCGCATAGACGTTCACGCCCGCCGTTCCGGCACTATTAATGGATATGGTCGCGTCGCCGACCGTTTCGATGCGCTGGAGATTGAGGGTATACCCGGATCCCGAACCGCCAAAGGTTGTCGTGCCGCTGACCTTGATGTATTCGCCGCGGCTGTATTCGCTCGATTCGCCGCCGCTGACAAATGTACGGCTCGGGTAGGTATAGGTCGAACCGCTGGTCAGCGGGCCGTCGTCGAGATCGATGGTACTGCGGGTCGTCCCGGCATGGCCACTCACGGCGACGCCGATACAGAGCCACAGGAGTACGAGCAGGCTTTTTTTGGTTATCTTCTCACTCATCCATTGTCTCTCAACAGGTAGCTTCTCCCACGCTCCGTCACGCGTTTATCGTCCGTGTCGATTTTCGCCCATCGCGCCGATTCCCCGGGACGACGAAGGCAGCCGCACCTGCGGAAGCCGCACTTCGGTCCGATGGGTGCCGCCGTCGCCCGGAGGCGCCACCGCCGGCGTGTCCATGCCGGGGCGGGGCGAGACGGGTTCTCGTTCGATTATCTCGGCCGGCCGCCGGCCGCCGGCCCAGCGGCGATACAGGTTGGCGTTACGGACCGGCATGTCGCGTTCGCCGCCGGACGAGCGCACATGTGCGAGCAGCACCGGCGACGGATCGGGCTTGAACGAGAAGGCGCGGGGAATGCGCACCTCTTCCCCTTCGGTGACGCCCTCGCCCTCATCGGGCAATATGGGCATCGACGCGTAGGCGCTGGTACTGGACGTCGTCATGCCAAAGCGGAGATAGCCGTCCTCACCGACCTGTGCCTCGACCTCAAGCAATTCCGGGTCGGCGTCGGCCGGAATAAAGTCGTCGTTCTCCTGCATGGTTCCGGGATGGTACGCATCGGCCGGAAGGCGGACACGGGTAACAGGTAAACTCTCCCCTGGTGCAACCGAAGCAGGGCCGGCGCTCGCCTGGATGGCTTGCGGATAGCTGTCGGGAGCGGCAGGCAGCATGCTGGAACCAATGCCCAGCCCCGAAGCAGTCCGCGCCGACGCGATATCCTGACGCCGGATGGATGACTTCACTGGCGCGACGGCCCTGCCGGGCTGCGGCGCAGACGGCTTGCCGAGGCGCGGCGCAGGCACCACCTCGTTCGGGTCGACGTACTCCCAGCCGTCCCGTTCCGGCGTCACCACATACAGTTGCCCTTTTTCGGGCGCACCTTTCGGAACGTTTCCGGAAATTGCGGCAGTTTGCGCGTCTCCGACTCCGGAAGGACTATAGGAAGCCGGCTCGGCGGCGGGCGACCAATGGGTCAGCGAAACGGCGAGGGGCGTTCCTTTTTCAAGAGACGTTCCGACGGCCTGGACCCGATCGTTCCACGGCTGGACCGAACGCGCCCTGGCGACGGTCGCGGCCGCTTCGTCCGGCTTGCCCAGTTCGACAAACGCCTCGGCGAGGGAAAGGAGGGCGGAGCAATCGTGCGCGACCCGGTTGACGACCGACTGGTAGCGGCTTTCCGCCTCTTCTGTCCTGCCTTGGGCGAACAGCACCCTGCCTTCAAGAATGCGTGCCGGCGCGTAGCCGGGATGGGTCGCGGACGCTTTTTCCGCCATGGCGACGAGGGCGCGGTAGTCCGGTTCCTCCGACAGCTTTTGACGGCGGAATTCCACCTCCATCAGGCTGTACAGGGCTTCCGGGTCTTTTTGGTCAAGCTTAACGGCGCTTTGGTAGGCGGCGAAGGCCTGTTCGAGGTGATCCGCCTCTCCGCTTTCGAGTGCGAGCTTTTCATAGAAGAGGCCGATTTCCTTGTGCAGCCAGGCGTCGCCGGCGAGCGGCGAATTGCTGTCGGCCGCGACGGCATAGGCGTTGACGGCGGCGGCGGAATTGCCCGCCAGGGCGCTGACCCGGGCGCGGCGCACATCCAGCATCGCCAGCTCCCGAACAGATGCGTCGCGGCTTCCCGCCGCGGCGACGAGGGCGGCGGCGGCGTCCTTGTGATCGCCCAGGGCGGCCAGGGCTTCGGCGCGGATGCCGTGGGCCTGGGCCAGCGGTCCGGCCTTTTCCACCGCGTAGGACGCGTGGGCCAGGGCTTCCTGCGGCGAATGCATGCGCAAGGCCACGTCGGCCAGGGCGGTGTGGAGAATCGGGTCGTCGTCGGTTAAGCGAATCGCGTGCTGCAGGCAGTTCCGGGCGAGGTCGAGCCGGCCGGCGAGAAGGTTCGCCTGGGCGAGCTGCTCATAGGCCTTGGCGCGGTATTCGCCGGGCAGGCCGAGGACGAGCGCCTGTTCGAAATGCCTGGCGGCGGCGTCGCCCGCTTCGATGCGCAGCGCTTCGACGCCGCGGCGCATCTGGTCGATGACCGGCGCGGAGAGTGCGGTCGACGGGTCGGCGACGATTTCAATTTTGCTGACCAGCACGCAGGGGAAGCCGGACCGCACCTCCACGACCCGGCCGGTGACGGCGAGGAGGTCGTAGCGCTGCAGCCGCGCCAGGGTGGCGGCGATGTCGCGGTCGGATTTTTTAATGTAGAGGGTGGGGAGGACGTTTTTGCGGCCTTCCTCTTCCCACAGAATCGTGCGGTCGGGCCAGGCGGCGAAGTTGCCGTGGCGGGCCGGGGTAAAGGCGCGCGATTCGCTGTCGAACAGCCTGGCCGTGGCGGCGAAGCGACAGAGGAAGAGGACGTCCCGGTCGACAAAGCGGTTCGGCTCGTCCATTATGGTGGTGAGGGAATAGGACGCGCTTTCGGCGGCGCCGCCGCCGGTGGGCACGATGCCTGTTGCGACAAGGCAGGTGAGTGTGGCCAGAATCAGTCCCCGCATGGTGGATCCTCCGAGTATCGCGGACGTGACGCTTCACGGCGCGATCGATGGTTTTCGACATGCGAGACTTTCCCGGGGGTGAGGGTTCCTTTCCAAAAAACGATGTCCGACGGGCGAAAATCGCCTCGCGTCCGATAAGCGCGGCCGGTGCGGGCCGATAACCGATTGCGGACCGCCGCGCCCAGCCCTATAATGGCTGGCTCACCAGCAATTGAAAGGCACCGGACCATGCGCGACATGTACGACTACCACACCCACAGCCTGCTTTCCGACGGGGACCTCATTCCCGCCGAAAGCATCCGCCGGGCCGAGATGACCGGCTACCGCATCCTCGGCCTCGCCGACCATTCCGACCTCGCCACCCTGCCGACCCAGATTCCCGCCATCGTCGCGGCGGCCCGGGCCGAGAACGCCAACCGGCGCGATCTCGTCGCCCTGCCCGGGACCGAGGTCACCCATGTCCTGCCGGAGCAGATAGCGGAATGCGTCGACCTGGCGCGGCGCTTGGGTGCACTGTACGTGGTCGTCCACGGCGAGACCTTGTCTGAACCGGTCTCACCCGGCACCAACCGCGCCGCCATCCTCGCCGGAGCGGACATCCTCGCCCACCCGGGCCTCATCGCCGAGGACGACGTGCGCCTCGCCGCCGAGCGCGGCACCATGCTGGAAATCTCCGGACGGCGCGGCCACTGCCTCGCCAACGGCCATGTCGCCACGTTGGCCCGCCGTTACGGGGCGCACCTTATCTTCGGGTCCGACGCCCACACCGTCGGCGACATGCCGACGCGCGAAAAGGCCGAACTGGTCTGCTTCGGCGCAGGTCTGACGCAGGACGAAGTCGACGCGATGTTCGCGCGGGCCGAAGCGTTCGGCAGGCGCTTGGCCGGGAAACTGCAAGGCAATCTCAACCAGGTATGAAAGCAGAAAGCAATGTTTAAAATCGTATCGGCCGACGAAGCGGTCCAGTGCATCCGGGACGGCGACACCATCGCCGTCAATTCCTTTCTCTCCCTCGCGAACCCCGAGGCGCTCCACGCCGCCGTCCACCGGCGCTTTACCGCGACCGGACACCCGCGGGAACTGTCCATGTTCTGCGCCGCGGGATTCGGCGGCTGGGACGAAAGCCGTTTCGCCGATCCCTATATCGCCGCCGGCGCGGTAAAGGAGATCGTCGCCGGCCACTATGCGTCGATGCCTGCGGCCATCCGCATGGCCCTGGCGGGCGAGATTGAAGCCTATAACTTGCCGCTGGGCGTCCTTTCCCACGCCGTCCGTGCCGCCGCATCGGGGCAGGAGGGGTTGCTGTCCGAAGTCGGGCTGAATATTTTTGCCGACCCCCGGATCGGCCGGCCGGGCATGAACGACCGGTCGAACCGGAAGTTGGTGGAACTGGTCGAGGTGAGCGGGCGCGAATACCTCTACTACAAGACGCCGAAGGTGGACGTCGCCTTTATCAAAGGCACCACCGTCGATCCGAACGGCAACGTCTCTTTTGAAAAGGAATACCTGACCGTCGACGCCCTGTCCCTCGCCCAGGCGACGAAGGCGAACGGCGGCACGGTGATCGTGCAGGTCGACCGGGTTTCGCACCAGTTCCAGCGGCCCCGCAGCGTCATCGTGCCCGGCATTCTCGTCGACGCGGTGGTGGTGGTGTCGGAGGAAGAGGCATCGTTTCTGCCGTACTACCCGACCATGTCAGGCGACGTGCATGTGCCGCCGACGCACATGGACTATTTCATGGCCCAATTGCCGTCGGCCCGGAAGAACGCCGCCAGCGGCGACGAAAGCCCCGACATCATCGGCGAACGGGCGGCGCGCGAGTTGAAGCCCGAACAGGTCGTCAACATCGGTATCGGCATCCCCGAGTTCGCGGGCAAGTGGGCCTCCCGGCTGGGCATCCTCAAGGACATCGTCACCACAGTCGAAGCGGGCGGGGTGGGGGCCTGCCTGCGCCGGGCGTGGCGTTCGGCGCGACCATCGGCGCGGACATGATCTGCGACATGGCGAGCCAGTTCGACTTCTACGACGGCGGCGGACTGGACATCTGTTTTATGGGCGGGCTGGAGGCGGACATGCACGGCAACGTCAACGCCCACCAGTCGAGTTCCGGTTTCGTCGGCATTGGCGGCTTTGCGAACATCACCGGCGCGACCAAGACGGTGGTGTTCTGCATGACCTTCACCGCCAAAGGCCTGAAGGCGCGCCGCACCGGCGCGGGGGTGGAAATCCTGTCGGAAGGGAGTATTCCCAAATTCCGCCGCGAGATCGCCGGCATCAGTTTCTCGGCCAAGAATGCGATTCGGCGCGGCCAGCGCGTTCTCTACGTCACCGAGCGGTGCGTGTTTGAATTGACGCCGGACGGGCTGAAGCTATGCGAGGTATTTCCTGGGATCGACGAGGTGAAGCAGGTGCGCGAAATGGTGGAGTTCGATTTGTAAGTTGTCTCATGCAGTTTCGTCATCCCCCACTCGTTACCTAAAAAATCGTCATTCCCGCGAACGCGGGAACCCAGCGGACGGATTGTGGAAGGAACGGTGGTACATACCCGCTGTGCTTGGTGGATGAGAAAAACAAATCGTTCCTTTTGGTGAAAGGTCCGCTGGACCCCCGCGTTCGCGGGGGTGACGGGGGTTTTTGGAATGAGCGGAGATTATTTCCGGCGCTCCAACTTTCCCCATTCGTCACCCCGGCGTGCGGACCTCCACCAGCGAAGAAAAACGGGCGGTTCGGCCGGGGTCCATGCCAGCCACAGGCAAGGCACCGAACTCACGCGGTGACGCCTAAAGCGGCGGCCTGGGGCGTGGACCCCCG
>JAJQBO010000054.1:8873-9133 GCA_021203245.1 Planctomycetaceae bacterium
TGGTGGCGGGGCCGCGGCGAATGACCCTGTGCTGCAATGCGATTTCAGGACGTCCTGCCGTCCAGGTCCAGCCCGCCTGCCCCGGCACAACTTCCCGTATAGTCTGCAGCAGACGTTTTCCCCGCCGGGGTGACGTGTGGGGGGTGGTGAAACGTACTGGTGTAAAAACAAGCGCAAACGAAAAATCCGTCCCACCCGGGACGGATTTTTCTCATGTTTGGCCCTTCACTAGATAATTGACCGAGTCCAGCATTTTTTGC
>JAJQBO010000254.1 GCA_021203245.1 Planctomycetaceae bacterium
GGCGGGGGCCATGCATGCCAGGAGCTACCGCGCGGTCCACGGCCTCGACTGCCGCCTCAAAACCGTCTGCGCCCTCGACGCAGATCTCCCCGCCTTTGCCGAGCGCTACGGGTTTGCCTCGGCCATTTCGCGCTACGCCGATCTCCTGGCCGATCCGGCGATCGACGTCGTCGACATCGTCACGCCGCCGGCCTTGCACGCGGAGATGGTCGAAGCGGCGCTCGCGGCGGGCAAGCACGTGATCTGCGAAAAGCCGCTGACCGGCTGTTTCGCCAGCGGCGTCGATCCCGAAAAGCAATTGGCATTGGTCATGGCCGCGTGCGACAGAATTGGCGCGGCGGCCGCCGCATCGGGCAAACGCCTCTGCTATGCCGAAAACTGGATCTACAGCCCGCCGTTCCGGCGTCTTCTCGACCTCCTCGCCGTCAAGAAAAGCCGCGTCATCCTCATAGAAGGCGCGACCGGCCACAGCGGTTCCCACGCGCCCCACGCGAATTACTGGAAGGACAACGGCGGCGGCGCGCTGATTCGCCAGGGCACCCACCCCGTGGCGGCGGCGTTGCACGCGAAGCGCCTCGACGCTGAACGGCACGGGCGGGATTTCGGCATCGCCTCGGTGTGGTGCAGTTGCGCCAGGCTGACGTCGCTCCTCGATACCCCCCGCCATCTCGCCGCCCGGCCGGTGGATGTGGAGGATTGGGCGCGGCTCGTCGTCGCCTTCGCGGACGGCGCGCGGGCCGACATCATGGCGGGCGACATGCTGCTGGGCGGCATCGTCAACACGCTGACGGTCCACGCCGACGACGCCTGCCACCGCTGCCAGATGACGCCCAATAATTTGCTCGAGTCCTACTTCGCCGACGCGGACAGGCTGGACACCGTCCAGGTCATGGAAAAAGCCAGCCACAATGGCGGCTGGATGCAGCCGCTGGTGCGGAGGAATATCTGCGCGGCTACGAAGGCCAGGTGCAGGACTTTATGGAATGCGTCGCCCACGACCGCGAGCCGGTGTCGGGGTTCCGGCTTGCGCAGGACGTTTTGGCGGTCGTCTACGCCGCCTACTGGTCGGCGGCGGCGGGCAGGGCGGTCGACGTGCGCGGATTGTAAAGGGAAATCTGAATGAACAACACGCTGGGCATCAACCTGTGGAACTGGATCGAACGCTACGACGACAGCGCCGTCTCGTTGTTCCCGAAAGTGAAGGCGCTTGGCTACGACGTGGTCGAATTCGGCCTGGACGATCTCGACTTCGACCCGGTCCTGGCCGGCACGGCCGCCCGCGACAACGGCCTCGACATCACCCTGTGCGCGGTGCTCCGGCCCGGCCGGGACGTTTCGAACGAGGACGCATCGGTCCGCGAATCGACCAAGCGCTACCTCTTCGAGTGCATCGAATGCGCGGGCAAAATGGGCGCGCGCTCCATCGGCGGCGCACTGTACGCCGGCGGCGGCAGGGCGCGCATGCTCGGCGAATCGGGGCGGAGGAGGGAATGGAATTGGGCGGTCGAAGGACTCCGCTCCCTCGCCGGCGCGGCGCGGGACAACAGCGTCACCCTTTGCATCGAACCGTTGAACCGCTACAAGACAGACATGGTCAACCAGGCCGTCCAGGCGCGGCGCATGGCCGAGGACATCGGCGAATCCTGTTTCGCGGTCCTGTTCGACACCTACCAGGCGAGCATCGAAGAAAAGAGCATCCCCGCCGCCATCGAGGCGACGGGCCAATATCTCGGCCATTTCCACGCCAGCGAAAACGATCGCGGCTGTCCCGGCACCGGCCAGGTCGATTGGGCCGGCGCGTTTGCCGCGCTGGAGCGAATAGGCTATGCGGGGCCGATTGTGGTGGAGTCGTTTTGCGTCTCCCCGCGGGACAGCGTCTGGCGCGCCACCGAGGCGAGCCAGGACGCGCTGGCCGAAAGGGCGGTCGCGTTTCTTCGCCAGGCCGTGCGGGGCGCGCAGGCGGGTTAGGCAATATTCGCCACCGGTATCTGCTGTTTGACGACGATGTGGTTGTCGTTGTAGTCGAAGACATAGCCTTCGGTCACCACCTGGGCGAGGTACGGCCCGGCGATTTCGTACTCGTTTTTCCTGATAGAGTCGAGCATCAGCCGGATGCCGGCGCTTTCGGCAAAGCCATCCATCGCGACGTAGCGGTGGTAGTTGCACACGTAGGTGCCCGACTCGACCACCGTCTGCTGCGACACAAAGCTGTGGTCGCCGCTGAGGGTAATGAACGCGCCGCTGCACAGCATCCGGTCCTGCAGCAGATATTCCATGTCCACCATGCCGCTCACCTGGTGAAACAGGGTGAGCGGTATCCCCGTTTCGACCAGCCGTTCCTTCACCCGCTCGAGCGCCGTCTTCCACGGCGACCCTTCGGGATACTCCTGTTCCATATCGTATGGGGCGATATCGTACATCAACACCGTCCGCCGGGGAATGTATTCCAGGAACACCGAATCGAACACCGGCGGGTTGCGGAGATATTTCAAGCCTTCCAACTGCCGCGCCAGCGAATCCTTGTACACCTTGCACTCGTCCAGCTTTTTATCCATCTTGTCCATCTGCTCGCCCAATATGGCCTCGAACAGGGACAGGTTGCGGGTGTTGAGCATTTGCTGAATATGGTTCAGCGAAAGCCCGACGCTCTTCATTTGCAAAATCATTTCGAGGCGGGCGAATTGTGTGCGGGTATAATAGCGGTAGCCGGTGAATTCGTCGACGTAGTGGGGGACGAGCAGGTCCATTTCATGGTACAATCGCAACGTCCGCTTGGAAATATCGTACATTCGGGACAAATCGCCGATGGTAACGAGGCCTTCGTGACTCGCCTGCTGTTTGTCCATACCCCTTCCTCCCGTGCCGCCGCCCAAATTCCGGAACCGGAAGCCGACGATATTTGGGTGACTGGTCGACAGTCATTCATATCAACTATTCCCTAGCGTCACGGTATTGGCAAGTAAAAATATGGAAAAATCGCCGCCCGCCCGGCCGTCCTACTTCATGGAAAGTGTATAACTGCCTCTCGGGGTACTGGTTAGGATTTTTATGCATTTTTTTGGAAAAACCCGTTTGACTGTCACCCTACGTCACCGGCTATAGTGAAAGTATGGAATCGTCCAGGCAGATGCAACGGTCCCGCTTTTCCGTATTCCATAACTCGCTCAACCCTGCACACGCAAACTCCTGATCGCTGATTGCCCAGGCGGCAAACGGCCACCCTACCCCAACCCGATTGACGCGCTCCCGACGGCGTCGCCCCCGGACCGGCCGCGCGCGCCTGGCTGCCCGTTCCCGTTGTGCATCCATCGCCCGCCGCGGCGGGTGATGGTGAAGCGTGTTCCGCGTCAGAGAAACGGAGGAGTCACTATGCGGATAGTCGAACATCCGGTACTCGCCTTTGCGACCGGGAAGGAGGTGACCTTCACCTTCGAGGACAAAACGATGGCCGGGCTGGAAGGGGAGCCCATCGCCGCCGCGCTCCACGCCAACGGCGTGCGGGAACTCCGGGAGCACCACGGCCGTCCCCGTGGCTTTTTCTGCGCCATAGGCAACTGCTCGTCGTGCCTGATGGAGGTCGACGGCGTGCCCAACGTCCGCGTCTGCGTCGAACCGCTGCAGGGCGGCATGGCGGTCAAGCTGCAGAAAGGGAACGGACGCCTGATGCCGGGAGGAAAAGCATGAAATTCGCAGACGTTCTTGTCATTGGCGGAGGCCCGGCCGGCATGAGCGCGGCGCTCGCCGCCGCCGCCGTGGGCGTGCGCGTCACCCTGATGGACCGCTGGAGCGAGTTGGGCGGCCAGCTTATCAAGCAGACCCACCGTTTCTTCGGGTCCGAACGCGAGCGCGCCGGCACCCGCGGCATCGACATCGTCCAGGAGCTGCGGGACGAAATCGCCGCCAACCCGCTTATCGAGGTCAAGACCAACACGGACGTCCTCGGCATCTATGCCGATCGCGTCATCGCCTACGAGGACGCGGACAAGAAATTCAAGCGCATGACGGCGGACAAGATTATCATCGCCACGGCGCGGCCGAGAAGATGCTCCTGTTCGAGAACAACGACCTGCCCGGCGTCTACGGCGCGGGCGCGGTCCAGACCCTGATGAACGTCTACGGCATCCAGCCGGGGAACCGCGTCCTCATGATCGGCGCGGGCAACATCGGCCTCATCGTTTCGTATCAACTGCTCCAGGCCGGCGTCGACGTCGCCGCCATCGTCGAGGCGGCGCCGCGCATCGGCGGCTACAAGGTCCACGCCTCCAAGGTCCGCCGCCTCGGCGTCCCCATCATGACGAAGACCACGGTCAAGACAGCCCTCGGCGACCGTTTCGTCACCGGCGCGGTCATCTGCGACATGGACGACGCCTTCCGGCTCGTCCCCGGCACCGAGCGGGAAATCGAGGTCGACACCATCTGTCTGTCGGTCGGCCTTAACCCGATGAGCGAACTCATCACCCACGCCCGCGCCGAGATGCGCTATGTCCCGCAGCTCGGCGGCTTCATTCCCGTCCGCGACGACAGCATGGAAACGACCGCCCCCGGCGTCTATGTGGCGGGCGACGTGTCGTGCATCGAAGAGGCGAGTGCGGCGATGATCGAAGGCAGCATCGCCGGCGTGTCGGCCGCCATCGCCACCGGGATGCACCGCCCGGAAGCGCTGGACATGCGGGACGAATTCATCGATCAACTGCGCATTCTCCGGTCCGGCGACACAGGCAAGAAAATCCGCGACGGGCTGAAGATGCTGGAACAGGGGAGGGCAGTCACGTGTTAGAACGCACCGGAATAGCCACCCGCGACATGTTCGAGGCGCTTCTCCCCACGGCCGAGAGGCGGAAAAAAGGCGCGTATGTCGTCATGGAATGTTATGAAAAAATTCCCTGCAATCCCTGCGTGACCAGTTGCCCGTTCGGCGCGGTGACGATGGAAAACATCAACGAACTGCCCGACTGCGACGCCGACAAATGCACCGCCTGCGGCAAGTGCGTCAGCCGCTGTCCCGGCCTCGCCTGCTTTATCCTGGACGAAACGGTCGGGGGCGGCAAGGTGAAGATAACCTTCCCGCACGAGATGCTGCCGCTGCCGAAAGCGGGCGACACGGTCGACGCGCTGGGCCGCGACGGCGCGGTCGTCGGCAAGGCCGAGGTCGTGAAGGTCAACACCGCGAAAAGCCTCGACCGCACCGCCGTCATCACCGTGCTGGTTGACGAGGGCCTTCTCTACGACGTACGCAGCATCCGCTGCTGAAAGGCGTTCACGTACGCTTCTCCCTCGCCCCCGGAGGGGGAGAGGGTCGGGGTGAGGGGTCTTTCGGCTACCGTTTTCATTGCGCCACAGCAAAAATCTTGAAGTTCGGAATATAACCTCGCATCAAGGGGAGGCATTCTTTTCGAGCCAAAAAAACGGCGCACCTCCCCATTTCGTCACCCCGGCGTCTGAACCGTGAACCGGGCGCAAAACGGGCGGTTCGGCCGGGGTCCACGCCACGTCCTCCGCTCCGGAAATCACGTGGCGGTTCGGTATCGAATCGCCGCCCAACATTATCAGTTCTATCGTAACCCGCTTTCGAAAGGCACGAGGCATGGATGAATCCAAAATCATCTTGTGTCGATGCGAGAACTTCACTCTGCAAGAGTTGCATCGGCGCATCGATTCCGGCATGACCAGTCTGCAGGAGATCAAGAAGGCGTGCCGCTGTTCCATGGGACCCTGCCAGGGCAGAACCTGCAAGGAAATGATCGCCAGGGAATTCGCCGCCTACACGGGCCGGAAGATGGAGGATCTCGACATCCCCGTCAGCCGCATCCCGATCAAGCCTATAACCTTGGGACAGATTATAGGAGCCGACTCATGAAGAAGACCGCTGATGTTGTCATTATCGGTGGCGGCGCGGCCGGCACGTCGACCGCCTACTACCTGGCCAAGCGCGGCATCACCAACGTCGCGGTGGTGGAGCAGAAATACACCCCCGTTCGGCGGCACCGGCCGCAGCGCCGCCCATTTCCGCCTCCAGTTCAGTTCCGAATCGAACTGCCGCATGGGCCTCCTGAGCGTCGAGGAGTTCGACGTCCTCGGCGAAGAATCGGGCTATGGCGATCTGGAAATCAGCAAGCACGGGTATCTCCTGCCCGCCTACAGCGAAGACGACATGAAGTTCCTGCAAAAGTCGGTGGATGTGCAGCGGTCATTGGGTATCCCCACCTCCATGCTCACGCCGGAGGAGGTAAAGGAAGTCGCGCCCTACCTGGACGTGTCGGAGATCATCGGCGGCGCGCACTGCAAGGGGGACGGCGTCATCAACCCGATGAAGATGGCCCTGGCCTTCAAGAAGGGGGCGCAGGACAGGGGGGTCGAGTTCAACAACTACACCACCGTAACGGACATCCGCGTCCAGAACGGCAAGGTGGCGGGCGTGGTGACGGACAGGGGCGAAATCGCCACCAACTGCGTCGTCAACGCCGCCGGCATGAATGCCAAGAAAATCGGCCGCATGGCCGGCGTCACCATCCCGGTCGAACCGGAAAAGCATCAGATCATCATCACCGAACCCCTCGAGTACATGGGCGGCGCGTTCGTCTATTCGTCCCTCAAGTACGAAACATATATCGGCCAGGTCGTCCACGGCGGTTTTTTGATGGGCTGGTCTGACCCGAACGTCGAAACCGGAATCGTCGATTTCGAGCCCGAGTGGCGGGTGTTGGAGGAGTTGTGCCGCCGGGTCGTCAAGCAGGTCCCGGCGTTGAAGAACGTCCGCGTCGTCCGGCATTGGGCCGGCCAGTACGACGTCTGCCCCGACCGCTCTGTCATCCTCGGTCCCGTGCGGGAGGTCGACGGATTCCTCTGCGCCAGCGGCTGCACCAAGGTGACCATGTTCGCGCCCGCCATCGGCATCCTGCTGTCGGAGATTGTCGCGGGCGTGGATACGACGCTGCCGATGGAGCCGTACCTGATCGACCGATTCCCGAAGGGCGAACTGGTCATGGATCCGGCGTTGCTGTAAAACCGAACGCCCGCCCCACCCGTTGCGCCACCTAAAGCATTTTAAGAAATTCTGTGAACAAAGGAGTTGGGCGCTGAAAGGAGCGTAAGCTTGATTTCGCCGGCGGTCTGGCGAAAGCACGCGAAAGCGACTGGAAGCGACCAACGACTATTGTTCACGAAAATTCTTAAAATGGCTTGATTCCTTGTACCCGGATGAAACAGGAAAGCGAGGCAAGTTATGGCGACCGATATCATGAGCCAGGAGGAGTCCAGTAAAAAAATCGTCATCCAGAAAGGCACGTTTTTACCGACGGCGATAATCCTTATCGCCGTCCTGTTGGTAGGCATCATCGTTCCCGCCTTTTTCAACGAATCCGCGATCTATCTCTTCAATGTCGTGACGCAGCAGTGGGGATCCCTCTTTCTGCTGATGGCTGTCCTGATGTTTGTCCTCTGCATCGTTATCGCCTGCATTCCCTTCGGGAAAAAGAGGCTGGGCGGCGAGGACGCGAGGCCCGAGCACCCGGTCTTTTCGTGGTGCGCCATGGCCATCTGCAGCGGCATCGCCACCGCCATGGTGTTTTTCGCCGTCGGCGAGCCGCTTACCTATTTCCACACCCCGCCGGTCTACACCGGCCTGACGGGCGGCACGCCGCAGGCGGCGGTGCGGGGCATCATGATCGCTACCTTCCACTGGTCGTTCATTTATTACGGCATGTTCACGTTCTGGGGTTTGGCCGTCGGCTATATGTCGATGAACTACAAGCTCCCCTACCGTCCGAGTTCGGCCTTGTATCCGATTCTCCGGCACCATATCTACGGCTGGCCGGGAAAGACCATCGACGTCCTGTCGGTGCTGGCGCTCATTGGCGGCATCGTCTCGTCGCTCGGCTTCGGCACCACCCAGTTCGCGTCCGGCCTGGATTTTCTGTTCGAGATAAAGCCGAGCAACACCATCTTCTTCGTCACCATCCTGCTGGTCACCCTGTCCTACACCGCCTCCAGCGCGCGCGGCCTCAACCAGGGCATGCGCATCATCAGCAACATGAACGCGTACATTTATATCGCCATCACCGTGTTCCTGGTAATCTTCGGTCCCACCGTCTTCCTGTCGGACCTGTTTACCCAGGCGCTTGGCTCGATGATCGTCGACTTCATCCCCACCGCCCTGAACGCCGACGCCTTCGACATCGGCAAGGGCTGGTCGGAGAACAACACCATTTTCTTCATGGCCTGGATTCTCGCCTATGCGCCGTTGATCGGCATGTTCCTGGCGAAGATTTCCAAGGGCCGCACCATCCGCGCCTACCTGATGGTGAACATTTTCGTGCCCGGCCTGTTCGTCTTTGTCTGGTTCACCGCTTTCGGCGGCAACGCCATCTACCAGGACTTTTTCAACAACGCCGGCATCATCGACGTCATCCGCGAGCGCGGCTTCCCCATCGCCAATTTCGCCCTGCTCGATCACATGCCGTTCAGGATGGTTGTCATTCCGCTGATCATCGCCTGCCTGTTCTTTTCCTTCATCACCCTGGCGGACGCGATGACCGGCACCATCTCCTCGATGACCTTGGAAAACGCCGTCCCCGACGAAGCGCCGCGTCCCATCAAGCTGTTCTGGGGTCTTCTTATGGGGGCGACGACCTTGATCTGTCTCTTTGCCCTGGGCGAGGTCGGCACCCTGGCGATGCAATGCATCACCATCATCTACGCCCTGCCGATCGTGCTTATTTCCATCCCGGTCGTGATAGCGGTCCTGCGCATGGCGACCGGCCGGGTCGACCGCGAGCTGGCGCTCAATCCTCCCGGCCCCGACGAAATGCGCCAAAAGACTTGGAGAATTCCCCGATAGAAAAAACGCCTCCCAGTCGTACAAACCCCCGCCGATCACAATCGGCGGGCTTTTTTACAAATACCAGAGTAAAAACCTTCCCCCTCGCCCCCGGAGGGGGAGAGGGATGGGGTGAGGGGTCTTTCAAGAAGACTCCGAATCCTCCATCAGAATAATCATCCCATC
>JAJQBO010000086.1 GCA_021203245.1 Planctomycetaceae bacterium
GTACTTTTTGTGCATGCACGGCGAGCGGCCCCGTGGCGGGGCCGCTTGTTGGCTCTGCAAGGCTAGGAAAAACCGCTCGAACGCACTGCTGCACGTTCGGACGCCGGGGTGACGTTTCGCGGGAGGCTGCAGGGATCTGCGTCTCAATGCAGCCGTATCGGCAGCCGGTATTCCTTGTCGCCGCAGCGCATATACAGGTGCATGTATTCGCCCTTGCGGCAGGTGACGGGGGAGAATTCGAGCCAGTTGCGCCCGGCCGAGGCGGCGTCGGTCCGGGTCCAGACCGCGCCGCCCGAGGCGAAACGCAGGGTGAACCGCACCAGGCCGTCCTTGTTGCGCCAGTAGGGGATGCGGTAGAGGCCCTTGTCCGGGTGGAGGCGGAGATCATAGGCTTCGGCCACGTATTCTTCGCCGTCCCAGATAAGCGGGAGGACGACCTCGGGAAAGCCTTCCTTGAGCTTCGGCGGATGGATGCCTGCCGTGGCCAGGCCTTTCTGCACCTCGGGAATGGCCATGAACAGGTTCCAAAAAAGGCCGCTGCGGTAATTCTCGACCATGCAGACGATGGGCAACTGGTCGATGGCGAGGTATTCGCGCGCCACCCATTTTTCCCTGATGTTGATGGCGTCGAACGGGCCGCAACTGCCCCAGGCCAGGAACAGGTGCCTGCCCAGGAGCGACTCGAGCACCTGCATGGAATAGTGCGGCGTATACGGCATCGACGCCAGGGCGGCGGTCGGCGCGACCGTGCCGCTGTCGTGGGCCGGGTCGTTGGCCGCATAGCCGCCCGGTATCAGGCTGGCGGTCAGGCTCCAGAAGCCGGGGCTGTAGCGGTTTTCCGGCGGCGCTTCGTAGAGGCAATAGCCGCGGTTGCCCAGAATGTGGCGGACATTGCGGACATAATAGCCGCCCGGGACGAATTCGTCCGCCATCTGCCAGGGGTTCAGGCCGATAAAGGAGTAGTGGGTCAGGAAGGCCGGACCGGCCCCGGGAAGCGAAGCGTCGACCTCGTAGCCGAACACCGAATGCCGGCGGTAGCCCGCCCCCGCCGCCCAGTAGCGGTATGTCTCGGCCGTGATGGGGTGGGTCGGGGACGAGAGGGCGAGGATGTAGGTGATCAGGCTCTCATTGAATCCCTGAATCTTCATCCCGATGGCGAACTCGTGGTTGGGACTCCAGTGCCAGTAAAGGCCGTCGCCGTGGCGGTCGGCGAACCAGTCCCATTCGACCCCCTCCCACAAGTCGGTGATGCAGGCCCTGAGGTCGGCCTCGGCCCCGTCGCCGTCGAAATAGGCCCTGGCGATCAGCAGCCCCTGCATGAGGAGGGCGGTCTCGACCAGGTCGGCCCCGTCGTCCAGTTCGCTGAACCGCAGGGCGCGGCCGGTGTCTTCGTGAATCCAGTGGGGGAACGCGCCGTGGAGCTCCTTTCGCGGACTGTGATCTCGTAGAAAAGAGCAGATACGCTTGACGCGTTCCGCCGCCTCGCCCCGGTCGAGCCAGCCGCGCTCGACCCCGGCGACAATCGCCGCGACGCCGAAGCCGGTGCCCCCTACTGCCAGCGGCCGGCCGTATTCCGGGTAGGCGAAGCTGGCTTCGTAGGCGAGGCCTGTTTCGGGATCGCCGTCCTCCCAGATGTAGCGGAGGGCGGCGCGTTGCAGTTCGTCCAGATTGGGCCTGTCGACCTGTTCTCCCGCCACACACGGCGGGAGGAGGAGGAAGATGTAGAAGAGTATATACGGAAATTGGTTGTGTGAACGGGTAGGCGTGCGCATGTGCGATTCCCCAATGCCCTTTCCCCAGCGCATGTTAACATAAAAATCGTAATAATCCAGATGCGTTTATAAAAAAGCCGACATTTTACTTTATGTGTTGATGTAGCCGGGAAAATGTGCTATAAAATTGACGCTCTTCCACACACGCCCGGTGAGGGAAGCCGGCGGATCGGTTGATGCGTATTCCCCTTCATTCAAAGGGATTTGGCCACCCTCGTAGCGATTGGGGGGACGTGGCCCATGCATACCGCCGCTTGGTTGCAGGCGGGAGGGGTAAGCTTTTTTCGCGGGTCAGAAAGGTGTTAACCGGCAATGGACAAGGAAATTGGCAACGCGCTGAATCGGCAGGTTATCGACGAACTGGATTCATTTTACCTTTATCTC
Organism: Planctomycetaceae bacterium; assembly: GCA_021203245.1. GTDB lineage: Bacteria > Planctomycetota > SZUA-567 > SZUA-567 > SZUA-567 > JAJBSZ01. The sequence goes on from JAJQBO010000086.1 coordinate 2,157, forward strand.
CAGATGGCCGCGTGGTTCGACGCGAATCATCTCCCCGGCTTCGGATCGTGGCTGCGCCAGCAGGCCCACGAGGAAGTGAGCCACGCACAGACGATCTTCAACTACCTGATCGGGCGCGGCGCGACCGTCTGCCTCGGCTAGGTCGCGGCACGGCACTACACCTTTACCACAGTGCGGGAGGTGATGGACCAAATCCTCCTGCGCGGCAAGTTCGTCGGTTCCGGCATCACCCACCTCCTGGACAAGGCCGAAGCAGCGGGAGACGACGAAACGACAGCCCTCCTCACCTGGCTCGCGGCAGTGCAGCTCCAGGAGGAAGCGGTTATTGTCGACATGCTGGAACGGGTTCTGGCCTTGTTCCCGGACGGCGGCGACCGTTTGTTCGAAATGGACAAGGAACTGGCTGTGCGGAAGTTCGAAGCGCCGGCGACGCTCCGCCGCCCGGCCAGCAGCCGCATCCTGGTTGGGTAACGCCCGGGGATACCGCATGTGGTGGACTCTGGAGCGCCGGCGTGTGTCGGCGCTCCTGCCATTGAAGTCACGCATTGGCTCCATGGACGGTTTTTGCATTCCCTTTCTCCACCTGTGCTGTATACTACAGCATGGATTAATGGAGTAAACCGTCTGGATACAGGGTGTCCGCCTTGTCTCCGGAAAAACGGCCGGGGAAGGCATGAAAAAGCACGGGAGCATTTTCACGCGGTTCCTGGTGGCCGGCATCCTGCCGTTTGCCGTGGTGTTTGTCTTTGCCGCCGTTGTCCTGTCGGACGTTATCTATACCTTCAACAAACGCAACCTCGCCACCACCGTCAGCATCTTCGCCACCAACGCTTCGGAAAAGATCACCGACACCCTCAGTCATATCGACGCCCTCTTGGGCCTGACCAGCCAGAATATGGCCGACCTCGCGGGCGAAAGCGCCCACCCCGAGGCGGCGGTGCTGGAACTGCTGCATACGCTGATGGAGAGCAACCCGGAGATCTTCTGCGCCTGGTACGTCTTTTCGGAAGGGGTGCTGAACGACCGGCCCGGCTGGCAGGCGCGCAGTTTTCTCAAGCGAGACGGCGTCATCACCGAGATTCCCGCCGTGAAGGAACTGGACGATCCCGCGATCTCCCCCTGGCACTACTACCCCTTCCGCTCCGCCACCCCCTATTTCGACATCCTGGATTACTGGGACTACGGCATCGGCGAGGGCTCCCATTATACAGGCACCCTCGGGCACCCGGTTATCCAAAACGGCGTCGTCATCGGCACCGTAGGGATGGATATCCTTTATGAGCAGGCGTTTCGCTTTATGGAAAAGTGGCAGCAAAGCGAGGGCCAGCGGCTGTTGCTCGTCTCCGACGCCGGCGTGATCGTCCATTCGTGGCAAAGCGGGATGAACGGGGCCAGCCTTCTCGACCTGCCCTATCCGAACCAGTACCGCCGGGAACTGCAGCAGGCGCTCGCGGACGGGACCCCGATACAGACGGAGATGCGCTCGCCCATGACGGGCGACAACGCGCTGATGCAACTGGTCCCGGTCGCCATCGGGGACGACGAACACCGCCTCTACCTCTACCTCGAGGTCGACACGGACGTGCTCTACCGCGACCTCCGGGGACTGATGTAGACCCTGGCGCTGCTGTCGCTCCTCGGCGTGGCGTTTATCGTCCTCGCCACCGCCTATGCGGCGCGCGGCGTGGTCAGCCCCATCAACCGCCTGTCCCGCCTGGCGCAGGGGATGGCGGACGGCAGCCTGGTCGTCGATCCGCAGGACCTCGACGACGTCGGCAAGGGCGGCCGGGAGGTGGCGGTCCTGTCGAAATCGCTCGGCACCATGCTGGGCAGCATGGAACAAAATCACCAGCTCAAGCTGGCGGCGATGGAGGCGGAGTTTGAAAAGAAACGGACGGAGGAGATGGCGCGGGCGAGGACGCAGTTCTTCGCCACCATGTCGCACGAACTGCGGACGCCGATGAACGCCATCGTCGGCATCGCCGACATCCTCATGGCCGAGGACATGCCGGAGCGGCAAAAAGCTTTTGTCCGGGACATCAAGTCGTCGTCCGAATCGCTGCTCGTCATCATTGACGACATCCTTGACGTCTCGCGCCTGGACGCGGGTAAACTGAATCTCGTGCCCACCTCCTTCAACCTGTGGCGCATGCTCGAGAACGTGGCAAGCCTGACCGAATACCTCGCCCGCGAAAAGCGCCTCGTCTTTACCATGCACCGGGAACCCGACGTGCCCGAGTACGTGGTGGCGGACGAGGTGCGGCTGCGGCAGATCCTGGTCAATCTGCTCGGGAACGCCGTCAAGTTCACCCCCGCCGGATCGGTGTCCCTCATCGCCACCGCCGGGGACGGGGAACTGCGCTTCGACGTATCCGACACCGGGATCGGCATCCGCAAGGAAGACCGCGAGGCGCTGTTCGACGCCTTCCGCCAGGTCGACACCACCCGCAACCGCAATGTCAAGGGGACCGGCCTGGGCCTGTCCATCAGCATGAGTCTTGCCCGCATCATGGGCGGGAGCCTCGACCTCGATAGCGAGTACGGCAAGGGCAGCACCTTCAGGGTGCGGGTGCCGCTCGTTTCGGGCGAGCCGACGCGGATGATCAAGCCGGAACTACCGGCTAAGGAAGGCATCCGCGCCGGGGCCAGGGTGCTGGTGGTGGACGACAACGAAATCAACCTGCGGGTGGCGCGGGGGCTGATGGGCCTGTCCGACCTGGAGTGCGATACGGCGGTATCGGGGCAGGACGCGCTGGACAAGGCCAGGGGCGGCAGGTACGACCTGATCTTCATGGATCACATGATGCCGGAGATGGACGGGGTGGAGACGACCAGGCGTCTCAGGGCTCTCGGGGGCGCTCTCCGCGAAGTGCCGATCGTCGCCTTTACCGCCAACTCCAGTACCGGCGTCGAGGCCATCCTCCGCGAGGCCGGCATGAACGACTTTCTGCCAAAGCCAATCCGCAAAGAAGCGCTGATCCGGGTGCTGCGCCGCTGGCTGCCCGTGTCCGGGCCGGACGCGGCGCACCCGTCACTGGACGCGCCGTAAGCGCGCCGCCGCCCGCACCGGTTGTCCTTACTCCGCCGCCAGTCCCTGGTCCCGCTCGAGTTCCTCCCGGGTGACGATGGACGACGGCACGATGTGGATCTGCCCCTGCTTCCCGCCCGCGACCGCGCTCCCGGCGACATGGACGGCCAGCCGCCCCTGTTCCTCTGCGTCCTGGACGACCGTTCCGGCCATCTTGCCGTCGCGAATGGCTTGGAGCGCCTCGGGGAGCGCGTCGACGCCGACCACCACCACGTCGTCGATGCCCCGTTCCTCCAGCGCATCGATGGCGCCGAGGGCCATGGAATCGTTGGCGGCGACGATGGCGTCCATCTTCTCCGCGCCGAAGGCGTCGAGCCAGGCGGTGGTCGTCATGCGGGCGTGATCCCGCTGCCAGTTCGCGCCCGATTCCATCAACAGCGCCATTTCCCTGAACACGCCGCTGGCGATGCTGCGCGCGCCCCGGGTCCTACCTTCGGACGCGGGGTTGCCGCCGCTCCCCTCGAGGATAAACACCCGCCCGTCGGCCCCGATTTCGTCGCCGACAAACAGCATCTGCGCCTCGCCTTCGGCAAAGGGGTCGGCGCCGACATAATAGACGTTTTCCGGCGGGCGCTCGCCGGTGAAGGGGTTCTGGTTGGCGAAGATGAGCGGCACCCCGGCGGACCGCGCGGCCAGGAGGATGGCGTCGATGCGGGCGTTGTCGGTGGGGACGACGATCAGTGTGTCGGCGCCTTCGGCCAGCATGGCCCAGATGCCGCGCAGTTGTTCCTCCGGATCGTCGTTGGCGTCGCGGACGACGATGCCCGCGCCCTGGTTAACCACCTCCGCTGCGACAGCGTCCCGGAGGCGGATCTGGAAATCATGGACCAGGTTGCAGGCCGAATACCCGAAGAGCGGTCCAGACCGTTCGCCCGCCAGGGCGGGAGGGACAAGTACCGCGACGAGACAGGCGGCCAGGGCCACGGTACGGAAACGGGTAATCATGATCGACTCCTTTGCAGACGAAGCGTGCGTTCACGCGCACACTTTTCGAGAATTGAATGGACGGCACAACCGCGCCATCCCGACCGCCGGTCCAGCTACTCCTATCATACCCCACAAAACGAAGACGGGGGTGTTCACGCGCACATTTTTTTTTAAATCAACGTGCCTCCTCCTACTCCCTCGAGGTGCGGATGCTTTCGGCACAGAGGATGGTGTTAGGCGTAAATTCCTGCCGTTCCTCGGGATGCTTGCCGGAGAGCAGATAGTCGGCGATAATCGACACCGGCCGAAACCCCTGAAAATAAATATTCTGATCGACGGTAAAATCCACCGAGCCCTCGCGCAACGCCGCCGCCGTCGCCTCGGGCAGATCGTGGCTGACGACCCGCACCGATCCGAGCCTGCCCGCCTCCTTCAGGGCCGCAACCGCGCCGACGATGCTTTCGGCCATCATGTAAAGGCCGCCGCAGTCGGGATTAGCCTCCATGTGGTCGAGCACCTTCCGGTAGGTGATGTCGTAGCGCTCGTAGGTCTCGATGATGGGGAAGTCGCGCTGGCCCAACCCGAGCTCCGCCATCCTGGCGCTGAACCCAGCAAGCCGGGACTGAATCGAATCAAACTCCAGGTTGTTGCAGGCCAGGCAGATCGTGGCGTGCCTGCCCACCAGTTTGTACATGAGGTCGGCCGCGATGCGGCCGCTCTTGCGGCTATCCTCGCCGACAAAACACAACTGGCCGCACTCGGGCACGTCGGAGTTGAACGTCACCACCGGGATGCCGCTGCGGTGCACCTCCAGCAACCGCTCGCGCACCGCCGGCGCATTGCTGGCGCAGACGGCAAGCCCGCGCGCGCCGTCCTGCAGCACCATGTCGATGACCTTCAAGCAGTCGGCCGGGCTGTCTGTTTCGAAATGGTGCTTGACCACCGACAGGCCGTAGTCGCGCAGGCTGTCCCGCGCGGCCGAAATGCCCTTGTCGATCTCGTTGCGGAAATACGGGTTCCACGACGGCAGGACCACGGCTATGGTCAGGTTTTTCGTCTTCAGCGCCAAGGACCGCGCCGCCGCGTTGGGGGTATAGCGCAGCTTGGCCAGCGCTTCTTCGACGCGTTTGCGCTTTTCCGGACTCACCCTCGGCCTGCCGTGCAGGACCCGGTCGACCGTGCCCCGGGACACCCCGGCGTAGTCGGCGATCATTTTCAGGGTCGGTCGGGTTGAACGCATCAGGGCCATATTTGTTCCGTCTCGTGGTGTGCGGGCGCACACGCCTTATGTACTGATATCCCATGGACGCGCCTAGTCAAGCGGGTCATGACGATTTTTCGTCGGTTTTTTCGTCGGGTTTTTCCACGATGCGCGTCTGCGCCCGCAGGGACAGCGGGGAAATCCGCCCCGGATCGCTGTTCCGCGACAAGGTCGCCCCGCAGTAGATGGCGGTGAGGAAACAGAGGATATAGGGGAGGAAGGCAAGGATATAGGCGAGGGTGTGATCCATGCCGCGCCGTTCGGCATAGCCCAGCACGCCGCCGCCGACCACCTGGAGAAACGCGCCCGCGACAAAGCACAACCCCGCCAGCACGCCGCTGGCGATATTGGCCATGCGCGATCCGAAAAGGTTCCTGGCCGAGGCGTAGATCAGCACGTTGGGGGCGTTGCAGCCCATGCCAAACCCGAAGCAGAGGAGGATGATGCCGAGGTAGTGGAGGCGCGTGCCGGCCGCCATCATGATCAGGATCAGCGCCAGGCAGAGGCCGCCGCTGCCGGCGAGGCCGATGCGGTTGGAACGGAGTTTGTCGGACAGCCACGATACCAGCGGGTTGCCGATGATGAAGCCGAAGGAGAACATCGACAGGGCCATGCCCGCCTTGGCGTCGGTGAGGCCGTGCACGTCCTTCAGGTACGGCACCGCCCACAGCCCGGCGAAGGACAGGTAGAACCCGGACATCCCCATGAACCACAGGGCCAGCTTCCAGAAATCCCGGCTGCCGGACAGGGTCTTGACCGTCTTCCACATGGTGGCGAGGGTGATGCGTTCCCGTGGGGCGGCCGACACGCCCAGCATCTGCTCCATGCCGGCCGGCGGCCAGTCGCGCACAAAGAAGAGGACGAGGATGGCATAGACCACGGTCAGCAGGCCGATAAAGAGGAGGCAGGCGCGCCAGCCCCATGCGGCATTGGCGACAGCCAGCGGCCCGGCTCCCAGGAACGCTCCCAGCCCGCCCACGGAAAAGAACAGGGCGCAGGTGGTGGCGTAGGATTCGCCCCTGTACCAGCGCGCGAACAGGGTGAGGGAGGAAGTGAGGACGCCGGCGGTGCCGATGCCGGCGAGGGCGCGGCCGAGGCAGGCCAGCGGCAGCGCGTTCGCGCCCGCGAAGACGACGCCCCCTATGCCGGAAATCAGATACATGCCGGTCAGATAGCGCCGCGGTCCGAAGTAGGCGGCAGCCATGCCGGAGAAAATCATGCTTCCGGCATAGCACCACATATAGGCGGAGCCGAGCAGCCCCATCTGTTCGGGCGACAGGCGCAGTTCGGCCATGACGTCCTTGGCGACGACCGACATGATCACGCCCTGGACAAAGGGCATCATGTAGACGAGGGAGAGCAGGGCAAAAAGGAAGACCTGGTACCGTTTGACGGTGCGGATATCCGCTGCATTGTGCATTGTTGTTCTCGCTTGGCTCCCGCCGGGGCGGGACAGGGGTGGGCGGTTGCCTGCCGCACCAGAGGGTTGTATCCACCGCCCCCTTCCGCGCAAGGGGGAATGCGGGAGGAATCCGTTCCGGGT
>JAJQBO010000133.1 GCA_021203245.1 Planctomycetaceae bacterium
CTTCTCGGTGATCATACGTTTTGCCCTGCCCTACCGCGCGGTTGTTTCGTATCGGACCTCGGTGACCACCATCTCGTCCTTGATGACAAACACCGCCTTGGCTCCGGCATTGGGCGCATCGAGGAAAAACTCGGGCAGGGTGACGGGGGTCGGGGAGGAGTCGCTGACCTTATGGGAGATAATCGCCTTGAACAGCGGCTCTTTCTGACCGGGAAACGGGAGCGTCACGGCTTCCTCGGTGAGGGACGGCCTGGTCAGTTCCTCGACCGTTGTGTCGAAAAATTCCGCCAGGCGCTGCAGATGGGCTTCGCTCGGCGTCCTGTACCCCCGTTCCCACGGCGACCATTGCTGCGGCGACACGCCAAACGCCTTGGCGCAGGATTTGGCGCCGCCGCGCCCGGGAAATTTTTCCAGCCGATGCCGGCGGATGTTTTGTGCGATTGCCGTCCGGACCACTTGTGGCATTTGTGACATGTTGGTTCCTTCACGCACCTTCGCAAACTTCACGAAGAGACAAGGGACACCGAGCCATTCGCCCTCCCATAGGCCTACCGAATCGTAGGCAACCGCAGGCGTACAGTGAATTATCCGGGAAATGGACCACCTGAGACAGGAACGCGGTTCACACTCGGATCGCCGGAATCCTCATGGTATTTCCAATTATTTCAAAGCCTTAATTCCAGTATACCATCTATCTGCGACCAGGTCCAGCATCGAATTGTCGCCTACGTATTAATATAGCCGGAACAAAACCTCCGTTGCACCGTTTATTAACCATTTCACAGCGGTACAACGGTTTTTTCACGGATTGAAATCCGCCAACCCCCCCCGGGGAAACCCGGGGGAAGAAAAAAAACTGGCACTCCGTCAATTGGTAAAAATGGGAGGGAGGTAGGGCTCCAACCGGTAGACAAGGCGGTCATCCTTGATCTGTCATCCCTGAAGGCGAAATCCGTTTCGCACTGCTCCGCTTCGCCTCCGTGCCCGGTGCGGACTGAAATAACCGGTCCCAATTAAGGGTTTGTGTGACAAGGCATGGCCCCTGTACGCTCGCGGCGTCTCCCTCCTCTCGATTCCAACTGTGTTTTCGCAAACACGCCGTTCAATGCGATTCACTCGCACCCCGATAAACGGTGGGTCTGCTACGACGTGGCAGCGCCAGATACTCCTGACTCTGAGCGGGGGTAGACTCTCCAGTCGTTCCTGCTCGCGTTACATCTTATATTTGCGGAAGTAAGCGCAAGAACTTTAGGAGAAAATCGAGGTAACCTGCGACATTGGTCATTGTTCAGCGAACCGAAAGAATCACGGATACCTTGCGTCTGATCAAAAACCTCTTTCCATGCGCTACGGGGACTACCCCGGCAGCTTTCGCAAGCTTTCCGTAATGCAATGGCGGCTAATGACATCCAGCAAATCCTTGGCGATAATCGGTTTCGAGACATAATCGTCCATGCCGGCGTCCAGGCACTTTTCCCTGTCACCCTGCATGGCCGAGGCGGTGAGGGCGATAATCGGGATATGGGGGTTGAGCACCTCGGAACCGGGGGCGCGAATCAGCCGGGTCGCTTCGAAACCGTCCATTTCCGGCATTAGGCAATCCATCAGCACGATGTCGTAGTAATTGCTCCGCAGGGCGGCCAGTGCCTCGTGGCCGTTGGAGGCCACGTCGACATGGCAGCCGTTCTTGCCGAGCAGGCCGGTGACCACCTTCTGATTGACCACGTTGTCGTCGGCGACCAACACCCGCAGATGCCGCCACCGCCACGACGGACTGGTGCGGGCGGTTATCCGCGTCAGCCCTTCCCCTTCCCGCCGCAGGCCGAGAAGGGTCTTCAGGGCCGAGACCAGGCGATCGCGCCGGACCGGCTTGGCCAGGCTGTACAGGCCCTGCGCACCGTTTTCCTCTTTCGTCACCATGACGTTGGCGCTCGCGAGCAGGAGAATGGGCAATTTTTCGTGGCCCAGCTTGCTCCGGATGGCCCAGGCGAGCGAATCGCCACCAAAACCGCCCATATATTTGTCGAGAATGGCGACGTCGAACGGATTGTCCGCCTCGGCGCGCACCAGTTCCAGCGCGGCAGGCGCTTCCCCGCTCGCTTCGACGCGAAAACCCCAGCGCCGCAACCGCGCGGCCAGAACGCGGCGCAGGGAGTCGTTGTCCTCGACCAGAAGCAGCTTGCGGCCGGCGAATCCGGACGGCGGCGCGCGCGGTTTCTCCACATCGTCCGCGCTGCCAAGCTGTACGGTAAAGGAAAACCGCGAGCCCTTGCCCGGGTGGCTGATGACGTCGAAGTCGCCCTGCATGAGTTCGGCCAACCGCTTGGAAATCGACAAGCCAAGGCCGCTGCCGCCATACCGGCGGTAGATGGACGCGCCGCCCTGATTGAAAGGAGTGAACAGTTTGGCCAGCCGTTCGGGCTCGATGCCGATGCCGGTGTCGGTGACGCTGAAGCGGAGGACCTCGCCATCCGTCCCCGAATCCACCAGCGACGCGTGCAGGAGGATTTCGCCCTCGGCGGTAAACTTGACCGCGTTCCCGAGAAGATTGAGGATTATCTGCCGCAAACGGTTCGGATCGCCCTGGACGCCCGCCGGCAGGCCGGGGTCGATTTCGAGGATCAGTTCCAGCCCCTTTTTCTGGGCCCGGACCGCCATAAGGTCGCAGACATCTTCGAGCATGTCCGGGAGGGAGAAGGTGATGCTCTCAAGCTCAAGCTTGCCTGCCTCGATTTTGGAGAAGTCGAGGATATCGTTGATGACCGCCAGGAGCGACTCGGCGCTCATGCGTATCGTTTCGGCGAACTGGCGCTGGGGCGCTGTCAGGTCGGTATCGAGGAGCAGGTTGACCATGCCGATGACCCCGTTCATGGGGGTGCGGATTTCGTGCGACATGTTTGCCAGGAATTCGCTCTTCGACAGGTTGGACAATTCCGCCGCTTCGAGCCGGTGGCGGTCGGTGATGTCTGTGAAAATGCCTTCAAATGCGGCGGGCTTGCCGTTGGAAAACTCCACCACCTGGCAATTGTTCCACACCACCCGCTCCCTGCTCTCCCGGTCCCGAACGCGGAAGACGGTCTGGAGAGGGATGCCCTGCAGCAGGGTGGCAGCCACCTCGTCCTCGACCCGCTGTCGGTCCTCGGGGTTGACGAGACCGAAAAAAGACAGCGGATTGCGGCCCACCAGTTCGGCAGGCGAATAGCCGGTCATTTCGCGGCAGCCCCGGGAGACGAACTCCGCCCCAAAATTGGTGGTGGTGGCACAGCGGTAGATGATGCCGGGGAGATTTTCCATGAGGTTACGGAGGCTGGTCTGTTTTGCCTGCAGTTCGCGCCTGTCCAGCACCTGGGTGGTGACGTCCTGGGAAATGCACATCACGCCTTCGACCTCGCCGCCCACGCCGAAGATGGGCGCGGCCTGGAGGTTCCAGTAGGTGACGACTGCCTTGCCGTTTTCAGGAATCAGCGTGGTGGGTTTTTCGTACACAGAATCCGGCGCGCGGCTGGCCATGACCGTTTCCAGCCACGTCCTTGTTTCGCGCCAGGACACCGGGTACAGGGTCTGCAACGGCGACCCGATCAACTGCCCCTCCGGCACGGGGGAAAACCGCGCCACCTTTTCCAGGAAGGTCGGATTATAATGGCGCAGGGTCAGGTCCCGGTCGTAGATGGACAGGCTGACCGGCATATTTTCGACAATCGCGGCCGAGGTCTGACGGAAGCGGAGAAAATCCGATTCCATGGCGCGCCAGCGGGAGACGTCGTAGGAGGTGGTGAGAAGGCAGTCGCGATCATGGAAGCGCGTGAGTTGGAAGTTCAGGGTCAGGCTTAACGTCCCGCCGGCGGCGAGGGGGCACTGGTGGACGAGACAGATGCGGCCGTCCTTTTCCAGTGCAGAACGAAGCAGCCGCGGCACATCCACCTTTTCAGCGTTAAAATAGCCGGCAAGGGCCTGGACAATATGTTCGGCGCTCTTGGGATTGGGGAATGATTCGATCCATTGCAGCGCGCGCGGGTTTTGGTGGAGGATGGCGAATGTTTCGGGATCGCGAAGAGTGACGCCGGCGTCAATCGAATTGAACAAACGCTCGAAATCGGGCGCGTCATCGTCGGTCGCGGCCGGCGCTTCCACCCCCGGCTCCATTCTCAGGAGCGCGGCGCGGTTATCGCCTCCCGGCATCCGTTCACCCACCCCCTGGAGGGAGACGCTCCTGTGACCGGTATTGTGGTTGCTCCCGATAGTTATATCGACAAAAGTTTTCTTTCCCGGATTGTCCAGTAGAGTGGTCAGGGAAGCGAGGCTGACGCGGCAGGATTCCTGGATGGTCGAGGCATAGAGTTGGCCGAGCAATTGTTCGGCCCGGTCGTTTGCCCATATAATTGCGCCGTCGTCGACCGTCACAGCCAGCACCGCATCGCGCGATTGGGCTAAAAAGCGGGTGAGAAAGGCAAAATGATCGCCGGTAAACGCGGTCATGGTGATTATGCCATCCTTTGTAAAGGCCACTCCCGGAGGACACCATGATACCCACAACTCGATGATAATCAAGAGCTAAAATCAAACTTCGTCGCGACTAACTTCGTACTAAGTCTTCCCTAACCAAAACGTTACGTCTACTTATACTGTAATCCATAAATACAGGTATAGTTGACGGAACCGGTCTGATTTCTGTCCGAAACCAACCCTGCCCGGCGAAATATCTTGGCGTTTCGCGGATTACGGCAAGAGTGGCGCGTAAAATGGCATGGAGCGTCGAAGCCCGCGCCTTCCGGTTTTCGCGCAAGTGTGGAACCCAAAGCGTAGCATGATTAATAAAAGGCGAGAAAAACCGGTACCATGGCGGGAATGGCACGGATTTTGGCCTGGCAAAAAAATCCGTCCTGGACAGTAAAATGTCACGGCAAAAAGCGGCGCACGCCATTAAATCTTATCCGGATTTTCGAGTTTTTCCAAGGTCGGATGGCTTTGGCTGACATTGAGGACGGCCCCAACCATGGCGCAGGTCACCACCAAACTCGACCCGCCGTAACTGACCAGCGGTAACGTTACCCCGGTGGTCGGGAAAAGGCCTGTCACCACATAGACGTTCAGGGCGGCCTGCCAGCCGACGATGACCGCCACCCCGGTCGCCACCATCCTGCCGAAGCGGTCGGACGCGGTCCAGGCGATATGCAAGCCGACCAGCGCGAACAGCAAATACAGGAGGACAAGTGTCGCCGACGCGGCAAAACCGCCCTCTTCGGCGATGACGCCGAAGATAAAGTCGTTGTGCTTTTCCGGCAGCAGGTTCAGGTCGGTAATAACCCCGTTGCCGAGCCCCAGGCCGGAGACGCCGCCCGAACCGATGGCGGTCAGGCTCATCAGGAGCTGGTAGGCCTCGTTCGATTCATAGCGTTCGGGATCGAAGAAAGCGTTGATGCGCGCCTTCTGGTACGGCTTCATCCCGTAGTGCCACATGGGAAAAATCGACGCCAGCCCCATCGCCACCGCGGTCGCCAGGTGCGAGAACCGCGCCCCGGACGTCCACAGCATGGCAAAGAGGATGGGCGGGATGGTCAGGGCCGTCCCCAGGTCGGGCTGGAGCAAAATCAGGAACATCGGGCCAAGCGTCAGGGCAAACGGGATAATCAGCCCGTGCAGCATGTGCTGGTTTTCCCGTTTTCCAAGGTGTCGCGCCAACGCGAGGATAAGCGCCAGCTTGAACAGTTCCGCCGGCTGCATGCCGACAGGACCGACGCGCAGGTAGGAGTGGGCGTTATTGATGGGAGGAGCGAACAACACCACCAGCAGGAGCGCCACCGTCCCGGCATAGATCCAATACGCCCACTTGATCCAGAAGTGGAAGTCGATGACCGCAAACGCCGCCAGGGCCGCCAGGCCGATTGCCAGCCATATCACCTGCCGGGCGAAGTCGCCGGGCGTCGCCGAACTCCTGAGGAACGGCAGACCCAGCCCGATGATGGCCAGCGCAACGAGAAGGAACACCCAATCCACCCGCCACAAGTCAATCTTACCCAAGCGTCCCCTCCTCCTGCCGGGGCAAGGGCCGCTCCGGCAGATTAAACCACATGCGCATCAATTCCTTGGCAATGGGCGCGCAAACGCTGCCGCCGCCGCCGCCGGCCTCGGGCAGGAACACCACCACCACCAGTTCCGGACGGTCGAACGGCGCGTAGCAGGAAAACCACACGTGCGACGTCTGTTTGACCGCGCGTCCGCCGACGACGCGGCTCCATTCCGCCGTCCCGGTCTTGCCCGCCACCTCCAGTAGAAATCCGCCGCCTGGCGCGGGAAAACTGGCATACAGACCGGTGCCGAATTCGTCGGTGCCGGGCTTGCCCTGCACCGTTTCCCACAAGCCCTGGCGCACCGTGGCCATGGCTTCCCGGTCGATGGCGATTTCAGCCACCGGCTGATCGAGGCGGAGCGCTTCGTGCATCAACGCTTCCTCGGCCGGGGTCTGGGGGTCGACCGGCGGGATAAGCAGGTGCGGCCGCACCACCCGGGCCGTCCTGGCGTCGGCGTTGGCCAGGGCCGCGAACGAAACAGCCACCTGGAGGGGCGTGGTCGCCATGCCCTGCCCGATGGACAGGTGATAGGTGTTGCCGGTGGCCCAGCCGCGCCGGGTATAGGCGTTACGGGGGATGACGCCGTTCGCCTCGCCCGCGATGTCGATGCCGGTCTTGTGACCCAGCCCGAAGCGGGTAAACCATTCATACAGCCGTCGGCCGCCCAGCGCTTCGCCGGTATGGTAAAAATACATGTTGCAGGAATGCATCAAGGCCGATTCCAAATCGACCCAGCCGTGACGGCCCAGGCAGTTGAACCGCGCCCCGCCCAACATCATCACCCGTTCGCAATTGAATTTCTGCCCAGGCATGATGACGTCTTCACTCAGTCCCGCCAGGCCGACGATGGGCTTGACCACGGAACCGGGCGGATAGATGCCTGCCACGGCGCGGTCGACCAGCGGCAGACGCGGGTCCCCGGCCAGCTTGGTGAAATCGCAGTTAAAGGTATTGGGATCGTACGACGGCACCGAGACGAGGGCGTGGATGCGGCCGTTGTACGGGTCCATCATGATGGCGACGCCCGAGGGGGTCCACCCGGCCAGGCGCGGCTCGGCGGCAAGGCGTTTGATGTGCTTTTCCATAATCTCGTACGCCTGCTTCTGGACGTCCAACTTGATGGACAGCCGCAGATCGGCGCCGTTTTCGGCTTTTTCGACATCGCCTTTCGGCTCGAAGCGGCGGCGGCCGGTGTCGGCATCGCGGGTAAGCCGGAGCCGTTGCAGCCGGTGACGGCCGCGCAGCACCTGGTTGTAGTATTGCTCCATCCCGCCCCGGCCGACGATCTCGTTGGCGAAATAGCCCTGACTCTTCAGCATGCGGCCGCTTCGCTTGATTTCGCGCAGGCGGACGATCAATTCCTCGTCGGAGACGGGATTGCGCTCGTTGTCGGAAAGGATGGAAAAGAATACCCGCCCCGCCTTTTCGATAACGCCCGTCCCCGGCACGGCGGCATCACCGTCCCAGCGGCCGCGAAGGATTTCGTACTCTTCGGCGGTGAGTTTGCCGACCGTGCCGGTGATGTGGCCCATCAGCTTGCCGGCCGGATAGACGCGTTTGCCGCCGGTGCGGATTTCCGTAGCGTTCCACATTGCGTCGTCGTAGGGGTTGGCGCGGGCGGCCCGGATTTCCAGCGCGAGGGCGAAGTCGATGTCCTCCATGGCGAGGCGGGGGTAGACGAGATCGTCCCGCGACGCCGGCCTGGCGGCGATGACCGCGCCGATAAGGCGATTCGCCACCTCTTCCCGGTCCATCTTCAGGCGGGCCGCGAGATCCGCCACCAGCGGGTTCGCCCCCGCCAGGGCGGCAGCGGCGACGCCCCGCTCGAAGGTGCGATCGTCGCCCCGCGCGGCGGCGATGGCCAGCATCTGATCAGGCGTGAGCGGCATCAGGTTCGACACCACCTGGCGGCGGCGGTTGACCCGTTCGACCCGGGCCGGATAGATCCAGAGGTCCTGGGTAGGCTGGTCTTCGGCGATGATATTGCCGTCGACGTCGACAATACGGCCGCGCCGGGGCGCTTTTTGTTCAATATGGCTGAGGCGCTGGTCGCGGTAGGCGGCGAGGGCGGCGGACTGGTTGAACTGCAGATCGACGAGGCGGTAGAGCGCGCCGGCGAACATCAGGGCAAACACGGCGGATATGAGGTAGAGGCGAAAGCGTAGCACTCGGGGGCACCCTCACGCAAAGTTAAAAGCCGCTCCTTTCCTTCCAGGGGCGGAACGAGTCGAGGCTCAGGATAAGGCTCATGGGCACGTAGGCCGCCAGGGTCAGGACGGCGTCTCCCAAAGACAGGAGAAAAACCCTGTCTATAAGCTTATAGGTCAGCCCTCCGTAATCAAGGGAGTGCTTCAGCATGGCGACAAGGAACGCGGTAACGGCGGCGAGGAGGCATTGCGAGGCGTAGTTCCGCTGGGAGGCGAGGATTCGCCACGACAGCGTCAGGTAGCCGATGAGGAGGAAGGCGATGGCGGCAGCCCCCAGCCTCGGGCCGACGAGGATGTCCCGTATCAATCCGCAGGTAAAGAAGGCCACGATCGCCTGCGTCGGCGGCGTGCGGAGCGCGGCAATAAACGCCAGGCACCAGAACCAGTCCGGCCTGACGTCCGCCTGCGGATACCAGCCGCCGGCTTCGGCGAAAATATGGGCAAAAGCCACCAGCATCGCCACCGGCACCAAGGCATACCAGCGGACTTCATGGTCGTACAAGGATTCTCCTTGGAGCACCTTATAGCGCTTGTTAGTTGAGTTCGGTGCCTTATCCGGTTATCCCCGTGGACCCCGGCCGAACCGCCCGCTTACTCCGCTGGTTACTGTCCGCACGCCGGGATGACGTATGGGGGAGGTTGGGGTGTTTTACACCCAAACGATAGAGC
>JAJQBO010000037.1 GCA_021203245.1 Planctomycetaceae bacterium
CCGGTGCACCTGCCGTCCCGGGTCGCGTCGCCAAATTCATGCAGGCGGGCCAGCAGCATTTCTACCACCGCCGCCCTCCCCCTCCACCGTTTCCGCTCCGGCCAGCTTTTCGTACAGGTCCCGCAGCCACGTGCCCTGCTCCTCCTGGAGCGCCGCCGCCGCCGCGTCGTTCCGTTCCGACAGCCAGGTCAAGGTCGATCCGTAGGTCCGTTCTGTCAGTTCCGCCAGAGCCACCACGCGCAGGCGGTGGACCTCATACCGTTCCGTTTCGTCGGCGGCGCCGGACAAGCCGGTCGAAAACGCATCTTCGATGCGGACAAGGTCCTCCCGGCACGACTCGGGCATGCCTTCGCAAAAATCCCGTGCCTGCGCGCACGTGGCGCAGATGATGAAACAGCAGAGCAGCACCCACCGCATCATGGCGATTCCTCCTCCACCTCCAGGCCGCCTGTCGCGGGATTGTCGACCATGCCCATGCGTTTCAATTGGGCTTCAAGCGCGGCAATCCGCCGCCGGGCCGTTGCCGCGTAGGCGGTGTCGCGGAAATCCGGGTTTTCCGACACCATCCGCAGGCTGTACAGGGCGCGGCGAATATTGTCGACAGAGGGAATTTTTTCCGCCCGGAGCAGCAGCGCATAGGCCCCGCTGTACATCTCGCGCAGCTTGGCGGATATGTCCTCTCCCGGATTTTCGGCTTCTGTCACCAGTTCATAGCGGACCATTCCCGGCGGGGTCGGGCCTATCAATTCGCGCGCGTGCAGCCCTGCATAACCGGCCAGCAGCAGGAGAAACAGGACGGATGAATAAAACAACCAGTTCCAGCGCTGCTGCCAGCGCAGGCTGTTGATGCGGCCGACGACGGAGTCGAGGCCGAGAGAGCTCCACGACGCGGCGCTGGGTATGGACGTGGTGACGCTGGTCAGCTTCGCGTATTGCGGACTGCGGCCCGCCTTGACCCGGGCGAAATCGGCCTCGAGATCGGCGATGGTTTGATAGCGACTGTCGGGCGAACGCGCCAGCATCTTCGCCAGCACGGCGGAAAAGGCGCGGCTGGTTCTCCGCCTGCCGATGCGCCAGGCAGGCACCGGTTTTTCGAAAAAGCGCTTCACCAGAATGTCGGAAACGCTGTTCCCCTGGAACGGCTTCGTTCCGGTAACGGCTTCGTAGAGGCTCGCGCCAAGGGAATACTGGTCGGTGCGCCAATCGAGCTTGCCCCCCTCGACCTGCTCGGGAGCCATATAATAGGGCGTGCCGACGGCGCGCCGGGACGCCTCGGCCGCGCCCGGGTGCTCGAGAATCATCGCCAGGCCGAAGTCCGCCAGCTTCACGCCGCCGTCCTTGCAGATCATGATGTTGGCGGGCTTGACGTCGAGGTGGATGACGCCGTGTTCCTTCGCATGGGCGAGCGCGCTCAGGACGTCCTGCCCGATGGTGAGGACCCATTCCTCCTCAATCATGCCGTCGCGGGCGAGAATGGCGGAAAGGGGCTGGCCGTCGACAAACTCCATGGCCAGGAAGAAGCGCGAATCGAATTCGCCGAAATCGATGGCGGCGACGATGTTCGGATGGTTGAGCCGGGCGCTGGCGCGGGCTTCCCGCAAAAAGCGCTCGACAAACTCCGGGTCCGACGCCAGCGACGGCGAGAGGATCTTGAGAGCCACCGGCCGCGCCATAGACACCTGTTCGGCCAAATAGACCGACGCCATGGTGCCGCGCCCCAGCAGGCGAATGACCCGGTACGACCCCTCGAGGCCGGCGACGGTCGGTTCGGATGGGATAATGACCGGTCCCGGATGGTCCATGTGCATACTCCCCGAGTCGTCTAGTACCGCCGTGTCAGCGCGCTCGCGATGCCGTTGATGCGGTCGACCATGCGCCGCGCCGCGCCGCGTTGCTTCAAGAGTGCCTCGCGCGCGCGCCGGCCCATGGCGACGCCGGCGGCCGGGTTGTCCACGAACTCCTTCAGGGCATCGGCGAGGAGCTCGGGCGTCTCGACAACACGCAACCCGTCCGCGCCGCGGAGCAGCTCGGCCGGCTCGCGGAAATTCCACAAATGCGGACCTACCAGCGTCGGCTTGGCCAGGCCGCAGGGCTCCATGAAGTTCTGGCCGCCATGCCGGTGGAAAGTCCCGCCGATGTACACGACGTCGGCGGCGGCGTAGATCTTCGCCAATTCGCCCATCGTGTCGACCAGGATGATATCGGCGTCGACAGCGCCCCGCTCCTGGTCCGGCGACGGTTCGGGGAGAGCGCTGCGGCGGATAACCGTACCGTAGTCGCGTGCCACAGCCTCGACCTCGTCCAACCGCTCGGGGTGACGCGGAGTCAGCACGACCTTGCGGCGGACGGGTTTGTCGCCCACGGCTTTTTGAAGCGCCTCGAGGAAAATCTTTTCTTCACTCGGATGAGTGCTGCCGGCAACGGCAAGGAGGTCGCCGCCGTCGGCATAAGGCGTCTCGCCGCAGCCGAAGAGGCGGCGGTAATAGCCGGCGAGGGCTGTGTCGATTTCCAGCGGCACGGCGTCGTACTTGACGGATCCGGTGACTTCGATGCGTTTTTCCGGCACGCCGATACGCACCAGCCGTTCGGCGTACTCCTCGGTCTGGGCAAACCAGGCTTCGACCGCCCTGGCCATGTTTCGCGCCACGCCGGGCGCAAAGGAGAGCCGTTTGACAGACCGTTCCGTGATGCGGGCGTTCGCGACCACCACCGGAATGCGCCGGCGCGCCGCTTCGGCCAGGAAGTTCGGCCAGATCTCCAGTTCCATGAGGACGATCAGGTTGGGACGGATGTTGTCGAAGGACCGGCGCACCATGCCGGAAAAATCGAGGGGATAATAGACGACCGTCTCCTCGTTCCAGGTTTTTTCCGCCACCGCCCTGCCCGTCGCCGTGGTCGTGGAGACGCGCAGGTCCCAGCGCGGATTGTCTTCCCGGAACATGCGGACGAGATCCACCGACGCCACCACCTCGCCGACGCTGACCGCGTGCAGCCACAGGCAGGGCGACTCGACATGCGGATCGCCGGGGCCGAGCACGGCGGTGGCGGACGACCGGAAACGATCCGGCACGCGGCCGGTCTTTTCCGGGGTCTTTGGGCCATATTTGCCGGTGACAAAGCGGTGCCAGCAATAGTGCGGCCCGATGGACAGGCTATAGGCAACATCAAGAAGGTTCATGGTGCTGGTGTCTCTTTTCCAAAGCGTGGCGGTTCGGCCCGTCACTAGCGGCCGTGGCACTTCTTGTATTTTTTCCCGCTGCCGCACGGACAGGGGTCGTTCGGTTTGACCTTGGGCCCGACATTGCGGATGGGGGCGCGGTGCTGTTCGCCCGCCGTCGCGCCAATCGCGTTCGCCTTGTCGGCCTGGGCGTCGAAGTCCTGCTGCACCGCTTCCTTGACCTCCACCTTTTCCCGTACCCGCATCTCCTGGGCCGGGTTGACGCGCATAATCAACTGCGCCACCTCGTTCTCGAAGTTCTCCCACATCTCGCCGAACATCTCGAAGCCTTCGATCTTGTAGCGGACCTTGGGGTCCTGCTGGGCGAAGGAACGCAGGTGGATGGCGTCCTTGAGGAGGTCCATGGCGTAGAGGTGATCCATCCATTTCCGGTCCACCGTCTCCAGGAGCACCATCTTTTCGATGACGCGCATGATCTCGGGGCCGAGGCGTTCCTCCTTGGCGATATAGGCCTTTTCCAACTCCTCGCCGATATACCCGGTCAGCGCCTCGTGGCTCGACGGCTGGGTGGCGAGTTCCTTCAGCTTTTCCGGCGACACTTCTATCGTAAAGACGTCGTGCAACCGATCCGCCATCGCGGGGAAGTCCCATTCGTCGGCAGGCAGTTCGAGATCGCGCTCGACCTGGCGGTCGATGTAGTTGCTGCAGTATTCGACGATGGAGCCCTTGAGGTTGTCCCCTTCCACCCACTGCTGCCTGCGGCCATAGACGACCATGCGCTGCTCGTTCATGACCTGGTCGTACTCGAGCAGGTTTTTACGGATTTCGAAGTTCCGCTCCTCCACCTTGCGCTGCGCGTTCTCGACCGTCTTCGTCACCATGCCTGATTCAATCGGTACACCGTCCTTGAGGCCGGCCCACTGCATAAAACGCTTGACCTTCTCGGCCGCGAACATGCGCATGGTGTCGTCTTCCAGGGACAGGAAGAACCGGCTCGAGCCCGGGTCGCCCTGCCGGCCGGAACGACCGCGCAACTGGTTGTCGATACGGCGCGCCTCGTGCCGCTCGGTGCCGACGATGTGCAGACCGCCCAATCCGGCGACGCTGTCGGTGATGGCCGGACCGTGAAGCCCCCACTCCTTCCAGAAGGCGCGGAGTTCCTTTTCCCATTCGTCCACCGACCTGGACGCGAAGTCGACGTCCTTGAATTTGCTTTCGGGGTGGCGCAGATAGTGCTCGACCCAATGCTCCGCCAGCACGGTGCGGAATTCCTCCGCCGGCATCCCGACCGAAACGCCCTTCTTCGGCGCCAGGCCGCGCTTCTGCCAGTGCTCCAGCAATTCCTCGTCCGTAAAGGTCCCCAGCTTGATGTCGGTGCCTCGGCCTGCCATGTTGGTGGCGACCGTCACCGCGCCCATCTTGCCGGCTTCGGACACGATCATGGCTTCGCGGGCGTGGTTTTTGGCATTCAGGACTTCGTGCTGGATGCCCCGGCGGGTCAACAGTTCGGCAATGACCTCCGACCGTTCGATCGAAACGGTACCGATGAGGATGGGCTGGCCGGCGGCGTGGACCTCGGCCACGTGATCGATGATGGCGCGGTACTTTTCCTCGAGCGTGCCGTAGATGAGATCGGGATAATTGATGCGCCGCAGCGGACGGTTTGTCGGGACGGCGATGACGCCCAGGTTATAAATGCGGTCGAATTCCTTCGCTTCGGTCATGGCGGTGCCGGTCATGCCGGCGAGGCGATCGTAAAGGCGGAAAAAGTTCTGGTAGGTGATGGTCGCGACCGTCTGCGACTCGTCCTTGATGGACAACCCTTCCTTCGCCTCGACCGCCTGGTGCAGACCGTCCGACCAGCGCCGGCCCTCCATGACGCGGCCGGTGAACTCGTCGACGATAAACACTTCGCCGTCCCGGACGATGTAATGGTGGTCCTTTTTGTACAGGGCGTGGGCGCGCAGCGCGTTGTCGATATAATGGGGCATGTCGAGGTTTTCGCCCGAGTAGATGTCCTGCATGCCGAGAAGGCGCAGGGCCGAATGCATGCCGCGCTCGGTCAGCTTGGCCGAATGATCGCGTTCGGAAAAGACGAAGTCCCAATCCTCTTCCGCCCGCATGCGCGCGTCCTCGCGCTGCAACCCCTCCGACTTCATCAGGTCGGCGATGCGGTCCTCAACCTCGTTGTGCTCGCCGCCCTTCAATTTGCGGGCGACGCGGTCGGCGAGGTAATACTTGTCCGCGGTCTGGTGGGTCGAGCCGGAGATGATGAGGGGGGTCCTGGCTTCGTCGATAAGGACCGAGTCCACCTCGTCGACGATGGCGAAGTTGCGGTCGGCCTGGACCTGGTCTTCGCGCCTGACCTTGAGGTTGTCGCGAAGGTAATCGAAGCCGAACTCCGAGTTCGTGCCATAGACGATATCGCCACGGTAAATGGGATAGCGTTCCTCCGAGTCCATGCCGGACTGGATGGCGCCGACGTGGATGTCCAGGAAGTCGAACAGAGGCCGGTTGTAGTCGGCGTCGCGCTGGGCCAGGTAGTCGTTGACCGTCACCACGTGCACGCTGCGGGAAACGGGGACAATCATCTCCGGGTTGCGGAAGGTCGGGTCGCCCGGCTCGGCCCAGAGGCGGTCGAGAAGCACCCATTCCTCCCGGCCGTCCTCGGTATGGTACCGGCCGTAGGGTTTGAATACCCACGCGTCCATGTCCTCGCCCTGGAGTTCCCTGGCCATCGTCACCCATTCGGCCGCGGGCCTGAGCGCATTCAGGTAGCTGGGGAGGGTGGCGACCAGGGTCTTGCCTTCGCCCGTCACCATTTCGGCGATTTTCCCCTCGTGCAGAACGATGCCGCCCAGGAGCTGAACGTCGAAGTGGGCGAAAAGCGGTATTTTGCCCTCGACCGGCTTATAGACGAAGTTGCCGTTTTCCATGGAGATTTCGTCGTACTTGGCCTCGATCATCTTGCCTTCGCCAAGAGTGCGGTGCGAAGCTTCCCGGGCGACGGCGAAGGCTTCGGGAAGAATGTCGTCTTCGCTGGCGCCGTTCAGGAGGCGGATGCGGAATTCGCGGGTCTTGTTGCGGATTTCGTCGTCGGAGAGGGTGCGGATGGACTCCCAGGCCTCGTTTACCTTGACGACGGTGGGCCAGATGCGCTTCAGTTCGCGGTCGTTGGCCGACCCGAAAAAGGTGGCAAAGACCTTGGACATTCCTTCAAGAATGGTGTCGCTGATTGACATGTGCACTTCCTTAAACGAGCCGGAAAAGCCGACTGCGGGCCGAGCCCAAAAAAGAACGCGCCCCCTCCGGAAAGCGGTGTCACCCCACCTCCCGCTCCAGGCGCGGTCGTGTGTTCGCCCCGGGTTCAGGCAGGCGATCACCCAAGCCTTGTATTATAGAATTCGCCCCGGTCTTCGTCAACTACAACCGCATGAAGGGACGAATTCCCGTCACATAAACCCGTTTTGCCGGAGAAGGTCCATGGTCACCCCGTCCGAGGCGGCGGCGGCTTGCGGATACTGAATCAGGCGGGCGGCGTACCGCGCCATGACATCGGCTTCGACGTTGACGCCGTCGCCGACCGAAAGGCGGGAGAGGCTGCTGTTGGCCCAGGTATGGGGAATGACGGCGATGGTGAACCAGTCCGCCCCGGCCTCGGCGACGGTGAGGGAGATGCCGTCCACAGCCACCGACCCCTTTTCCGCCACCAGATGACGGATGGAGGCAGGCAGGCTGATGGTGAGGCGGCGGTCGGCGGCGTTCCCGGAGTCGATGGCGAGGACGGGAGCCAGGGCATCCACGTGGCCAAGCACGATATGACCGTCCAGGACGTCTCCAGCCTTGAGGGCCGGTTCGAGGTTGACCGTGTCGCCGGCGCGGAGCCGGCCGAGGTTGGTGCGGGCGACGGTTTCACTGACAGCATCGAAGGTCGCCTCGTTGCCGTGGAGCGACGTAATGGTCAGGCAGGCGCCGTTGACGGCAATGGACTGGCCGACGGCACTGGTCGAGGCGAGGCTATTGATATCGATACGGAAGCGTCGGCCGTTCCCGAAGGGGGTGGCGTCCTTGACGGTACCGAGGCATTTTACCAGGCCGGTGAACACGAAATCTCCTTTGTGCGCAGCAATATTCCGGCGCGAAGGGTCGCGCGCGGGCGAATTTGCATAATTATGTAAAATCCGGGACGAAATGAAAGTACTAAAAAAGCGCTGAAAAAGAATTGACATGAATCGGTGAAATGCGTATAGTACTCAGACCTTTGAGGGTAACGCTTCAAAGCAAAAAGCAACGCGGGCGTAGCTCAGTGGCTAGAGCACCACCTTGCCAAGGTGGGGGTCGAGGGTTCGAATCTCTTCGCCCGCTCCATATTAAAATGACCGCAACTACTTTCACCAGAAAGAGTTGCGGTTTTTTCGTTTCCGCCAAAATCCAGCCCTTGTGTTGATTTTATGTAATTTTCGTGGCCGGTACGTGATTCACCCTGCCCTTCGCTGTCCGCAAATATCATATTTCCGACCGCTTCCGCAGCCGCCCGGCACGCGACGTCCCGCGATCTGCCGTACACGTTCATGGTCAGTTCCGGCGTCGCATGACGCGCCATTGTCTGCGCCGTCTTGAGGTCGGCCCCGGTCTCGATAACCAGATTGATATATGCCGTCCGCAGCGCGTGGAAGTCCAGCTTGCCCGCTTCCGTCTTAACCGGAATCCCGACAGCCTTCAAATCCGCTTTCAATCGTTCCGCACTGTTGCGCTGTACGTACAGGAGCGCGTTTTACGGCACGTCCTTTCAGCTTCGCCCGCCTGCCCTGTTGCTGAATAGCCTTCTCATACAGGGCCGTTACCTGTCCGCTGTCCACGAACTCGATAAGCCGCCGCATAAGTTCCTGCGGGATATATTGGAGGCGGTCTTTCCGGCCCTTGTCCCACTTCCGTTCAATGACGATGGCGCAGTTGTCGCGGTCGAGGTGGCGAGGCGTCAACTGGCGCAGTTCGTTTTCACGAAGTTCGGAACATGCCGCGACCTCGTAGAGAAGCCGCCGGTGCGGCGCACAGCCTTCCAGCAACAGCTTGATTTCCTCTTTGGTCATGGCGCGGCGGATATTGACCGGCGTGGTGTCGAACTTGGCGATTTCCTCAATCGGATTCTCGGTGAGGAACTTCCACTTTTTGCACCAGAGGATAAAGGAACGGAGACTTTCGACCCGGATCGAGACGGATTTCCCGCTCTTCCCACCGGCCATAAGCACCCGCGTATACGCTTCCACCTTCGGCAGAATGCCGTACAGGTCGGTCAGGTGTTCCAGCTTCAACGCCTCTTTCCATTCCAGCAAATGCCGCCGTTTCGTCGCGCAATGCGTAGGAATCCACGGCATCCCCCGCTTCCCGCCCTGCGCCGCGCCCCACTCAAGGCATTCCTCAACTACGCTCCATATAGGCCGCGTGTCCGTCTCGACCGGAACCGGACGAATGCCGTTTTTGATTTCCCGTTCCCGCGCTTCCAGCAAATCAGCCTGCTTCTGTGCAAGCTGTCGGTTCGTCCCGAACGTATATGTCTTCCGGCGTCCCTTGTGGTCGGTAATGACAGCACGCCATTTACCATGAGTAAG
>JAJQBO010000122.1 GCA_021203245.1 Planctomycetaceae bacterium
CCCGGCACAACCACACGCGTGCGCGCTGGTCCACGCTGCACCGCCGGGGTGACGTATGGGGAGGAATGGTACGGTGACCTCTCCCGTGTGGCCGTGGGGGAGGTGCGATGGACTTCCTCCGCAGAATCCGTACAATCGTCGGATTACCGACGCCGCTCCGAAAACCTCTCTCTCTGGACAGGAGACACCGTGGGACTCAAAGCCGGGATCGGGACAATCCTCCACGAAGTGGAAACGCTGTTCGACCAGGTCGACGACGACGCCATGGCGCGTTTCGCCGGACGGGTGGCCGGCGTGGCCGGCACCGTGTTCGTCGCCGGCGCGGGCCGGTCTGGTCTGTTGCTGCGCTGCTTTGCCATGCGCCTCATGCACATGGGCCGGGCGGTGCATATGGTCGGCGACGTCACCACGCCGGCGGCCCGTCAGGGCGACCTGCTCCTTATCGGCTCGGGCTCGGGCGAGACGGCCGGCCTGGCGGCGATGGCGTCCAAGGCGAAAGGCCTGAGCCTGACCGTCCTCCTCGTCTCCGCCAACCGCGACTCGACCATCGGGCGGCTGGCCGACGACTGCCTCGTCCTTCCCGCCCCGACGCCCAAGTCGGCCGGGACGACGACCGCCACCTCGGCCCAACCGATGGGCAATCTTTTCGAACAGGCGATGTTCCTGTTCTGCGAAGCGCTGGTCATGCAGATGATGGAGGACGGCGGACTGACATCGGCGCAGATGTTCGAACGACACGCCAACCTCGAATAAGGAAAAGTATGTACAACCATGTACGCGGCGTCCTGGTGCAAAAATCGCCCTCCCGTATCGTCGTCGAGGCGGGCGGCGTCGGCTACGACATAACCATCCCCCTTTCGGCCTACCGCCGCCTTCCGGCGCAGGGCGCCGAGACGGTGGTGCTGCTGCACCTGGTCGTCCGCGAGGACGAGATGCGCCTGATCGGCTTTGCCGAAGCGGAGGAACGGGAACTGTTCCGTCGCCTTATCGCCCTATCCGGCGTCGGTCCGTCGATGGCGTTGCAGATCCTTTCCGGCATGACGCCGCAGGAATTCCGCCTCGCGGTGGAGCGGCAGGACTCGGGCGCGCTGAAGAAAATCAAGGGGGTGGGCGACAAGACGGCGAAGCGCATCATCCTTGAACTCAAGGGCGCGAAAACCATCCTCACCTCCGGACCGGACGACGCCATGCCCGAAGGATCGGCCGCCGAGGCGGTCGCCGCCCTCATGGCCCTGGGCCTGACCCAGAACGAGGCTATCGAACGGGTGGAAAAGGCGGTTGCGACACACCCGGACGCAGGCATCGAAGATCTCATCAAGGCGGCCCTGCGGTGAAGCGGATTGTCGTCATGGGAGCCGGACCGGCCGGACTGGCCGCGGCCATCCAGGCGGCGCGGCACGGCGCATCCGTGCGCCTGCTGGAACGGAACGACCAGCCTGGCAAAAAACTCCTCGTCACCGGCGGCGGTCACTGCAACGTGACAAACGCCCTGCCCCTTTCCGAATGGCCCGCCCGCTTCGGCCGGCGCGGCCACTTCATAACCCTAGCCCTCGACCTCCTGCCCCACCCCGCCCTGCGCGATTGGTTCGCCGCGCTCGGCCAGCCGCTGGCGTGCCGGGACGGCGGGCACTTTTTCCCCGAATCCAATTCCGCCAGGGCGGTCCGGGACGCCCTGGTAGGCGAAGCGAAACGGCTCGGCGTGCTGGTCGAGACCGGTTGCCGGGTCACCGACATCGCGGTACGGGACGGCGCGGTCCTGGCCGGAGGCGACGAATTTCCCTGCGACGCGGCCATCGTCACCGGCGGCGGCAGGAGTTATCCCGGCACCAGCTCCACCTTCGACGGGGCGGCGATGGCGGAACGGCTCGGCCACCGCGTCAGCCCGCCGGTTCCGGGGCTGGTGGGACTGCGGACGCCCGACCTGCCGGACGACCTCGCCGGCATCGTCCTGCCGGACGCGCTGGTGCGGTTCCGGGAAAAAGGGTCCTCCGCCCGCGAAGGCAGGCGCGAACTTCTCCTCACCCACACCGGAATCTCGGGACCGGCGGTCCTCGACCTCTCGGCCTCGGTGGCGGCGGCGCTGGACAGGGGCGGCGCACAGGTCACGATAGCCTGGACGGCAGAATTGGAGACGGTTGGCTGGCTGGCCCGCCTCGACGCGTGGCGGCGGGAACGCGGCGAGCGCCCGGTCGCAACCCTGCTTCGGGACGCCCTCCCCGACCGGCTGGCCCGGTTCCTGTGCGAACGGTCCGGCCTTGCCGAAGCCGTCACCGCTGCGGCCCTGCCGGGAGCGGCGCGGGATCGGCTGGCTGCGAACCTGGGGGCGTTCCCGGCGCGGATTACGGCGACCGAGGGCTGGGAGCGGGCGATGATCACCCGAGGCGGCGTGGACGTCCGGGGCGTCGACCCAAAGACCCTGGCGAGCAGGGTCGTGCCGGGACTGTATTTTGCGGGGGAAGTGCTGGACGTCGACGGCCCCTGCGGCGGCTTTAACCTGCATTGGGCCTTGGCGAGCGGGGCATTGGCGGGCCAGTCGGCCGCGCGGTAACGCTTACGCCCTGACGGCCGTCAGCCCGGCTCCTTCGGCGGCGGTTACCGTGATCGCAACGACATCGCCCGGGTCGGCCGGGTCGCCCTGGAGCGTGGTCGAGACATAGCGGTCGGTCAGGCCGGTGCCGGACTTTTCCATGAGGATGCGTTCCCGCATGCCGACGCAGGATGCGGCATAGCGTGCCGCCAGATCGTGGCCGACGGCGATGAGGGCGGATTTTCGTTCCTCGATGACGCGGTCGGGGCAGGTCTGTCGGAGGGACGCCGCCGGCGTGCCCTTCCGGGGGCTGAACAGAAACACATGCATCCGGCTGAACCCGGCCCTGCGGCACAGGTCAGCCGTGGCCCGCGCCGCCGCGTCGTCCTCGCCCGGAAAGCCGACAATGACGTCTGTCGTGACGGCCGGATTGACCAGCTCGCGCCGGAGCAACTCGACGCAGCGCATAAACCCGGCCGCATCGTAGCGCCTGCCCATGGCGGCGAGGATGGCGTCGTCGCCGGACTGGAGCGGCAGATGGACGTGCGGGCAGATCGCCGGGTGCGCCGCCATGACGCCGACCAGCCGTTCGTCCAGGTGCGGCGGTTCCACCGATCCCAGCCGCAGGCGTTCCAGCCCCGGCAGGACGGCGAGGCGGGCGGCGACATCGGCCAGGCGCAATCCGTCGCTGTCGTAGGCCCCGATGTTGATGCCGGTCAGGACCAGTTCGCGGTGCCCGTTCGCGAGCAGGCGGCGGGCTTCGTCGAGAATCGCCGGGAGGGGCCGGCTCTCCGGCACGCCACGGGCATAGGGGACGGCGCAATAGGTGCAGAAGTTGTCGCAGCCGTCCTGAATCTTGATGAATGCCCGGGTATGGCCGGCGAAGGCGGTGATGCCGAGGGCGAACCGATCCGCCGGTTCGGCCTCGACCGGCACGGCGTCCAGATCGGCTAGCAGCCTGGCGATGCTGTGTTTTTTCGCATTTGGCACCAGCACCGGCGGGACGGGGAGGTGGGGCCACTCTTCCCGCAAATCCACCCCGCAGCCGGTGACGACGACCCGCAGGCCCGGGTTCGCCCGCACCGTCTTGCGGATGGCGTTGCGGCACGACGCGCCGGCGCGGCCGGTCACGCCGCAGGTGTTGACGATAATGACCGCGGCTTCATCCGCCGTGACGGCCTCGACATGGCCGGCGGCGTGGAGGGATTCGCGGATTGCCTGGGATTCGTACTGATTTGACTTGCACCCGAATGTCTGCAAAAGATACTTCATAAGCGGCGCGCGGTGGAGATTTCGGCGCCGTCGGCGCCAATGATCACCATCTCCTCGTAATGTCCGGCCAGCGCGCCGTCGGCGGTGGCGAAGGTCCAGCCATCGTCCAGACGATGCACCAGCCCGTTGCCGGCGCTGAGAATGGGTTCGATGGCGATGACCATCCCTTCCCGCAGAACGCCCAGGTTGGAATGGTCCGCATAATTGGGGACTTCCGGCGCTTCGTGGGTGCGGCGGCCGACCCCGTGGCCGCACAGCTCCTTGACGACGCGGAAGCCGTCCCTGCCGGCAACGTCCTGGATGATGCGCCCCAGGTCGGTCAGGAGCATGCCCGGGACGGCCCTGGCGATGGCGGCTTCGCAGGCGCGGCGGGCGGTGTCGGCCAGCCGCCTGGCCGTCTCGTCCGGCGGATCGAGCAAGAGCATGCGGGTGGCGTCGGCGACATACCCCCGTTTGTCTGCGGTGAGGTCGAGTTTGACCAGATCGCCCTCGCGCAGCACCCGGTCGCCGGGAACGCCGTGGACCACCTCGTCGTTGACGCTGATGCACAGCCGGCCGGGGAAGCCATACTCCTTGCGGGGCGTGGCTTCGGCGCCCTGGGCGTGGAGCAGGCTGCCCGCCAGTTCGTCCAGTTCGGCGGTGGTCATTCCCGGTTGGGCGAAGGCGGCGAGATCGTTCAGGACCGAGGCGACTATCTCCCCGATAGCCAGAAGGCCAAGCCGGTCGTATGCGTTTTTAACTTGCACGAGATGCGCCGCTCCTGCTCCAAGATACCCACCCGACCGCACCGTCGCGGCAGGGCAACTATACCGCGACCGAAAGGGAAACACAAGGCGCCGGCGTGAAGGCAGTTCCGATTCCCGCGCCGCGCCGTCCGGAAAATGACGCTATTCCGGACCATTCGCGAGGACTTACCATGGTTGAGAGGAGGAAATCCATGCCTGGACACGTCGTCTTCGTCGGCAGCGCCAACGTCGATTTTGTCATGCGCACCCCCTTTATCCCCCGCAAGGGGGAGAGCGTCAACGCGGGCCCGTTTCTCCAGTCCTTCGGCGGCAAGGGATCCAACCAGGCCCTGGCGGCGCGGCGGGCCGGCGCCGACGTGACAGGCATCTTCACCCTCGGGGACGACGTGTTTTCCAAGGCCATCATGGACCTTTACCGGGAGGAAGGCGTCGACGCCCGCTACGTCCGCATGAACCCGGGAGAACGCAGCGGCACAGGCATCATCCTCGTCGATCCCAACGGCGACAACCTGATCTGCACCTCTCTCGAAGCCAACGGCAGGATGACGCCGGAACAGGTCGAGGCGGCGGAACCGGCGTTCCGGACGGCGTCCGTCCTTATGCTGCAGATGGAAGTGCCGGACGAAGCCAACCGCACGGCGATCGCCCTGGCGAAGCGGCACAGCGTCACCGTCATCCTCAATTACGCCCCCGCGTGCGAATCGAGCCTGCCGGTGGACCGGGACGTCGATATCCTGGTCGTCAACGAAAGCGAAGCGGAAAACCTCACCTCCATGCCGGTGTCGGGTCCCGAGGCGGCGGCGGTGGCGGCGCTGATGCTGGGCGCGAAGGGACCGGGGACGGTCATCATCACCCTGGGCGGCCAGGGAAGCGTCGTGTGCCACGACGGCGTTACCCGGCATTATCCTCCGATTCCGGTGGAGGTGGCGGATACGACGGCGGCGGGCGACAGTTATTGCGGGGCCCTGGCCGCGACCCTGGCGGAAGGGATGGCATTGCCGGCGGCGATAGCCTATGCCACGGCGGCCGGGTCGTTATGCGTGGGGGTGGAAGGGGCGCTCCCCTCCCTGCCCCGGCGCGAGGCGATAGAAGCCTTTTTAACCCAACGGTTTTCGTAATTTGGCCGACATCGCAATTGCGTCAAAACCCGGAATCCTGTACCATTGCGGTATCGTAAGTCGGAGGAATCGTTATGCGCGACACCAAGGGGTTTACCCTTATTGAACTGCTTATCGTGGTGGCGATCATCCTGATCATCGCCGCCATCGCCATACCCAACCTGATGACCAGCTTTATCCGCGCCAACGAAAGCCACGCCGTGGACCGGTTGAAACGGTATGCGGAAGCCCAGCAATCCTTCAAACGCGAAGGGTTAGGCCGCATTCCGGCCAACGCCTCCCCCGATGACGGCTATGCTGCCGACTACCGCATTCTTTATTACGGCGTCCGCGCGCCCCAGGCCGAAGCCGCCGATCCGGCCCCGCTGGCCTTGATTCCGAAAAGTTTCGCCGACGCCGCTGTCGCGCCCACCCTCGGCGGGACAAGCCCCTCCGGGGTCGAGTATGGCCAGCAGCACGAAGAACAGGGCTACCTGTACCTCAACCCCGCCCTCCCCGGCGGTGTGTCTGCCGAAGAATTTTACACAACCGATTTTGCGCTGGTGGCGGTGCCTGAACTGGCCAACAAGACCGGCGACCATATGTACTATGTTTCCGGAGACGGCTCGATTTGGCGGCGTTTACTGGAAAAAGGCACCCCCTTTGCTTCCGCGGCCGAATACCCCACCCCCCTCGTCGATCCGTCAGGGTGGGAGCCGTATTAATTGCGCGTTGATTTACCGCATCAACCAACCACTCGGTTTTATTTCGCACCGACTTAACCATTTGCGTTACAAATCCGCCTGGCTATACTTCCTTTTTGCGTTCCCATTACAAAGGCATGAGGCCAATCTTATGGTTACCAGGGAGGCGTCGAGTTGCGGCGCCATGGTTTTTGTCATTGAACACGACGAAGAGGAACGGGAAAACATCCGCAGGGCGGTCGAACGCACCGGGTGCACGGTCGTCCCCCTTGCCGGTGTCGACGCAGCCGCCAGCCTGCTGCAAAACCACGCCGCCTGCGACCTCATCGTTCTCTCCGCCGCCGCGATGGACAACGATCCGGCCAGCTTCGACCGGCTCCAGGCCGCGGCCGAACAGCCGCCGCCGCCCATCATCCTCTACGGCGTCAACGCCGAAACCAGGGTGGTGCTGCACTGCCTGACCAAGGGCGCGGCCGACTTTGTCGCCAAGCCGGCGGGAGAGGATGAACTCGTCCAGGCGGTCCAGAGCCTGGTTGAACACGACTGCCTGCGCGCCGACGCCTCGGATTCCGACGCCATCCGCGCCGACCGGCCGGTGGGGGGGGTGGATCGAACTCACCGCCAATTCCCGGCTCGAACAATTCCGCCGCCTGCAACGCTTCTCCGACGCCCTGTTTTCCAGCAACCTGCCGAAAAACGTCTGCGAAGATCTGAAAATGGCGGTCGAAGAGGTTGGCCGCAACGCAGTCGAATGGGGCAACCATTTCGACCCGGGCAAACAGGTCCAGATCAGCTACTGCTTTTTCGACGACCGCGTCATCATCAAGGTGGAGGACGAGGGCGAGGGTTTTGCCCACTCCGCCCTGCCCGACCCGACTAGGGACCCGGTCGGGACCATGAAACAGCGCGTCGATGCGGGCAAACGCCCGGGCGGGTATGGGGTGTTCCTCATCCACAAGCTGGTGGACGAGACCATCTACAACGAAAAAGGCAATGTCGTGCTCCTGATCAAGTACCTGCCCGAGCAGGAAAAGGGGCAGATGGCGGAAGAAGCGAAAAGGTATTTCTAAATGGCTGCATGGGCCGATGTATTCGACACCTCGGTGAAAAACCTGCTGGATGGACTCGACACCGAAGCGATTATGGCGCGGTACGGCTGGGTCGAGGAATTTTCGCGCAGGGCGTCGGAACTGCTGTCGCCCGCCACCCTGGCAACCATGCCGCCGCACGAAATCTACGCCGCGCTGGATGCCATCAACGCCCCCAAATGCCAGGTCCGCATGACCAACCTCGGCCGGGTGAACGACGCCGGCCAGGTGGTGGAAGGCATAACCGCGCTCCTCGCCAAACCAGGCGACTTCGCCGCCAAATACCGGGCAGGCAAAATCCCCCAGGCGGGAACGGTGACCTTGAGCCAAATCCTCTGCCTGGCGCGGCCCGACCGCTTCGCCATTCGCAACACCCCCTTCACCCGTGCCCTCGCCAAACAAATCCCCCTCTATTCGGCCAAGGCGCTGGATGAATTGGGCTATGAGGAATTCCTGGACATCTGCCGGGAACTGACCCGGGTGATGGTGGCCCGTTTCACCCGTGCGGGGCTGGGCGAATGGGCGAGCCGCTACCGCTTCCTCCTTCTCTACGCGCTCCTGGTGGTGCCGGTCCCGTAAACCTCCCCCCTCTCGCGCCCGAATGGCCGCCCGGTTCGGCGCTACACTGTATTACAGACAACGGTCCATCGCCGTCACACCGGGCCTTGACCAGGGCCCATGGAAGCCATACACTGGTTGACGCGGCAGCACAACGACGAGATCCGGCCGCCGCCATAGGGGGAACGAGGTGCCAGACCACGCGCGCGACCATCAGATCGTCATGGAAAAGGTCCCGGAGGACAAACAGCCCGACGCTGCCTTGTTCCTGTCGGGGTGTTTTTCCCTGCCGCCGGCCTCAACCAAGGGGATAGCCGCCTCCGGCCCCATCGCCCTGCTGTCTGATTTGGAAAAGTCCCAGGCGGAAGCGATTGTGAAGGAACTGTCTCCCTCCCTGCCGCCCGGCGTGGTCCTGCGCATCGCCGGTCCCGAAGGCAAGACCCGCATCAGCCGCCTGCAATGGCCGAGGCCGCCCCGCATCTACGGCAGTTCGGTGGAGGAGTATCTGAGCAGCGCCGATACCCAGGATTTCGCCTGCCCCCACTGCGGCGAACCTATTCGCGTAACCCAGGACGGCAGCGGCCTGCAGGTGACGGCGCTCCCGTCCGACACGGCCGGCACGCTGGACACGGCGGAGAGTTCGGATGAGCCGGCAAAACGTCGCATAAGTGAAACAGCCATTCACGCCGCGCCGACGCAATCAGACA
Source organism: Planctomycetaceae bacterium (assembly GCA_021203245.1). Lineage (GTDB taxonomy): Bacteria > Planctomycetota > SZUA-567 > SZUA-567 > SZUA-567 > JAJBSZ01. The sequence continues at coordinate 8,700 of JAJQBO010000122.1, forward strand.
AAGATCCGCTCTTCTCCGGCATCAAGCCTCTCGACCCCGACGCCACCAAATACGCTTCCATCCGATCGCTGCAGGCAGGCGACACCGGCTTCTGGATGGACTACAGTCATAATGTATTTTCACCGCCTCCGCCCCTTGAAACCAAAGAACTTAACCGCCATGGCGGCACTTCCAATGCCAAAAAAGGCACCGGAAAAATATCGGCCGGCCTGGCGGCGTTTATGAAGTCGGGCGCGTACGCGCTGGTGGTGGGCCGGACCAAGGACACGCAGGCCGTGAAGATGATCGCCGAAATCCTGGGTATCAGCGAGGCTGAAGCGCGCGACCGCGCTCTCAACCTGAGCCTGTGCGTGGCGCGGGACATCTCGCTCGGGGAAGCGCAGAACCTGCTGGCGCGGTTCCAGAACCTCGGCGCCAAGGCGCGGATAGTGCGGCCTTCGTAGCGTCTGTCTCGACCGGGGTGCCGAGCGCGATGGGGACGTTAAAGCAAATTAAAAAAGTATGTAAACGAAACCGAAAACTTTTCTTAAGTTCGGTGCCTTGACCGTCTATCCCCGTGGCAGTTCGGTGACGTTACCGTCTGCCCGTTTTCTCTGTTCACGAAAATTCGTAAAATGGCTTAAGTAGACTTTTTCAGACGCAACGGGGCGGGATCCGCGTGGATCCCGCCCCGTGCCGTTTCCCTCTGACCGTTACAGGCCGGCGCGCCACCGTTCCGGCGGTTTCCCCTTGCCGCCGAACCAGACGCCCAGAACCGGCCAGACGCGGCAATGATCCTGCCAGGCGCTGAAGGGGCTGTAGGAGGAGTTGATTGAGGTGAAGTAGTAGAAGCCGTCGCCGCGGAAGCAGCGCTTGACAAAGGTGCCGGACATCTTTTCCCGGCGCTCCCAATCGTTATCGGTGATGGAACAGACAACCAGGCCGCCGTCGGCTTCGAAGCCCTCGCGCTCGCGGTCGATCATGACGTATTGACCGGGCAGGACCACGGGCGACATCGAGTCGCCCTGGACCGGGACAAGCACCAGGCCGGCGGGGTATTGGACCGGCTCGGAGGAGTCGTCGGTATCGGGCACGCGCGAGCCGTTGGAATCGTCGGCGGCGGCAAGGCCGCGGACCGGCCACTCGCCGTTCCGGTTGGTGATGGGCGCGCCGGCGGCGGGGGTGGCGCCTTCGTTGATCATGCCCAAGGCCTTGTACCCCAGATAGAGCGTTTCCGCATTGGGCAGCCTGGTCACCCCGTCGTTGCGGCCCCAATTGGCGAACACCTGCGGCGAAATCCCGATCATTGCGGCAAGCTCGAGATCCTTTTTGTGGGGAAATTTCATTTTCAATGAATTTCTTAACCAATTGCCGGTAAAGGAATGCGGCGGCATAGTTAATTTTCCTCTTTCTCGCCCTTGACTTACTTCATTCTGATGGTACAATGTAGTCATGTCATTCACCTTTGGTTTACTTTTACCCCTTGAGAAACCCCCTCAACAGAAAAACCCTTTGGAATTAACTCCTTATGCAGCAATTTTAAGCGATTTTCGTCATTGCTAGACGTATATTTTCATGTGTGGCATTTTTATTAACGCGCGAATAAATCCCGTGAGGGCGCGCGAGGTTCGCAGATGGTAATTCATTGTTTCATCGAAGATTTATGGAAATAAACTTCAACCGCACTTTTACTTTCATTATTACATGGGAGAGCGCTAATGTCAACGCTTAATTTCAACAAAAAGCACTTAACTGATAATCCCCCTGCATGGACTTGTCGTATCGACGAGTCCCTTTACCACCGGGCAGCGCGGGCCGGACATGTCGTTTCCTCATCCATGCTGAAGGAGTTCCGCCTCTGCCCTGCACACTACCACGCCATTGTAACTGGTTGTGTTCACCCGACAACGAGCCGCGCCTACCGTTTAGGAAAAGCCGCCCACATGCTCGTGCTCGAGGGAGAATCGACCGTGCGCAAAGCCTTCGCCATCGGCGGCCCCATGAACGGCCGCACCGGTCGCGCCTACTGCCATGATAGCCAGGCTTTTCGTCAATGGGCTTGCGAAATCGGCATCAACGCCGACGCGATTCTTACGCCGAACGAATGGCACACACTGCAGCGCATGGACGACGCGATACAACGCCACCGCGAAGCATCAGAACTTTTGTCCGATGGCTGGGCAGAACTCTGCGCCTGCGCCCGTCTGGCAGACCTCCCGTGCCAGGCGCGCTTCGACTGGTTGCGACACAACCATACGGTGGTTGACCTGAAAACCACCGCCGATATCGCCCGCTTCGAAGCCGATGCCCGCCGGTTTGGGTATCTGCACCAATTCGCTTTTTATCGCCAGGTGGCGGAAGCCGCCGGCAACCAGGTGGAAATGGCTGCGGTGGTTGTGGAAAAACGACCGCCCTACCGGGTCGGGGTGTGGCGATTCCCCGACGCCGCCCTCGCGCCCTATGCCGCCGCCAACCTGTCCGCCCTCGCCTCGTTGAAGCGCTGCCGCGAGACCCGCACCTGGCCCACCGGGTACGAAACAGCCCGCGCCTTCCCGCCCGCCGGCGTGCCGCCGGTTTGGCTGAACTGACCCTACTCACCTCCCCGGTATCGTCGAACCGGCGCGTCCGCGCCGGGCGATCCCGCTGTGCCATCCTGTTTCATAAAGGAGACTCCCGTGATTCCCACCCTTTCCAGTAGGCCGAAACTCCTCTATATCAATGCGCGGCTGCATGTCATCTGCGTCTCCAGCCGCCTTGAGCACCGCGACTGGCGCTTTTCCCTCGGAGAACCGTATCTGCTGCTCACGCCCCGGCGGCTCCGACGCCTGCGGCGAATCGTCGGCCGCCGCGATCCGCGCATCCAGAAGATTCTCGACATCGCCATCAGGATGGTCGACGACCCGGCCGAGTACTGCAAGGCGCTGGGCAGGCGGTTGCCCCGGCATATGCGGCCCGGGGCGCCGCGCCAAGCCGTCCTCTGTCCCCGCTGCGACCATATCCATTATCCGCATCCCCTCGACGCCGGCCTGCCCTGCCCCGACTGCGAAGCCGCGATGCGCCGCCGCGAGGCGTCCACACCTTCCCCCGTCACGGTGGCGGACCGCCAGGCGGATCGCCGCGCCCGGGAGTATATCCGCGAAAACAACCCGGAAGCCTTTTTGGACGGCCGGCTCGCACCCAACTGGAAGTATCACGTCATGCGGCGGCTTGAACGGGATTGGGAGGAGGCGTGCCGCCGCATCAGCATGGGGCTCGGATATCGCCAGGTTGCGGAGGAGTTTGCCTGCTCGGTCGGACTATTACACAAAAAGGTCCGAGAACAGAAGTATTGGGAAAGCAACTGATACAGATGCCTGACACCGGGGAGGAGCGTGATTTTGGTTGACGCTCCGCCCCCCGGCGGCAATGATAGACCTTTTTCCGACCCCACCCGCCCACGACGTCGGCCGTTCGCGGCCCGGGCCGGGGCCGTATTTGTCCGGGAAATGCTCCCGCTTGTCCACCCCCTGCGTATAGGCTGACCATGATCGACCACGACACAGACGACAGCAAAAAGACCTACCATATCGAAGTAGCGGTGCGCGACCCGGAGATGGACGTCGACGCCAAGGCCGCCCTCCACGATCTGCAGGAATTCGGCCTGAGCGAATTGACGAACGCCCGCTCCGCCCGCCTCTATTCGATACACGGCAACTTTTCCGCCCGCGACATCGACCGCATCGCCTCGGAACTCCTCTGCGATCCGGTGGTGGAGATGTTCTCCGTCAACCAGCCGGTCTTCCCCAGCCGCGACAACCTCGATCACATGGTCGACATCGCCCGCCGGCCCGGCGTCATGGAACCGTCGGAGGCGTCGGCCCTGAAGGGCGTGCGCGAACTCGGCTTCGAGGCTGAATGGCTGCGCACCGGCCGGCGGTATATCCTCAACGGCCCTGTTTCCAAAAACGCCCTCTACACCGCCGTCACCCGCATCCTCGCGAACCCGATTATCGAGCAGGTGTCTATCGATACGCCCCTGAAGCTGAGCAAAGTCCCGGGTGAGACCTCCTACCACGACCGGCAGGAGATCGTCCTTGACGGCCTTTCCGACGAGGAACTGGAAAAGCTGTCCCTCTCGGGTCAACTCTACATGTCCCTGGAGGAGATGCAGACCGTCCAGGCCTATTACCGCGGCCTCGGCCGCAACCCGACCGACATCGAACTCGAGACCATCGCCCAGACGTGGAGCGAACACTGCAGCCACAAGACCTTCCGGGGCAAGGTGCGCTACCGCGAAAATGGCGGCGAGGTGGAACTGATCGACAACCTCTTGAAAACAACCGTCGCCAAGGTCACCCGCGACCTCGACAAGGAATGGTGCTGGTCGGTGTTCGAGGACAACTCGGGCGTCATCGACTTCAACGGCGAGATAGGCGTCGCCTTCAAGGTCGAGACCCACAACCATCCGTCTGCCATCGAACCCTACGGCGGCGCCGGCACCGGCATCGGCGGCGTTATCCGCGATCCGCTCGGCACCGGCCTCGGCGGCAAGCCCATACTCAACACCGACGTCTTCTGCTTCGGCCCGCCCGACCTGCCGCAGGACGAGATGCCCCAGGGCGCGCTGCATCCGCTGCGCGTGTTCAAGGGCGTCGTCGCCGGCGTGCGCGACTACGGCAACCGCATGGGCATCCCCACCGCCAACGGCGCGATCTGCTTCGACAAGCGCTTTATCGGCAACCCGCTCGTCTTCTGCGGCAACCTCGCCGTCATCCCGAAGGAAATGGCGAAAAAGCGCAGCCCCAAGGAAGGTGAAATCGCCCTCGTCGTCGGCGGCCGCACCGGCCGGGACGGCATCCACGGCGCGACCTTCTCGTCGGTCGAATTGGACGAGAATTCGGAAATGATGTCCTCCGGCGCGGTGCAGATCGGCAATCCCATCGAGGAAAAGAAGGTCACCGACTTCCTGCTCCGGGCCCGCGACGCCGCGCTCTACTCCTGCATCACCGACTGCGGCGCAGGCGGCTTGTCCTCGGCCCTGGGCGAAATGGGCGAGCACGTCGGCGTGCAGGTCGAACTCGACAAGGTGCCCCTGAAGTACGACGGCCTGACCTACTACGAAATTTGGATCAGTGAAGCCCAGGAGCGCATGGTGATCTCCACCGATCCGTCCAACCTCCCCGCCCTGCAGGCGCTGGCGAAGGAGGAGAATGTCGAAATAACCCCCATCGCCACCTTTACCGGCGACCACCACCTCAGCCTGTTGTGGAAAGGCCACGAGGTCGGGCGGCTGGACATGGAGTTCCTCCACGACGGTATTCCCATGACGGAACGGGAAGCCGAATGGGTCACGCCTACGCACCCCGAACCAGATCCGGTCGCGGACGAGGACTACACCGAGACCCTGAAAAAGCTGCTCTCGTCCTGGGACATCTGTTCGAAAGAGTGGGTCATCCGCCAATACGACCACGAGGTGCAGGGCGGGTCGGTCCTGAAGCCCCTGCAGGGCGTGGACGAAACCGGCCCCGGCGATGCGGCCGTCATCACCCCCATTCTCGGCGACACCCGCGCCATCGCCGTGTCGAACGGCATCAAGGCGGGCTATTCGGACATCGACCCCTACTGGATGGCGGCGATGGCGATAGACGAAGCGCTCCGCAACCTCGTCGCCGTCGGCGCGGGGCTGGAGCGGGCCGCCATTCTCGACAACTTCTGCTGGGGCAACACCAACAAGCCGGACCGCCTCGGCGGCCTGGTACGCGCGGCCAAGGCGTGCCACGACATCGCCCTCGCCTACGGCACGCCCTTCATTTCGGGCAAGGATTCCCTGAACAACGAATTCGCCGTCGGCGGCGACGTCATCGCCATCCCCGGTACGCTGCTGATCAGCGCCGTGTCGGTCATGCCCGACTGCCGCAAGGCGGTGTCGATGGATCTGAAACGCGAAGGCAGCCCGGTCTATCTGGTCGGCCTCACCGCCAACGAGCTGGGTGCATCGCACTACTACATGCTCCGGGACGCCATCGGCAATACCGTCCCGAAGGTCGACCCGAAGGTGGGTATGGCGGTGTTTACCGGCCTCCATAATGCCATGCAGGCAGGCACGGTTCTGGCCTGCCACGACTGTTCCGAAGGTGGCTTCGCCGTCGCGGCGGCGGAGATGGCGTTTTCGGGCGGGCTCGGCCTCGAGGCCGACGTGGCATCGATGGCGGTCACGGGCGAGGTGCCGGTGGTGGCGCGCCTGTTCGGCGAGTCGGCAAGCCGACTTATCGCCGAGGTCGATGCCGGTCGGGTCGAGGAATTCGAAAAGAATCTCCGCGACGCCGGTGCGCCGTTTGCGCGAATTGGAACCGTCGCCGGCCAGCAGCGGCTGGTGGTGAAGAACGGCGACCAAGTGTTGGTGGATGCCGACATCGAGTCACTGAAGACAGCTTGGCGTGATGCGTTGAACGCGGTGTTATAAAGCCATACACGATTCAGTCGTGCGGCGCATCCGGGTTACGCTCGGGTGCGCCGTTTTTTTGGAGGAGGTAAATTGTGGCCGACAATCTACGGAGAAAACTTACCGCTATTATATCCAATATCGTGTGGCCCGGCTCGGCTGAAAAAATTCCGCCTCGACCCAACCCTGAACCGGCATCCACGCCCATGGCGTTCGGGTACAAGACCGCTTGGGTTGCGATTCCCTCCGAAAAACGTGATGCAGTAGCCCTTGCCATCGGACTCCGAAAGCCTGAATGGATGGTATGGGCAGATGGCTTAAAAAAGTTAAATTATCCAAGCGCTTATGTAGCAGTGTTGCCGCCTATGCACGGCTGGGTAATTGCGGTTGGCGACATGCTGCCGACACCAGATCTGGACCACCCACTCTTCCACACCCTCAGCCGCCGTTTTGGAGAGGTTTAGGCCTTTGCAAACCATCGCGTCAGCGATTTCTATGCATGGGCACGTTGGCGGAATGCTACGCTCGTTCGCCGAGTGGTCCATAGCGATGAGGTGATACAGGTGGGGGATGGCGAAGGAGTGGAAGAAGACATCCTCGCCAGCACCAGCGGAAATGAGGGATGGATACGCATGGATGAGGAGGATGTCCACTCTGTCGCACGGGAATGGAGCTTCTCGCCCCTGGATATCGAGGACCAACCACCCGATGACGCTCTTCTACTCGTCGGAGAGCTACCAAAAGGGTTGCAACCTTGAATATCTCCGGCCTATACGTATACCGTTGAACGGCTGCCGGCAGAGGGACCGGCCTCGTGAAAGCGACTTATGAACGGCGGCGACACCAGCGTCCAGTACCGCAAGGATACCGTCCACTTCCACGCCAGCTGTGAGTCTGATATCAGCCAGGACCAGGTGCGGGAAATCTCCCACGTTACCTGGGTGGGCGTGTGGGTCAACGTCGTCCTCGCCGTCGCCAAAAGCGTGGGCGGCTATGTCGCCGGATCGTCCGCCCTCCTCGCCGACGCCGTCCATACCGTCTCCGACCTCGCCACCGATTGCGCCATCCTTGTCGGCGTCCGCTTCTGGAGCAGGCCGGCAGAAAATCGAGACGCTCGTCACCCTGGGAATCGGCATTGCCCTCGCCGCCGTCGGTATCGGCATGGGTTACGACGCCGTGCGCACCCTCGCGTCGTCCGTCGTCGGTGCGGAAGTCTCGCCCACCCGCATCCACGCTTTCGACACCGTCGCAATTATCGCCCTGGCTGCCGCAGGCTTGTCCATCGTCTCGAAGGAAATCCTCTACCGCTATACCGCCGCCCGGGGCGTGCGACTGGGTTCGTCCGCGCTTATCGCCAACGCCTGGCATCACCGTTCCGACGCCATCAGTTCCATCCCGCCCCTTATCTCCATCGGGGGCGAGGCACTGGGTTCGCGGCTTGGCTACAATCTCTGGTTCCTTGATCCGGTCGGGACCATCATCGTCTGCGTCATGCTCCTGCAGGCCGCCTGGGAAGTGGTGCGGCCGACGCTCGGCGCGCTTCTGGACGCCAGCGCCGACAGGCGCATGTGCTCGGCCATCCGCAAAACCGTCCTCTCCACCGACAGCGTCATCGACACGCACCGCATCCGCACCCGGGTCATCTGCGCCAACGCCGTCGCCGTGGACTTGCATATAACCGTGGACGAAAACCTCTCGGTCGCGCGCGGCCACGACATCGCCTCGGCCGTCAAGTACCGCATCCTCGATCTTGAGGTCGAGGAGGGCGTGCGGGCGGTGGACGTGATTGTACACGTTGAACCAGGCGACCCGCGCGACCGACGCCTGCCCGGTTCGGACGGCGGCACCCGCATCGACTGGAAGCACTGACGGCAGGGGGAGGTGGCCGGCCGGGCTTGCTTTCCTCGCCGTTACGGATATGATCGAGGGGATCGGGGGTGTGGTAGGAGAGTTAACGCTTGAGGAGTTGGCGATGTCGCATTTTGGCAAGATAGTTTTTGTCGGCGGAAGGGGCGGGCTGCATTCGGTTGGCGGCAGTTTTTCCGGCTCGGTCGATAATCCCGACATGTGGGAACCGGCGGCCGATCTCCTCGAGGTGGAGGGCGGGTTTCTGGTCCAGGTCGATCTCCCCGGCGTCGACGCCAGTTCGGTCGAAGCGGTCATCGACGGCCAGCAACTGATGATTCGCGGCGTGCGCCGCGCCATCTGCCCGAACCGTTCCAAACGCTATATTCACATGGAAGTACCCCGGGGCGAATTCGGCAAAATCATCGGCCTGCCGGAACCGGTATCGGCCGAGAATTGCCAAGCGCTCCTTCGCGACGGGGTCATGGAAATCTTTTTGCCGTACGACACCAGGCAGATCTTCGCCATCACCCAGCTCCGCATCAAGACGTTCCTGTAGTCCCGCAGGTGGGGGGGGATACGTGCAGCAAAGGATTTTCATCAAGGCCACCGCCCAAAGGATTCATGACAATGGACGAAGATAACGGCCTGGAAGAACAGGCCAACGGCGGAGGCGAATCGCCGCCACCGATAATCGATCCCAACCACAAACCCGGCACGCCGGACGTGCTCCCTATTTTGCCGCTCCGTGATGCGGTGCTGTTCCCGGACATGCTCCTCACCCACGTCATCCAGGACCCGCGCGACATCCGTCTCGTCGACGACGTACTCCTGCAGGACCGCTTTGTCGCTTTCGTCCCCGTCATCAAGCCCCAGGCCGACGACAACGATCCGAACGCGCTGTGGGACCGGGGCTGCGTCGGCGTCATCCTCAAGATGATCAAGTTTCCGGACGGCGGCGTCCGCCTGCTGGTGCAGGGGCTGAAGCGGATTCGCATCGAATCGATTCTTCAGCGCCAGCCCTATTTCTCCGCTCAGACATCCGAACTTCCCGACATCATCGAACCGGGGGTCGCCCTCGACGCCCTGCACCGGTCGGTCCGCGACCAGTTCAACCGGCTCCTCGAAATGCTCCCCCACGCGCCAAGCGAAGTCAAACTGTCGGCGGTCAACATCACCGATCCCGGCCGCTTCGCCGATCTCGTCGCCGCCAACCTCAACCTGTCGATGGAGGAGCGCTGCTCCATCCTCGATTCGGCCGACATCAAGGAGCGGCTCGAAAAGATCTCCGTCCTGCTCGAGCGCGAGATGCAAATCGTCGAACTCGGCACCAAGATTCACGAAGACGTCAAGCAGAAGATTAACCAGGGCCAGCGCGAGTTTTTCCTCCGCGAACAACTCCGCGCCATCCGCAGCGAACTGGGGGACACCGGCGACGACCGGGTGGAAATCAACGAACTGGAAAAGGCCATCGAGGAAGTCGGCCTGCCCGAAGAAGCGCTGAAGGAGGCCAGGCGCGAACTGTCGCGGCTCGAACGCATGCAGGCCGGGTCGGCCGAATACACGGTGTCCCGGACCTACCTCGACTGGATGACCGCCCTGCCATGGAAGGTGGAGACGGAGGACCAGCTCGACCTCGCCAAGGCGCGGAAAATCCTCGACGACGACCACTACGACCTGACCAAGGTCAAGGACCGCATCATCGAATTTCTGGCGGTGCGGAAAATCCACCCCACCGGCCGCTCGCCCATCCTCTGTTTTGTCGGGCCTCCCGGCGTCGGCAAGACATCGCTCGGCCGCTCCATCGCCAGGGCGATGGGGAGGAAGTTCGAACGCATCAGCCTGGGCGGCGTCCGCGACGAAGCGGAAATTCGCGGCCACCGGCGCACCTACGTCGGCGCGCTCCCCGGCCGCATCATTCAGGGCATGCGCCGCGCCGGCACCAAGAACCCGGTGTTCATGATGGACGAGGTCGACAAGCTTGTCTCCGACATGCACGGCGATCCGTCGTCGGCGCTCCTGGAAGTCCTCGACCCGGAACAGAACGTCAACTTCCGCGACCATTACCTGGACGCGCCGTTCGACCTGTCGAAGGTGGTGTTTATCATCACCGCCAATACGCTCGAGATCATCCCGCCGCCGCTTCTCGACCGGATGGAAATCCTCCGCCTCGCCGGCTATTCGGACGAGGAAAAACTCCAGATCGCCAGGCGCTACCTGATCCCGCGCGTCCTCGCCGATCATGGCATGAGCGGCAAGAAGGTGACGATAGACAAGGAAGCCCTGTCCACCGTCATCCAATCGTATACGCGCGAAGCGGGCCTGCGGAATTTCGAACGCGAACTCGCCACCATCGTCCGCAAGCTGGCGGTCAAGATGGCGTCGGGCAAGCGCGGTCCGTTCAAGGTCACGGCCAAGGACGTGAAGACCTACCTCGGCCCGCCCACCTATTTCGGCAACGCCCCAAGCCGCGCCGAAGCGCCGGGCGTGGCCGTGGGCCTAGCCTGGACCGCCGCCGGCGGCGATCTCCTCTATATCGAAACGAGCATGATGTCGGGGAAGAAGGGCCTGCTCCTGACCGGCCGCCTCGGCGACGTCATCAAGGAAAGCGCCCAGGCGGCCTTGTCGTGGATTCGCACCCGCGAAGTTAAGCTTGGCCTCGAGGAGAGCTTTTTCGAAAACTACGACATCCACATCCACTTCCCCGAAGGTGCGACGCCGAAGGACGGCCCGTCGGCCGGCATCACCCTGGTGGCGGCGCTGGTGAGCCTGCTGACCCAGACGCCCATCCGCTCCCGCCTGGCGATGACGGGGGAAATCACCCTGCGGGGCAAGGTGCTGCCGGTGGGCGGCATCAAGGAAAAGGTGCTGGCGGCGCGCCGGGCCGGCATTAAGGATATTATCATCCCCGCCGGCAATATCCACGACCTGGACGAGCTCCAGCCCGAAGTCAGGCGCGACATCGAGTTCCACTCCATCGACAAGATTGAAGAAATGCTGCCGGTGGCGTTCCCGCGCCTGGTCCAGCGTTTTGAAGGAACCGGCCTGGTCAAACCGGCGGGGGAAAAGCCGGCCCCGAAGAAATCGACGAAAAAATCGCCGCCGGTCAAAAAGGGGACAGCGCGCCGACCCGCCCGGGTCGCCACCCCGAAGGAGCAATAAACAGTCATCTTGCGGACGGTTTTCTCCGCCACTGCCGAAGAAAGTTCTTCATGATTGACGACCAGGCCACTCCGGCGAGCGACAACGCGGACTACCGTACCCCGTGCCCGCCCCCGCGTCCCGCTCACAACCGGAGCGCCCTCGGCACCACCTTCCTGCAGTCCTGCCTTGTCGCCGGGTGCGTCACCGTGCTTGTCCCGGTGCTGCTGATCGGCGGTGTTATGCTGGTCATGTACCTGGCACTTTCTTCCAGCCTGGATTCCATGGAATCCGGCTCGTTTTCGTCCCTGGTGCAGTCGTCGTCAGGCGAACCGAACCTGCGCGAACGGGTGCTGCGGACCGGCGCGGCCGGAGCCGGCACTCTCGCCGTCGTCACCGTCCACGGGCCGATTACCGGCAACGGCTCATCCCTGGACGGCACCGGAAGCCTGGGGTATGTTTCGCAGCAACTCCGCGCCGCCGCCCGCTCGAGCGCGGTCAAGGCGGTCATCCTGCAGATCGACTCGCCCGGCGGCGGTCTGACCGCGTCGGATCTCCTTCACCACGAAGTCGAACTGCTGCGCCGGCGCGGCAAGCCGGTCATCGCCTGGTCGGGCAGCACCATGGCGTCGGGCGGCTATTACATCGCCGTCGCGGCCGAATCCGTCATGGCGTCGCCGACCACCACCATCGGCTCCATCGGGGTGATTCTCCAGCACTTTCAGGTCCAGGAATTGCTCGGCAAACTCGGCATTCGCGTCGACCCCGTCACCTCGGGCGAGCACAAGGATCTCGGCAGTCCCTTCCGCGCGATGACGCCGGAGGAACGGCGCATCCTCGAGGACTACATCGCCGTCGCCCACGCCCGGTTTGTGGCCATCGTCGCCGAAGGCCGCGACCTGCCGCCGGAGCGGGTGCGCGAAGTGGCGGACGGGAGAATCTTCGACCCCACCTTCGCCCTGGAGCGGGGCCTTATCGACAGTATCGGCTATATCGAAGACGCCGTCGCCTTGGCCGAGAACCGCGTCGGCGAGTCGAACATGCGCATCATCGGCTACCGGCGGCAACTGTCGCTGGGCGATCTGTTCAACGAGGCCGGCGCGGGCGCGGCCGGAGCCGCCGTCCGGGCCGCCCGTGAAGAAACGACGCCGCAGACCATGGCGGTGTGGGACGGCCACGCGGTCCACTAATTCATCCCCCATTGAGGAGAGTATAATGCAGAAACGCCGGCTCCTATTCGCCACGCTGGCCCTTGTATTCGCCGCGGGAACCGTCTGCGCCGGGGCGACGACCGAGACCATCCCCGACCACATCGCCGGTCACATCTCCATCAAGTCGCCGAACGAACTCGTCGCCATGCTGGACGAGTATGTGGTCAACTCGACCGCAGGCACCCCGAACGAACTGCCTCCCGGCCTCCTGTCGATGCTGGCCGCCGTCTACCTGCCCCTCCCGCTCGACGCCTGGGACGCGGACGAAGAGGCGCACGTTATTCTCCTGCCCGACTCGACGCCGCGCGGCGCGCCGCAGTACGTGCTAGTCGTGGCCGTCGAATCCTTCAACGCCTTCGTCGATACGCTGCCCGCGCGGGAAAGGCTGGTGGGCGATCCGGGCGCGGACGAACGCTTCGCCGCGCTCCGGCCCGTCGTCATTCCGGGCGGCAGGGCGATGGTCGTGGCCGACCTCGGCAACGGCAGGGTGGCCCTGTCGGACACGGCTGACCGCATCCAGGCCGCGCTCGCCGGCGGCTGGACGCCAGCCCATTCGGGCGATGCCGACCTGACCTTCTTCCTGACCCTGAACAGCGGAAGCGAATCGCTGGTCGAGAAGACGGCCGCGTATATCAGCCGCAAGACGGACGAAATCGTCGCCGCCATCAGCCAAAACGGCATCAAACCCGACGTAGCCCGGGGCCTGGCGCAGGTGTTGGAAAAATACGCCCCCCTTCTCGTCGCCGAGCTGGAAAAGGCGGAATTGCTGCGGGTCGAACTGCGCGTCGACGGCGACGATGTCGCCATGGACGTATCGGGCCTGTTCCATGACGGGTCGTTGTTCCGCGAGGTTGCCGATCACAGCGAAGCGGCGCCGCCGCTCGATCTCGACCTGGCCAGGCGGATTCCCCGAAGCGCCGCCTCGGTGGCCGTCGGCCTCGCGAGCGAGGACCTGCTCCCCAACGCCCGTCAGCGCACCATCGCCCTCAACGCCGACATCTACAGCATGGTCTGGCCCGCCTTCAAGGACAAACTGGCCGCCATCACCGACAGTTATTTCCACAACGGCCCGGACCAGACCGCCGCGGCGACCTTTATCTACGAAGGGCGCCAGGCCAGCGTCAGCATCATCACGGCCGACGACCCGGAAGCCATGCTCAAGGTGTTTGTCGACAGCCTGCAGGAGTTGAACAACATCTGGGCGGCCAGCATCGACAACCCCGACCTGACGGCGCATTTCGCCGGCGAGTTGAAAAACAACGGCAGCCAGGCCTACTGGGCCTACCAGCCCTGGTTCCCCAAGGACAAGGGCGAGGCGTTCCAGGCGTTCCTTGACGGTATCGCGGCGGAAAATCCCGACCTCCGTTCGGTTTTGCAGGTCAACCTCGACTTCCGCATCTACCTGTCGCAACTGGACGACGGTGTCGTATTCGCCGTGGGCGACATGCGGGACGACGAATTCGTCGCGCTCCTGAGCGGGCTGAACCGCCCGGCTGACGATCCGCTCCTCAACACCGTTTCGGCGCAGGCCGTTCTGCCCCTCCTGGAACCGGGGCAGATAAGCGTCGCCGTCCTGGACGCCGACGCCCTGGTGCGCATCATGACGGAAGCGGTCGCGCGCGACACCGACCTCTCGACGCCGGAGGGCCAAAACAACCCCTACCGCGTCGCCGCCAAAACCATGCGCTACCAGGACAGGGGCGACGTCCTGGGTGTGGCCCTCGGCGCGGAAGACGGCTGGCTGACCATGCGCCTCGTCGTTCCCGCGGACGCAGTGAACACCATTATCAGGGATTACAGCGCGTTTGAACGCGTGTGGGCGCAGGAACGGGAGCGCCTGGCGGCCGAAGAAAACAAGCGGCGGCGGCAGGAAGAGCGGGAACGGGAAAACGGGGACAACGGCGACGGCGTCGTGGGTGATGAAGACGAAGAAGCCGACCCGGAAGAGTTTGATGAAATCGGGGCCGCGTAACGACCCGGCATTCCGATTCAGACAAATAGGAGAAACGATGCGCACACTATTTCTCACTGTGGCGGCCGTCTGCTTCGCCACCTTCGCCATGGCGGCGGACGCGACCATCCCCAATCGCTTCGACCAGGTCAAGCCGGGCGAATGGATCGTCATGCAGGACGTCTCGGGCGGCGACCGCGCCGGCGAGCGGAACCGCATCAGCGTCGTCTCGGTCGCCGACGGGGTCATCACGATCAGGCGCGAACACTATGCCGCCGACGGCTCGCTCATCGAGACAAAGGAGCACGCCCTCGACATCGCCCGCATCACAGAACGCCAGGCCGCCCTGCAGACGCGCGCCACCAGCATCACGCCCGGATTCATCACCGTCAAGGACAAGGAGATTCCGGTGGTGGCGGTGGCGTTTAAGGGCGAGAACGGCGAGGACGCGGACCGCGAATACATGATATGGGTGTCGGCCGATCTGCCTCTCGGCGGCCTGGCCAAGACCTGGTGCTCGGACGCCGAATTCCCGCAGGCCGAAGTGGTGGATTACGGATTCTGAGGGGAATCGACCGGACGCATGTACGAAAAATACTGGAAGCTGGCCGACAACCCCTTCCGCAATACGCCTGATCCGCAGTATTTCTATTTCGCGCGCCAGTACGAAGAAGCGCTGGCGCGCGCCCTGTATGTCGTGACGGAAGGCCAGGGCGCAATGCTCCTGACCGGCGACTGCGGCTGCGGCAAGACGCTCCTGACCCGGGTGCTTGTCGACGAACTCGATCCCGCCCGTTTCGAAGTCGCCCTCATCCCCTACCCGAACCTCGAGCCGCAGGAACTGCTGGGGGAACTCTTGCGCCAGTTCGGCTTCGACATCGCCGGTCTCTCGAAGCCGGAGATGTTCGAGCGGATGGAAAAATTTCTCTGGGCCAACCACAGGCGCGGTTCACGGACCCTGGTCATCGTCGACGAGGGGCAGGTCGTGCATAACGACGCGACCCTGGAGGAAATCCGCCTGCTCCTCAATTTCCAGCAGGACCGCGAATTTTCCCTCACCCTCATCCTGGTGGGCCAGCCGGAACTGCGCGAACGCATCGAATCGCTCCCGCAGTTGTCGCAGCGGCTGACAGTCAAATATCACCTGCTGGGATTGAACGACGACGATGCGCGCAACTACCTGCGGCATCGCCTAAGCGTGGCCGGCGGAACGGGGGAAATTTTCACCAAGGGGGCGGAAGACCTGATTATCGCCAGCGCCGGCGGCGTGCCGCGGAATCTCAACTACCTGTCGGATCTCGCGCTGTTCACCGGCTTCGGCAAATCGGTGCCGCTGGTGGACGAGGAGTTGGTGCAGGAGGTGATTGCCGACCGGCGCTTGCAGAGCGGTGAGCCGGTGGCGTAGGGATGGACCGCAAGCTATCAGACACATCTCTCTAGGGTTTGACCGTCGTTCTCACCTGAACTGTTGTCCACCACGTCCGCGTCGCTCAATGCGCTCTACGAACCGCTAAAGTTTGGTGCCTTCGCCGTTTATCCCCATGGACCCCGGCCAAACCGCCCGCTTGCTCCGCTGGTCGACGTCCGCACGCCGGGGTGACGTATGGGAGGGGATGCGATGGTTTTAAAGCATTTTAAGAAACTCCGTGAACAAATGAAACGGGTAGACGGTACTGAACCGCCCTGGAGAATTCCGGAGCCGAGGCCGGGGCCATGGGAATAGACGGGGAATGCACCGAACTCACGAAGCCATCGGCTGTGTTCACGTATTTTTTTAAAATGCTTTAGCCAAACGGCGCAATTCGTCTTTTTTTTGTCACCCCTGCGTCTGTGCCGGCCACCGTTCCGGACCGCTGCGTCAGTTCGGTGCCGTCGCGTCCACTCGCTTCACTGTATACGGAATTTCTTGAAACGCTCTAACTATTCCGCAATATCTGCGGCGCCATCTGGTCCTGGACGTTTGAGGGCAGGCGCAGAAACACGCCCAGGGCCTGGGTCGGATTCATCTGCAGCATATACACGATCATCTCGTTCGTGCTCATGCGGTTGTCTGTGAAAATACGCACCACCGCGTCCGGCGGCACCCCGGCGAACTGGTTCTCGAGCAGCGGAATCACCCGCTGGCGATCGGCTATCGGCATTTCGCCCAACACCTCTGCCGAAAACGCCGACGACAGGTGGGTGCGGAGTATCCGCGCCGCTTCGTTCGGTCCGCCCTGCGACGGGTCGCGGACGATTTCGGACAGGAACGCGCCGACGTCGCCGGCGTCCATCCCCGACAGGGTGGCGCGAAGCTTGGCCGTGGCGGCGTCCTGCTCCACCGTGGCGCGGCGTTCGCGCTCCTGCGCCAGGGCCTGCTGCAACTTGACCACCTCGCCCTTCTGGTACTCGACGTCCTGGCGAAGCCCTTCGACAATGCGCTTCTGCTCGTCCAGGAGCCGCGTCTGCACCTCGAGGCTTTCCGTCAGGGCAACCTGCGCCTCCTGCGCCCGGCGGGCGGCGGGGTCGCGCGTTTCCGGCAGGCCGCGGTTGAGTTCCAGCTCGGTCCTCGCCCGTTCTTCGTCCTGGGCGTATTGCACATACCTGTCGTAGGCCGCGTTCGGGATGATGATGCGGTGGGTGCCGCCGATGACCCGCATGATGCTGTGGAGATCCCTGCCGGTTATTTGACCGCGAAAATACTGCACGCCGATGAGGCCGGCAAGGCTGATGACGCTGAGGCCGAGAATACTCAGGATCATGTAGAACATGGTGGAGAGGGCGCGCACTATTCTCCTCCTTCCGCTTCAAACGCTTCCAGGGCCCTTTGCCGCTCGGCCGCCTCGGCGACCGATTGCGCCTCGCGCAGCCGCCTGCCCTGGGTTTGTATCAACAACTCGTCCATGAACGCCTGTTCGATGCGATCCTCTTCGCGGATGAATTCCTCGCGCCGCTGTTCCTTGAGGGTCTCCATCATCCGCGTCTGCTGCCGGGCCGCGATCATCGCCTGGCGGCGGATTTCCACCTCCTGCTCCAACTTGTGCTGGCGCTGGAGGCTTTCGGCGATTGCGCCTTCCAGCCTGCCGATCATATGGTACGACGCCATCACCGATTGAATCGGCGCGTGCTCCTCAAAGGCGCGGACGATCTCGTCCTGAAGTCCGACGCGCTCGCGGTCCATCTCGGCCCGCTTGACCTTTTCCTCGTCGACCAGGCGCTGGGCTTCGAGAAATTCGCGCCGGCGCTCGTCCTCCTGGATCTCCCGGTAACAGAGGACAGCCTGCAAATTGAAACGAAAACGCCTGGCCATATACGCTCACCGTCTTTCACGAGAGGGTTTTCTGCGGCCAGGCTTGGGGGGACGTCGTGTTGTCGAGTCGGCGAAACGGCATTCGGCGCATCAGGCGAACTGCACCACTTCCACCACCACCTCGCTCACCGTTTGTTCGTTCTGACCGCCCTGTTCGTCCGGCTTGCGCCGCCACAGCCGGGCCAACGCCGATTCAACGCGCATCACCGATTGAAAGGCGGCAAACAGCCGCAAAGCGGAACACACGACCCGCCACCCCAGGTGCACGCTTCCGGCGTGCCACCCGTCGGCGGTGACGTCCAGTTTACCCCAGCAGCACAAAGCCGCATACATGGTCAGGTAGGCGGAACCAGCCACCAGCGGCAGCCCGGCCAACACGACCAACCCTAACGAAATATCGTATCCCGTATCCATAACCTGTCTCCGGTCGGCATCGTATCACGCGCCTGCCGCGCGGCGCGGCAGGGCTGGCTTCGAGAAGCCACATAATACTATCGGCCGGAAAAACGCATCTCCTGGACCCAAAGTGTCGCGAGCGTATCGGTAAACCGTCGGAAACGCCAACCGTTATCGTATGGATTCGGCCCGGATGATTCAAGCGGATTCGAGCCGCCGGGTATAGACTCTTGCAAATAAGGGGTAAATCGTGTAAATTTTGTCGTTTTGGCACCTTCAGGCAGAGGAAGAGGACGATGACGGACACCCCCGACTTCACCATCAAAACTCTTGGGAAGTGCAGTATTCCCAACCCGATGGCCGATTCCTACGGCGAATATGTTTCGTTCGTCGCCGACGACGAGCGCACCCTCTACGACACCGCCCTGCGCGATGTGACCGCACGCGATTGCGGCCTGGAAGCCCTCCCGTCCATGGAGGTGGCAGGTCCGCGCGAATTGATTTACTTCGACCCGGCCAAGACCCGCGCCGGGGTCGTGGCCTGCGGCGGCCTGTGCCCGGGCATTAATAACGTGGTGCGGGGCATTACCTTATGCCTCTACCACCAGTACGGGGTGCGGAAGATTTACGGCTTCCAGTACGGGTATGAGGGATTTATCCCCAAATATAAGCACGACACCATCGCCCTCACGCCGGATTATGTCGATTCCATCCACGAAAAGGGCGGATCGGTCCTGGCCTCGAGCCGGGGCGAACAGTCGCCCGAGGAGATCGTCGACTGCCTGGACCGGATGGATATCAACATGCTTTTCACCATCGGCGGCGACGGCACCATGCGCGGCGCTTTGGCCATTGCCGAAGAAGTGGCGAAACGCGAAATGAACATCGCGGTGGTGGGCATTCCCAAGACCATCGACAACGATATCAGCTTTACCGACACGTCGTTCGGCTTTCAAACCGCCTATTCGGTGGCTATCGACTCCATCCGCTCGGCCCACGTCGAGGCCAAGGGCGCGCCCAACGGCGTCGGCCTCGTCAAGCTGATGGGCAGGCACAGCGGCTTTATCGCCTGCTTCGCCACCATGGCCCAGCCGGACGTCAATTTCGTCATCATCCCCGAGACCCCGTTCGAACTGGACGGCCCGGGCGGCTTTTACGAAGCGCTCCGCAAGCGCCTGGAACGGCGCGGCCACGCGGTTGTGGTCGTGGCCGAGGGTGCTGGGCAGGATCTCTTCCGCTCCACCGGTCAGACTCTGGTCAACCGAAAGACGGACGCCTCCGGCAACGTCAAGCTGAAGGATATCGGCACGTTCCTGCGCGACGGCATCGGCGACTGGTTCAAGGAACACGACATCGACGTCAATGTCAAATACATCGACCCCAGTTATCTTATCCGGTCGGTGCCGGCCAATCCCATCGACAGCGTCTTCTGCGGCCAACTGGCCCGGAATTCCGTCCACGCCGCCATGACGGGCCGAACGGAACTCCTCATCGGCAACTGGAAGCGGGAGTTTGTCCACGTCCCCATCCATACGGCAATTTCGAAGCGGAAGAAGGTCGACCCGCACCACGGCCTGTGGCGGAGCGTCCTGGAAACGACCGGCCAGCCGCCCCTCGTCAACAAGTGACCGTCCACGCGAATCGCATCGGGGCGTAGCGCAGTCTGGCAGCGCGCCTGCTTTGGGAGCAGGAAGTCGGTGGTTCGAATCCACTCGCCCCGACCATCATACCGACCGCAGCCCCCGCAGGGCTGCGGTTTTTTATTTCCCGCTATCTAATCTTCCTGGGACGCGCTTCACGGCGCCGGGATGGTACGCGCTTCTTCGGTGCGGGCGTACACGAGCCGCAGCATTTCTTCTCGCGTGCGAGTGTCGTCTTCTATCATGGAGAAGGCGATGGACCGGATGAGCGCCTTGTCCGTTTCTTCCGTGATATATTCAGCCGGCGATTTGCCGTCGACCCGCGCCAGAAACAACAGCGCCAGCAGGCGGATAAATGTGGCTTCCAGATCCCCGCCGTCCATGAAATCCATCTCGGCAAAATAGCGGTCAAGCATATATCTGAGCATGGTCAGGTACGCGCCGTTCCATTGCTTGTTCTTTACCGACTTCAGGAGAAAGTGATTCGAGAAAAAAGCGAGATCGAACGCGGGGTGGCCGTAATGCGCGACCTCGAAATCGAGGATATAAATCTTCCGCCCGTCCACCATGACGTTCTTGGGGCTGAAGTCACCGTGGACGAGGGTGATTTGGCTCTGCATCAGGGTGTCGACGACGGGCTGGGCGAAGTCGGCTATAGCCGGGTATTTGCCCACCACAAACGTGATGTACGGCGATATCCGCAGGTCGTGGAAAATCGTTTTGTCGGCAAAGTCCTTTCTCGCCTGCGCGTCCCGCGAACAATGGTTGTGGACGACGACGAGGGACTGCATGACCTTCGCCGCGACGACACAGTCCAGCAATCCGCCGAGAAGATCGCTCTTCCACATCGCACAGCCGTCCGGCGCGGCTTCGCGGCCGAAGATATAATTCTCGGCGTCGTAGAAATACACCGCCGGGGCATTGTCCGGCACCAGTTTGTGGTAGATGTCGTTCGACATCATTTCGATATGCATGCGGTTGGGATCGCACAGCCACGTTTCCTTCACCTTCAACTGGGCCAGGGCCTGCTTGACGATCATCTGCCGCCTGCCGTTATGGACAAACGCCACCGTGCCGGACACGCCGCCGCCGCAGTACCCGACGTCGAGAGGCGCAGTGCGATCGACATATCCCTTGTCCAGGAGGTATTGTTGCAGGACATCCCGATTGGCAATATCAATCATGGCTCCTCCATGCGGGTCACGAGACGAACAGCGAGAGCAGATAAATCGTCACGACGGCGACCAGGCCCATGACAAAGGTCGTGGCCGTGACGGCTACATAGCCGCGTTTGATGTCGTACCCGGCCAGCTTGGTGACGCACCAGAAATACGAACCCTGCGGGAACACGCCGCAAAACGATCCGCCGGCGATGGAAATGACCGCCAATTCCGGCGATATGCCCAGGGACGGCAGCAGCGGCAAGACGATCGCCGACGTGGTGGTGAGGGCGACGGTGGCGGAACCCTGGGCTATCAGCACAATCGCCGAAATGACGAACGGCAGCAGTATCGGCGGCAACGGCGTGCTGGCGACCACGTTTGCGAGGACCTGGCCAACGCCGGTGGCGTTCAGAATCCGACCGAAACATCCGGCGATGCCTGTAATGAGGAGGATTTCCGCCGACTTGGAAATGGCGCTGGAGACCCAATTGTCGGTAACGTCGCCGGTCAGCTTCGTCGGCAGCAGGAACGACAGGAGACAACCGATAAGGAGCGCGATATAGGGCGTCCCGACAAAGTCGACGCATTCATACCAAACCCGGGTCTTGTCCGCGGTATACATGGCGGCGAAGGAACGCGCCACAATAAGGATTATCGGCATGACGATGGGGAGGTACGACATGAACGTCGACGGAGCCTTGGCCACGATGGCCTTGAATTCCTCGTTCGCCGCCGTGCTGTCGTCGTCAATGGGCGCGAGTTCTGGATAACGCCTGCGCAGGAAGGAGGAATTGCACCACACGCAGGTGACAAGGATGACGGGAATGGAAACGAGAATGCCGTAGAGCATCACGGTTCCGACGTCTGCGCCGAGGATTCCCGCCGCCGCAATGGGGCCGGGCGTGGGCGGCACGAGCGAATGGGTGGTCAGAAGGCCGCACATGAGGGCGGTGACCAGGCACATGTAGGGAATCCTTCCCGTCACCGACAGGGCGCGGATGACCGGATTCAGGATGACGAACCCCGAATCGCAAAAGGTGGGAATCGACACCACCCCGCCGGTGATGCCGGTGGCGAGAATAGATCGCTCGATGCCGACCACCCGCAGAATCGAGTCGGCAATCTTTTGCGCGCCGCCGGTGCGCTCGAGAATTTCGCCGATAATGACGCCGCAGGCGATGACGACGCCGATACTCTGCATCGTCCCGCCGAAACCGGCCGCCACCGCACTCGCCACTTCGGCGAGGGGAAGTCCGGCGGCGACGCCAAGGACGAGGGAGACGATCAACAAGGACAGAAACGCGTGCAGACGGAAAACAGAAATCAGCAGCAGCAGGGCGACCACGCTCGCGATAAGCAAAAAGACCGGGTACATGGAATCTCCTCTATCGTGTCCGTATCATGAACAATCCAGGCACTGACAATGCGCGCATGCTGCGGAGAAGGAGAGAACACGGCTGAATGGATGCGCGTTACACACGCTCCTCTACGAGAAAATGCGCAAGCCCGCGTCCGTGAACACGCCGGCCGAGGGGTAGTGGGCCGAAGCGCCAAGCGCCTCCTCAATGCGAATGGCTTCGTTCCACTTGGCGGTCCGTTCGCTCCGCGCGACCGACCCGACCTTCAGTTGGCCGGCGCTGGAGGCGATGGCGAGATGGACGATGATGGCGTCCTCCGTTTCGCCGGAACGGGCGGAAATCACCGGCAGGTAGCCGTTGTTCTTGGTGACGGCGATAGCCTCGAACGTTTCGGTGATGGTGCCGATCTGGTTCGGCTTGACGAGAACGGAATTGTAGGTGTGTTCGGTGACGCCCTTTCGAATGCGGCCCACATTGGTGGTGAACAGGTCGTCGCCAATCAACTGCACCCTGTCGCCCAATCTTTCCGTCAAAAGCCGCGCCCCTTCCCAATCGAACTCGCTCGCGCCGTCCTCGATGGAGATGATGGGGTAGCGCCCGACCCAGTCGGCAAGCAGGTCGACGAATTCCTCGCGGGAAAAGTCGCGCTTTTCCAGCGCAAAGCGGTAGCGGCCGGTTTTCTCGTCGTAGAATTCGCTCGAGGCGATATCGAGGGCGATACCGATATCCTTGCCCGGCGTATAGCCGGCGCGGGCGATGCTTTCGGTTAGGAGGGCCAGTCCTTCCTCGTTTGTCGTGAAATCGCTGGGCCAGAAACCGCCTTCGTCGGCGACGGAAAGCGGCTTGCCCTTTTTGGCAAAAACCCGCTTTGCCGCCTGGTAAACGTTCACCGCCATCTCGTAGCCGGCGGTGAAGGTGGATGCCGACAACGGAATGACGAGAAAATCCTGTACGTCGATGGCGTTCGCCGCATGCGCGCCGCCGCCGATGATCTGAATCATGGGAACGGGGATGGTGGTCGCCAGCGCGCCGCCGAGGTAGGCGTACAGAGGCAGTCGCGTGTGCGCGGCAGCCGCCCATGCCGTCGCCATCGAACAGGCCAGAATGGCGTTGGCGCCGAGGCGCGATTTGTCCGGCGTGCCGTCCAGTTCCAGCATCACGGCGTCGACAGCCTTCTGGTCGCGCGCGTCCATGCCGATCAGGGCGGGCGCGATTGTCTCACGGACATTGCGGACGGCGGTTTGCACGCCCTTGCCGCCGAGGTGACTGCCGCCGTCCCGCAGTTCCACTGCTTCGTACCTACCGGTGGAGGCGCCGGACGGCACCATGCCTCGGCCCATCGACCCGTCGTTCAGGACGATGTCGACCTCGACGGTCGGATTGGCGCGGGAATTGTAGATCTGCCGCGCCGTGACTGCCTTTATTCCATACTCTTCCATACTCTCTCCTCAACAGTCATGGGTGCCCCTCGCCAGAACGCGCTGCCGCGCGTTGGCGTGCCAAACTGAATCCGTGGTGCGGAGCGGTACGCGCGCGCCGTCACCCGGCGGGTGGTTATGGAACGTCAGGGCGGAGCGATTCGGTCCGCCGGGGTATACAGGACCTGCCGCTTTTCATACGACGGAAAGGCGGAGGCTGTGCTCGGGTTATGGTGAAAACTTCTCAGTCGGAACGGGACTTCGAATTGAGTCGAAGGGTGGAATCAATCAACTTGTCAGCGCGGCGCACCCGCGAGGACATGCCGTCCCGCTGGGTGGAGAGCACAAAAATGGCGTCCATGATGCAGAGGAGCGCTATGCGGGCCGTAAGGTTGGCGCTGATTTCGCCCACGCGGGGAAAGGAGGTACAGAAATAGATGTCGGAGACGCGTTCCAGCGGCGTGCCCCGGTAGTTGGCGATGCCGACGGTGAGGGCGTTGCGCCGCCGGGCTTCCTCAAGCACGCTCACGGTCGCGCGGCTGCGGCCGGAATTGGAAAACCCGAAGGCGACCTGTCCCCGGGCGATACGCGAGGCCTGGAGGATCATCTGATATTCGTCGGAATAGGCTTCGGCCGATAGTTCGAGATGAGCGAAACGGAGCGCCTCCTCCATGGCGAAGCAGCCGGACCGCCCGGTGCCGAAAAACACCACCCTGTCGGCTTTTTCGAGCGCATCGACGACGCGAAGAATATCGTCGGCGTTGACCTGCTGAAAGGTGTCGCCGAGGCTGAGTATGCTGCAGTCGAAGATTTTCTTGATAACCGCCCTGCCGTCGTCGCCCTTGTCGATGTCGGAAAATACGGTTTTCACCGGCGTCGACAGGTCGCGGACCAGGTTAAGACGCATTTCCTTCCAGTCGCGATACCCCAACGTGGTGGCGAGCCGGCTGACTGAAGCGGGCGACACGCCGGCGAGGCGGGCGACTTCGTTGATGGAATTGTCGACAACCGCCTCCGGGTGCTTGTGCAAAAACTCGACTATCTTGACCTCGCTCGGGGTCAAGGATTGATCGAAATTCTGGATGCGACCGAGTACAGAAGCCATACATCGACCTCGCGTCTGCGAAAGGAGAGAAGTCCCTGATATCTGCCTGAAGCATACTCCAGGAAATTTTCATAGTCAATTTTTTGTGAAATTTATTTTCACCATTCAAGACACGACAGCGTGCGCTGTCGCCCGCACCCCGGAATGGGCGTGTGTCACCGTTTTCGGGTTTCTATTACCGTACAGTTCAGGGCGTGAGAAAACGGGACAGGTCGGGCGGCTCGGTTGGTGCCAATCCGTTGTCGGTCCACGTAAAATAGGTGATGCCGCCGCGGTCGTCGAGGGTGAGGACATCGTGGCCTGAATCGCTCCATGAACCGGAATTGTAGTACCAGATGCGGTCGCTCCCATTCGGTTTGTCGCGACAAAAGCCCGGCTGGTGGGTATGGCCCACCACCAGGACCGCGCGGTCCTTGTCCACGAGGGTACGCCACTGGTCCCGATACATCGTCGTGAGGTGGGCGGCCAGGCTGCTGTTGCCATGGCTCCCCAGCCAACGCCGAAGGCATGCCACCACCATTGACTTAACGCTCCTTGCCCCCATCCTGTCGGATTCCCCGCCCGGTATGGGCATGTCCGCGCATTCACTTATTTCCTCAGCCATCTGGTCGATGAGCGTGTTGAGGATTCTGTTCTGGAACAACAGGGCGTCAGCGTATTCGGTTAAGCCGGCTTCTCGCGCCCGGCGGTACTCGGCATACCCGGTTTCACTCAAGGCGTTTTCGGCCGCCGCGTCGGAGTCCATCGCGTTCGCGCGCCTCGCGGCTACCAGGGTGACGGCGCGTATGAGCGGGTCGATGACCTTGAGTACCGCCTCGCCGAGGGCGGCGAGGAACGGCTCGACCGGAAGGGTTTGGTCACCGCTGTAATCGATATACCGCGATATCCTGTCTTCGATCAGGCCGGCGAGGATGGTCACGAGTCTGCCGGTGACGGGATAGTTCTTCTCGTTGAAGGCGTCGCCCTGGTGGCCGTGGAGAAAGATGAAACGCGTGCCGCCGATGGTCTCCTCGTGGCTGAGTATGACCCGTTTGGGATCGAGAAAGAAGGGATGGTTGAGAAAGGTCCGTTTTCCACCGGGTGCGTAGAAGCCGGCGAAGTCGATATCGTGGTTGCCCGGAATATAGATCAGATCGTCAAGCTGGTCGAGAGCGTCGAGGATGTCCCAATTCTGATGAATCACCCCGTCGATGTCGGCCAGCCAGAAATCGAAGAGATCGCCCAAAATGAACAGCCGCGCCTGTTCCTTTTTCACCTGGTCCAGAAAGGCGGTGAATTTGGCGTACTTGTTTTTGTAGAAGAAATTGTTCCGGGGATACTTTTCCCGCCGTCCGTCGCCTATGTGGAGATCGCTTACGATATATGTCATGGTCATGGATTCCCCTCCCCCTTTTTTTGGGCCGCCCGGCCAGGTTATTTTTCCGTGTCCGAAACCACGACCGCGAACCGCCGCAGAATGTTCTGCACCGGTTCGAGGATTTCGACAGAGATGTCGTAGACCGCTCCACCTTTGGGCGTGGGGTTGACGTTCCGTAACTCTAGCAGCAACGCTTCACCCCGCCCCACCGACGTCTTCAGGGTGTCGATCGATTCGATGTCGACGATCTCCTCTTCGTCGACGTCCTCGAGCGAAATCGGCGGGTGGCTGTGGCTTGGCCCGGCGCTGGAAATAGATGGAGAAGAGGCGACAACCAGGGCAAGGAGAACAACCAGGACGAAACGGTTCGGCAAGGACATGGTGAACCCGGTGCGATGAAACGTAGTGGTTATCGGTAGCATTTTTTACCAGAAACGGCATCCTGTCAAGGTTCCGCCCGGCCATGCACCACCGAAGTCTCTTTTGCTTGCGGCTTCAATAGTTCTAAAGCGTTTTAAGAAACTTCGTGAACGGGTAGACGGTAATGATACTGAACCGCCATGG
>JAJQBO010000112.1 GCA_021203245.1 Planctomycetaceae bacterium
GTGGGGGCTACACCCTCACCCCGGCCCTCTCCCTCGAGGGAGAGGGAGATGACGTTTGGGGTGTGGCGGAGGGTTGAGTTCGTTGCAGAGGCTGTTCCTGGCGTGGACCCCGGCCGAACTGCCCGTTTTTCGCGCTGGTGGAGGTCCGCACGCCGGGGGTGACGTTGGGGGAGGACGGTGGGTTGATGGTAAAAAAAGGGAGGCCTCCGAATGGGAGCCTCCCTTGCGCGTTACAGATTGTAAAACTGCGGTGCTGTTAGCCAAACACGGCCAGCAGGAAGCCGGCGGCGACCGCCGAGCCGATGACGCCCGCCACGTTCGGGCCCATGGCGTGCATGAGCAGGAAGTTGGCAGGGTTCGCCTTCTGGCCTTCGACCTGCGACACGCGCGCCGCCATCGGCACCGCCGAGACGCCGGCCGAACCGATGAGCGGGTTGATCTTGCCGCCGCTGAGGCGGTACATGATCTTGCCGAAAACCAGGCCGCCGGCGGTCGAGAACGAAAACGCCAAGAGACCCAGGACGATGATCTTCAGGGTCGAGACCGACAAAAAGCCGATGTTCACCCCGCCCGGCCCCTCGATATAGCCGACAGACGTCGCGCCGACGGTCAGGGACAGGAAGATGGTGACGATGTTCATGAGGGCGTTTTGGGTGGTGTCGGAAAGACGGTCCACGACCAGGCATTCCTTGAACAGGTTGCCAAGCATCAGACAGCCGATCAGCGGCGCGACCGACGGCAACACCAGCACGATGAAAATGGTCACCGCGATAGGGAAGATTATCTTCGTCGACTTCGAGACCGGCTTTTCCTGGGTCATGACCACCTTGCGCTCGGTCTCCGACGTCAGTGCGCGCATGATGGGCGGCTGAATCAGCGGAATCAAGGCCATGTACGAATAGGCCGCGATGGCGATAGGGCCCAAGAGATGCGGCGCGAGTTTGGCCGTCAGGAAAATGGCCGTCGGGCCGTCGGCGCCGCCGATGATGCCGATGGAAGCGGCTTCGTTCGGCATAAAGCCGAGGGCGATGGCGAGGATGAAGGCGCAGTAGACGCCCAATTGCGCCGCCGCGCCGAGAATCATCGAGGACGGCCGCGCCATCATCGGGCCGAAGTCGGTCATCGCGCCCACGCCCATGAAGATGAGACAGGGATAGATGCCCAGCTTGACGCCGATATAGAGGATGTCCAGAAGCCCGCCGTGGTGCAGGATGTTCATATAGTCGATGCTGGCGGGATCGCCCTGGAACAGTTCCATGTGCATCATGCCGTTATAGGGCAGGTTGGACAGGAGCATGCCGAAGGCGATGCCGACCAGCAGGAGCGGCTCGAACTTCTTGACGATGGCGAGGTAGAGAAGCACGCAGGCGATGAGGATCATCACCACGTTTTCCCACCGCGCGGTCAGGCCGACAAAGCCCGACGTCGCCCAGAGGTTGCTTAACACGTTTCCTATATTCATATCGTCCTCCCCCTTAAGCCAGGGTCAACAGGGGAGCGCCGGTGTCGACAGTGGTTCCCTTGGCGGCGATGATCTGCGCCACCTTGCCGTCGCGCGGCGCGGGGATGTCGTTCTCCATCTTCATGGCTTCAAGAACCATCACCACCTGGCCGGCCTTGACCATGTCGCCGACATTGACGTTGACCTTGAGGACCGTGCCGGGCATGGGCGAATTGATCGCGTCGCCGGTCACCGGACCTGTGGCGGCGGCGGGCGCGGGCGCGGCGGCCGCCGGAGCGGCTGCAGCCACGGCAACTGGCGCGGCGGCGACGGGAGCGACCGCTTCGGCCACGTTGACGAGAATGGCCTCACCCCGTTCCACTTCGACTTCGTACACCTTCCCTTTGAGGGTAACGTTATACTTCATAGCAGCTCCTCTAGTTTTTTTCGCGGATGGAGATGAAGCGAAGTTCGTTCAGGGGCGCTTTCAGTTCGTCGGCAACAATGGCCATAAGCATCGCGGCTGTCGTGTCGTCCACGGTGTGCAGCTTGATGTCGCCAAGCGATCCGGTGGCGGGAACCATGTTCGGGTTGACGGACACGGACGGGCCGACAGGCGCCGCCATGGCGGCCGCGTTTGCGACAGTTGCGGCTGAAGCCGTTTTCTTGGTATCCACCGATTCCATCAGGGAGCGGAGGACGTTGATGACCACCATCAGCACGACAAGCACGAAGAAAACGATGCAAAAGCCGAGAACGGAAATGCCCAGCGCGCTGCCGAAACCGAATGATTGTGTGGCATCCATAATTAGCCCACCTTTTCAATCGTGTACGTGACCTTGTTCTCTTCCTTTTTCTGCCGGCTTTCAAAGAACTTTTCCGCGATCTGCGGGAAGACGATGTAGGACAGCACGTCGTCGACGTTCCTGGCCAGCGGCCCGGCGTCCTTCTTGCCCTGCTCCATGCCGGGCGCGAGCGTCTCGGCATAGCGGCCGGTGTAGGGCTTGTCGTCGCCGAGGACGCGCTTGATCAGTTCGGGATCGATCTCTCCCGGGGGATGACCGTATTCGCCCTTGATGTAGGCGACGATCTCTTTCGAGATGTTTTTGTAGCGCTCGCCCACCAGGACGTTCGTGGCGGCCTGCACGCCGACCATCTGGCTGAGCGGCGTGACGAGAGGCGGATAGCCCATTTCCTTGCGGACGCGGGGCGTCTCTTCCAGCACGGCGTTCAACTGGTCCAGCTTGTTCGCCGACTTCAACTGCGAGACCAGGTTCGACAGCATGCCGCCCGGAATCTTGTAGTTGAGGGCGTCGGCGTCCGTCGCCATCATCAGGGGGTTCAGGGTGCCGTCGACCAGGACCTTGTCGCGGACCGGCTTGAAGAAGTCGTTCACCTTTTTCAGCTTGGCCATGTCGAGGTCGTGGGTGTAACCGAGTTGATCCAGGGCGTAGAGCATCGTCTCGGTGGACGGCTGCGAGGTGCCGCCGGAGAAGCAGGAAATGGCGGTGTCGATGACATCCGCGCCTGCCTCGACCGACTTCAGGTAGGTCATGAAGCCGAGGCCGGTCGTCATGTGGGTGTGGACGTGGAGCTGGAGCTTGCTGTTTCCCTTGATGCCCTTCACCAGTTCATACGCTTCGGCGGGGCTTAGCACGCCGGCCATGTCCTTGATGCACAGCGCCGTCGCG
Organism: Planctomycetaceae bacterium; assembly: GCA_021203245.1. GTDB lineage: Bacteria > Planctomycetota > SZUA-567 > SZUA-567 > SZUA-567 > JAJBSZ01. Next base: position 3,133 of record JAJQBO010000112.1, read on the forward strand.
CCCATGTTCTCGATTTCCTTGCACTGCTTGATGTAGGAATCGACGGAGTGGACAGGGCTGGTCGTGTAGGAAATGGCAACCTGGGCGACGGCTCCCCGCTTGATCGTCTCGTTGACCGAGACCTCGAGGTTGCGGAGGTCGTTGAGGGCGTCGAAAATGCGGATAACGTCGATGCCGTTTTCGACCGAGCGCTGGACAAAGGTGCGGACGACGTCGTCGGGGTAGTGTTTGTAGCCAAGCAGGTTCTGGCCGCGAAGCAGCATCTGCAGCTTGGTCTTTTTGCAGATCTTCTTGATGTTGCGCAGCCGTTCCCACGGGTCTTCGTCCAGGTAGCGGAGGCACGAGTCGAACGTCGCGCCGCCCCACACCTCGAGGGAGTAATACCCGCAGTCGTCGAGATCGGCGAGCACGGCCTCAAATTGTTCGTACGGCAGACGCGTCGCGATAAGCGACTGGTTCGCGTCACGCAGCACCGTTTCCGTAAACATCACTTTTTGCGCCATGGAGGGGTCTCCTCCTGAATGAAAATACCACAACGCCTCGGCATTGATGCGTTGCGGTACACTTGTTTCAAAAAACGACTAGTCCTCCGTCGTTATCCCAACCGTTTCTCGAGCTCCTCAAGCTGACGCTTCAATTCCGCCGGCAATTTGGCGCCGTAGGTCTTGTAGTTCTCGCGAATGGACTCGACTTCCTTCTTCCAGCCGTCGACGTCGATGGCCAGGAGTTCCTTCATGTCGTCCTGGGTCATGTCGAGGCCGCTGATGTCGATGGCTTCCGGGGTGGGCATGTTGCCGATGGGGGTGTTGACCGCGTCGGCTTCGCCCGCGATGCGTTCGACAACCCACTTCAAGACGCGGCTGTTGTCGCCGAAACCGGGCCAAAGGAACTTGCCTTCCTTCGACTTGCGGAACCAGTTGACGTAGAAGATGCGGGGCAGCTTCGACTTGTCGGTTTTTTCGCCAATGTCGAGCCAGTGCTGCATATAGTCGCCGACGTGGTAGCCGATGAACGGCAGCATCGCGAACGGGTCGCGGCGCACCTTGCCGACCGAGTCGGAGATGGCGGCGGCGGTGATTTCCGAGCCCATTATGGAGCCGAGGAAAATACCGTGGCCCCAGTCGAACGACTCGTTCACGAGCGGAATCGTGCTGGCGCGGCGGCCGCCGACGAGGATGGCGGAAATGGGCACGCCGGCCGGGTCTTCCCATTCGGGGGCGATAGCCGGGCACTGGCAGGCGGGCGCGGTGAAACGGGCGTTCGCGTGGGCGGCGGGGGTCTTGGACTCGGGCGTCCAGTCGTTCCCCTGCCAGTCAATGAGGTGCTTCGGCGCTTCCGTGCCGATACCTTCCCACCAGATGTCGCCGTCGTCCGTCAGGGCGACGTTGGTGAAAATGGTGTTCTTCTGGACTGACAGCATGGCGTTCTTGTTGGACTGCATCGACGTGCCGAGCGCGACGCCGAAGAAGCCGGCTTCGGGGTTGATGGCGTAGAGGCGGCCGTCCTTGCCGAACTTCATCCAGGAGATGTCGTCGCCGATGGTCTCGACCTTCCAGCCGGGAATGGTGGGGATGAGCATGGCGAGGTTGGTCTTGCCGCAGGCGCTCGGGAACGCGCCGCAAACGTAGTGCGACTTGCCCTGCGGGTTCGTGATCTTCAGGATGAGCATGTGCTCGGCCAGCCAGCCTTCGTCGCGGGCCTGGACCGAGGCGATACGCAGCGCAAAGCACTTCTTGCCCAAGAGGGCGTTGCCGCCGTACCCGGAACCGTAGGACCAGATGGTGCGTTCTTCCGGGAAATGGCTGATGTATTTGTCGTCGATGGACGGCGCGCAGGGCCAGGTGGAGTCCTTTTCGCCCTTTTCAAGCGGCTTGCCGACCGAGTGCAGGCACTTGACGAATTCGCCGTCGGTCCCGAGAACCTTGAGGACGTCCTCGCCGATGCGGGTCATGATGCGCATGTTGGCGACGACGTAGGGGCTGTCGGTGAGTTCGACGCCGATCTTGGAAATGGGCGAGCCGATGGGACCCATCGAGAAGGGGATGACGTACATGGTCCGGCCCTTCATGGAGCCGGTGTAGCGCTTGGTCATCTCGGCCTTGAGTTCGACCGGGTCGACCCAGTTGTTGGTGGGGCCGGCGTCCTCTTCCTTCTTCGAAGCGATGAAGGTGCGGTTTTCGACGCGGGCGACGTCGGATGGGTGGCTCCTGAAGAGGTAGCAGCCGGGACGCTTCTGGGGGTTCAGCGGAGTGGCCATGCCGGAATCCACCATGGTTTTCATAAGACCGTCGTATTCGGCCTGGGACCCGTCGCAGACGTAAATATCGTCGGGCTGGCACATAGCGGCCATTTCCTTGATCCATTCCTGCAATGCCTTGTGGGTAATTGTTGCTGCCATGCTCGTATCTCCTATTGGTGGGCATCAGCCCGGATGTACTCCATACGGGCTGCGAGTAAATTTCCGTTGTGTTTCATCATGATACGCGACCGCGCAAACCCCGGAGCCGCACCTCCCGCGCGCAGTCTTGTTTTCACCGCTCACGCCCGGCGGCGGGCCGGCATGACGGGACAGAGGCGATTGCGTTCTGGTCTGGCACGTATGGCGCGATTGCGTCGATTTGACAGGCGGGTCAATTGGCGTGAGCCACCGCAAATCTGTTAGAGTATAGCAATTCACGCGGAGGGCGTCAACTTTTTCCCATAATTGTCAGACTGGATTCATTATTGCACTGTTTTGGGGGTGTGGGTGGACAATCGGGGGAGAAACCACGTTTTTGCGACGGTGGTGCCTTCGGGGCTTTTCCCCGTGGACCCCGGCCGAACCGCCCATTTGCGCGCTGGTGGATGTCTGCACGCCGGGGTGACGTGTGGGGTGAAAAGACGGTGAGGCCCAGGTTAACTCCGGATCATGGAGAGGAACGCCTCGGCCTTGGTGAACTCTTCGGCCAGGCCGCCCGTCAGCATGGGGAGCGTCTCCTTGCTGAGCGCCAGCGCCAGCGCCGCCGCCTTGGGGGGCTTCGGCGGATCGTCGAAATCGCCCGCCTGGCCGTAATGCTTGAGGCGGCAGAGATATTTCGCCAGAGACATCACCGCAGCCATGGTCTTGTGTTCGGCCGGGCATTCGTCGATCTTGTCCTGGTACTTAATCGGGTCCTGGATCTCCTCGGAGAGGTTCCAGCGCTTGACCAGCCGGTAGCCTATCGACGCATAGCTGGTGTCGATGACGGATTTCTCCGCCTCGTGGAAGGAGAGTTTTTCCGCCTTCGCCTTCTGGAGAATCTGCGAAAAATCGTCGTGGCAGTACTGCTCCAGCACCACCTTGCCGATGCCGCCGATGAGGCCGGTGACGAAACCGCTGTCGGGGTGGAGCGACCCGCAGCCGGAAAGCGGATCGTCGGACAGGCTCAGGATGATGTAGCGGCTGATAGTGCCAACGCCAAGGGAATTGGCCCAGAACTCCTGGTAGTTGAAGTCCTCGTCGTCGCCGTCGTGCATGCCGATGATGCTGGCCGACAGCACGATGGACTTGACGGTTTTGAAGCCGAGGATGGAAATGGCCTGGGAGACCGAAGTCACCCGCTTCGGGATGGCGTAAAACGCCGAGTTGACCAGCTTCAGCATCTTGGCGACCAGGGTCTGGTCCTTGCCCATGATGTTGTTGATGTCGCGGACAGACGAGTCCGGGTCGTCCAGCATGGTCATGAGCGTGGTAATGACCTGCGGCAGGGTCGGCAGGTCGACGATGCTTTTAACCAGCATTTCGGTGTTTGTGCCCATGAACGTCTCTTCCCTGATCGTGCCGCTCTTCGTCGTTTACGCCTTGCGTTCCTCTTCGTCGAGAATCCGCAACATGGTCTTGAGCGCCTGGGTCTCGATCTGCCGCACCCGTTCCCTGGTGATGGGGGGGGTGAAGGTAAAGCCGATGGCGTCGAGGGTGAGCGCTTCCTCCCGCCCGATGCCGTAGCGCATGCGGATGACCACCTCCTCGCGCGGCTCCAGGCAGGACATGAGGATTTCCAGCTTCGTCTCCTCGTTGTGGGCCATCTGGTAGCCCTTGGCGTCGTAGCGCTTGCCCGCCTGGGCGAGGAGTTCGTCCAAATCCTCCTCGTCGTCCCTGCCCCGGTTCAGGCTGGTAAACGACGACGAATGCGACGCGCCGATAGCCTTCTGCACCGCCCCGGCCCGCTCTTCGTTCAGGCTCATCTCGTCCGCGATCTCCTCCGGCGTGGCGGCGCGGTGGAACTCCTGCGCCAGCTCGTTCGAGACGCGCTTCCAGCGGCTGACCATTTCGGCCATGTAAGTCGGGACGCGGACGTTCTTGACCTTGGACGACAGGGCGCGGCGGATGGTCTGCTTTATCCACCACGAGGCATAGGTGGAAAAGCGCCGGCCGCTGTCGGGGTTGAAGCGCTCGACCGCCTTAAGGAGGCCGAGGTTGCCTTCGGCGATGACGTCCAGAAGAACCAGGCCGCAGTTGGAGTAGCTTTTGGCAATGGACACGACCAAGCGGAGGTTGCACTGGATCATCTCCTCGCGCGCCTTATCGTCCCCTTCGAGGATGCGGCGGGCGAGCGAAATCTCCTCCTCTTCCGTCAGCAGACGGAACTGGCCGATTTCCTGCAGGTATTGTTCGATATCGCCGTCGCTCATCGCGGGCTGTCCTTTTGTCGGGTTCGGGGCGGCGGAGGGTTTGAAAAACCACGCGGCCTTGAGCGGCTTTTGGGCAGGTCACCATGTTGCCGCATCATATGTGCGCGAACATCATGCCGGTCGCGATTCGTAGTGGCGCCAGGTACAGCCCCGATAGGGGCATAGTACCCCCTTCCGGTCCGATAGCACAAGGAAAAATCCGCGCCCGGGACCCACGGCGCGTTACAGCGACTTGACGAGCTCGTCCAAAAAAAGGAACTTGCCCGGGCAGGCGGTGAACTTGGCCGAGACGTCGCCGTGACCGACGACCTCGCTGTGCATGATGCCGTATTCCATCATGAGAAAGTGCAACAGCCCCCGGAGCGACGCCAACTGCCGGGGCGTGGCCATCGTCTCGTCGAAATTGCCCACCAGCGCAACCCCGATGGCGAAGGTGTTGCCGTTCGTATGGCCGCGCATCTGCACATGCGCGCCGTCCAACTGTTCCAGCCAGCGGCGGCCGGGATAGACCTCGCCGTCGCCCAAGCCGTTGCCGTTGCCGATGAGAAAATGGTAGCCGAGGCCGTTTTCCCACTTCTTGACCTCGCGGTGGAAACGGTCGATGGCGACGGGATCGCCCTTGTCTGTCGCGGTGTGGTGGACGACGATGTTCCGCCAGCGGCCCGGGGTGGCCTTGACCCGCCACGACGGTTCGGGCCTGGTCGGGGCGTACGCCGCCATGGCCCGGACAAAGCCCTCCCGCCCCGGCTCGTAACTCACCTCGGGGCTGTCGAAAACCCACAGATAGACGATGTAGAGCGTGAGCAGGAGAAACAGCCCGGTCAGCACCAGTTCGACAATGCGAACGGTGTCGCGGTGGCGCACATACCACACCATCGGCTTGCTGTCGGGGGGCAGAAATCGCCTGCCGCTCGTCCCCGCCGTCGGCTGATCGGGATGGG
>JAJQBO010000162.1 GCA_021203245.1 Planctomycetaceae bacterium
CCGCAGGTGCCGTCCGCCTCGGCCCGTTATACCCGGACCGTGCCGAAAAAAGTGTCGCGCCGGAAAAAGGCGCTCAGCACCATGGGCCTGGTTCTTCTGATTCTCGCCGCCTATCTGGGCTGGCAGCAGTTCGGCTTTGGCCGCAACCGCGACAAGGCGGAAAACCTCCTGTCCTGGGCCGAACGGGCCTGGACCGACGGCGACGTCTCCGCCTCCGCCTCCGCCGCCCGCGAGGCCGACGCCACCCTGCAGGGCGGCGCGGCCTTCCTGACCCCTGCCGCGCTGTACAGCCGCGCGGCCGAGGCGACCGGGCTGTTTTCGCCCCTCCCGTCCGCGACAGCCGATCTCGAGGCGCAGGTCGACGTCTATCTGGAACGCGAGCGCGCCCTGGCGTCGTTCCGGGACGCCCTCGACTCGTCCAGCGCGCGCGAGATGGCAGCGCTCCTGCGCGAAACCGCGCCAAGCGCCGAGGCCGATCCGTCCCTCGCCCGGGCGATGGAGCGGGTCGTTGCCGCCGCCGCCGTCGAACGGCTGAAAACCGACAGCGACGCCCTGACGCCCGAAGAGGCCCGCTCCCGCGCCGCCGCCGACCGGGACATCCTGCTGCCCGTTCTTACGGGCAACGCCGCCGCCGACTTTGAAAACGAACTCTCGTCCTTCGCCGATAACCAGCGCGTCCGCCTGGGCGGGCAGATCCGCCGCGAGATCCTCGCCGTCGCCGCCGCCGCGCGGGTCGGCGACGAGAACGCGCTCGACCGCTACCGCGTCCTGGCGAAGCGCATCCGCCTGGCCGACGTGCCGGAACTCACCGGCTCGCCCGCCGAGATGGCGGAGTCGGAGGATCGCGAAACATTGCACCAGTTGGCCGATCTCGCCGCGGTCGTCGACGAGGCGGAAAAGTCGGCCCGGACCGTCCTCAGCCGTCCCGAAGCGGAAGGCGAGGATTCGGTCGTCGACACCTTTGTGCAAAAAGCTCGGGGACTCGACACCCCCAATCCCGCCATGGCCAACGCCGCCGTGGCGATGGTGGAATCGACCCGCGCCCTCGAGGACAAACTCCTCGGTCTGCGGGTGGAACTGTTCGGCCGCCTCCAGTCGGAGATGCGCCGTAACCGCGACTATTCCGGCACGCGCATGGCCTGGGCCATGCTCCGCTCCGCCTTCGACAATCCGGAAATCCAGGTCAACCCGCGCGGCTTCCGCTATGATACGTCGAACGCGCGGATGGAATTCCTTTTCCGCGACATCCCCTCGGTCATGGAAATGGGCCAGGACGATTATGAAAAGCGCATCCGCGCCGAGATGGACGGATACTCCTTCACCGCCGGCTGGGCATTGTTGTTCCACAAGCCGATGGTGTGGATGGCCGACCTCGCCTCGTCCATGCGCGCCGCCGGCGTCAATCCGCATCTGCACCCGGATTGGGAAGTGCTCGAAGGCCCGGGCGGGCCGCTCGCCCTCAGCGTCCCCGGGGTTGGGTCCGACACCGCCGTCGCCAGTCCCGCCGACCCCCACGGCCGTTTCGTCTTTCTGGAAAACCGGCTCCTGCCGGTGACCGAACTGCCCGCGCCCGCCGACGAGCAGCGCCTGGTCGACGATTTCCTCTCCGCCGCCAAGGCGCTGGAGGAAGCGGTCATGAACGACGAGTCGATTCGCGCGCCGCTCCGCCAGGCCCTGAAGCCCGTCCTCATGGGCACCTACCAGAAGCCCGACCCGCAGGATTATTTCGACTCCGCCTTCTGCCGCCGCCTGATCGAAGCGGATTATCTCGAAACATATATCAGCCCCATGCCGGAGTCCATTGCCGCGGCGCTGGAGACCTACCGCCAGGCCCTCGGCAAAATCGAGGCCGGTTACGACGAGTTCCGCGTCGACCTCCCGGACGGCCGCCGCCTTTTCGCCGTCGCCCGGCTTGAGGCCGACCTGACCGAAGGCGCGGCCAGCGACCAGGACCCGGAGACGGGCGAGACGATGCCCCGCTACACCTGGCGCATCGAGCGGGACGAGTCGACCGTGTTCTACACGCCGATGCCGTCGCGGTTCGTCTACTCGTTCATGACGGCCGAGCATTTCCCCGGCCGCCACGGCGGCCGTCCCGTTGGCGTGCCGGAGCGAACCGAGGTCTGGCACGCGACCCGGGGGCGCATCGGCTTCTACGACGACGGAGCCGAGCGCGCCGTCGGCGACGACGACCTGTGGAACCAGGCCATCGCCGAGGACTCGAGCGGCCGCTTCGACCCGACCATCGGCCCTCCGGGCTGGAACTTCCCGTTCCACATCCTGCAGCGGGACGACCAGGGCGACCCGGTCCGCCTCGCCACCCTGTCGGGCGTGGTGGACAGCCCCGACTTCTCGTCCATCGTCGATGACGAGGCCCGCCGCGCCGCCGAAGAGGAATGGCTCGACCACACGGCCGAGGTGTTGTCCGAACCGGGCGAACTGGGCCTGATTTTCCACCAGTTCTTCCGCTACTGTTCCGACTCGCCCCTGCCCGAACTGCCGAACCTGATCGGCAGCCACTTCGGCCTGTCCGACACCCACCAGACCGTCTACGAATCGCTGGAACGGCGCTGGGTCGGCAGGCTCATCGGCGACTGCGACGACCTGGCCGAATTCTTCCAGGTCCTGACCAGGCGGCAGGGCAAACTCAGCCACGTGATGCAGCTTCCCGGCCACGCGGCCGCCGGCTACGTCGAGCCGATCGACGGCGGCGGCTACCGGTTTGTCGTGCTGCAGACCGGTCCCGTCATGCAGTTCGTCGCCGGGTCCCTGAACGAGGTGGTGGAAATGGCCTACCGCGCCTTTGACCGGGGCGACGGCATCTCCCACATGACCACCGACGCCGTGCCGCTCCTGCTTCGCTTCGCCGACGAGGAGACCCGCACCCCGTTCGTGCTTTCGGCCCGCATCTACGAGGACGCCGAATACGCCGACACCATGATCACCGTCCAGTCCTACTGGCACGAACACGTCTACTCGGCCGCCCTGGCGGTGATGGAGGAGATGGTCGCGGACGACCCGGAGATCGGTAGCATCAAGGAACTGGGCAGCCTCTACGAGCGGGTCGGCGAATACGACAAGTCGGAAGAGATGCGCCGCCGCGAACTCGGCATGGTCGAGGACAACCCGCAGGCGTCCCTCTCGACACTGCTGGAAATCACCCAGCTCCATTTCCAGGACAAGAACCGCGAAAAGGCGCTCGAGTCGCTCGGCGAGATGGAAGCCATCATGCAGCGGATGATTCGCCAGGACGACGCGCCCGAATTCTTCCGCGCCATGACGTTCCGCTCGTTCTGGGCCATGTACCTGGCCCGGCTCGGCCAGCCCGACCGCGCCTGGACCCTGCTCCGCTACGACGCCACCATGACGAAGCGCCAGCTCGGCCGCATCGCCGAACCGGTGCTCCGCACCCTGGTGGTCCTCTACGACCGCATGGCCATGATGCGGGACGCCGCCGGCGGCGCCCTGTCCGGCGACGCCAAGACCGCCATGGACGACGTCAGGCGGGAACTTGAGGAAGCGTTCGGCCGCGGCTATTTCAAGGGGGACGACTCCTACAACACCATCATCAACCGCTATTTCGTCATGGGCCGCTTCGCCGTCTCCGACATCGGCCGCGGGGCCGGCCTGGCGTCGCTCCTGCAGGACGGCCCCTACGCGAGCAGGCCGAAGGACCATACCCGCCGCTCGCGCAGCATCGAGGAAGCCGATTGGGAGTGGTTCCGCATTACGCCGCAACTGTACCTCGCCTTCGCGATGGAGATGCTGGACCAGGACGAATACCCCGAATTGTACGACCCTGCCGGGGCGCGCCCGCTCCTGGAGGCGGTGGCCCGTTCGGCCGAAAAGGGGCAGGGACTCGGCTCCGACGTGGCCGGCGGCGACGACGTCGTCAAGGCGGAACTGACCCTGTCGTTCCTTAACAACGACCTGGCCGCCTTCCGCCGCGCCATGGCCACGGTAAAGGATAAGGACTACTCCAGCCTCTACGACGACGCGGCCATGACCTTCGGCCTCAACTGCGGCCTGGTGCCGTTGGCCGATTTCCCCGCCTGGTGCGAGGCGTTCCGCGAGTTCTTCCCCGGATCGCAGCACTATTTCAAGGTGGTCTACCGCGCCATCGACAAGGAGCACTACGACCACGCGCTGGTGATGGCGGAGGCGACGGCCCGCTTTTTCCCCGAACACGAACTGCTCCTGAAGGAAGCGGAGTTTGTCCGTTCCATCGTCCCCAACCTGAAGATGAGGAAGTACAACCGCTCGTATTCGCGGGCGGCGAAGGCTCCGGCTGCGGTGAAGCCGGCGGCGTAAACGGGCGTTCCGGCATGAACCGGTGCGGCGTCCCTTTCGGGGGACGCCGTTTTTTTATGGTGGTCCTCTTTTGTCATGCGTGCCGCCGTTGCTTTTTTTATCAAGACGATTCCTTTTCCCAAAGACGTCACCCCGGCGGGGAAAACGTCCGCCGCATTGGGGGACGGCGGTAAGGATTTCTTCGAATAATTGGAAATCTTCGTCTCTTTCTGAGGACGCCCTCATTTTTGATCCGGAAAATGCCTCCCCCGTGCGTGAACGCCGCTACAACAACATCATGTACCGTCCGGCGGACACGGTCCGCCGGGTCTGTCAGGCAAAACGGAGGAGACATGTGCATGAAGCGATCATAACCAATCATCCCGGGGCCGTGGACGACCCGGCCGCCTTTGCCCGAAGCGTGCTCCGGCTGGAGCCGACCGCCCAGCAGGCCGAGTTTTTCGGAGAACTCGCCAAACCGGGCGCGCGGGTGGCGGTGCGGTCGGGCCACGGCACCGGAAAATCCACCGCCCTCGCCGTCGCGGCCTTGTGGTTCCTGTCCACCCGCAGGGACGCGCTGGTGCCGTGCACCGCCCCGACCGCCCACCAGCTTCAGGACGTTCTGTGGCGCGAGTTGCGCCGGCTCATCACCCGCCTGGACGACGCGTGCCGCGCCTGGTTCCTGGTGACGTCGGACCGGATAACCCTGAAGAATTCCGGCGGGATGATCGTCGCCCGCACCGCCAGGCCGGAAAATCCGGACGCGCTGCAGGGTTTTCACGCGCCGGAAATACTCTTCGTCATCGACGAGGCGGCGGGCGTGAACGACGTCATCTTCGAGGTGGCCCGGGGCGCCTTGTCCACCCCGTCGGCGCGGGTGGCCCTGACCGGCAACCCCACCCGCCTTTCGGGCTATTTCCACAACGCCTTCCACGGCGCGCGCAACACCTGGGCGCGGCTCGTGTTTTCCTGCCTCGATTCGCCCCTGGTCGCGCCGGACTATGCGGCGGAGATCGCGCAGGAATACGGCGAGGACTCGGACGTCTACCGGGTGCGGGTGCTGGGCGAGTTCCTCACCCAGGGGTTCCATAATCTGATCTCGCTCGAGATGGTGGACCGGGCGATGGAACGGACCGCGCCGCCGTTTCCGCCCGTGGGCGCCGCCCGGATATTCGGCGTCGACCCCGCCTGGCTCGGGCCCGACCGCTCGGCCGTGGTGTTCCGGCAGGGCCGGGTGGCGAACGTGTTGTTTTCGGTGCGGGGGGCGGACACGTCGAGGCTGGCGGAGATGGTGGCGCGCCGGGCCGAAGAACTGCGGCCCGACGCCATTTTCGTCGACCAGACGGGCGTCGGCGCCGGCGTCCTGGACCAGATCAAGCGCCTCGGCTTCAACGCGCTCGGCGTGGCGTTCGCGGGAAAGCCCCTCGAGCCCGAGCGCTTTCTCAACAAGCGGGCGGAGATATGGTGGGCGATGCGGGAGTGGATCGAAAAGGACGCCGTCCTCGAGCCGAACCGCGAACTCCGCGACGACCTCATCACGCCCGAATACTCGTACACCTACAACGGCAAGATACAGCTCGAAGGCAAGGACGCGATGCGCCGGCGCGGCCACGCCTCGCCCGATCTCGCCGACGCCCTGGCGCTCACCTTCGCCATGCCGGTCTACCCCCGCACGGCGGGGTCGGCGGTGGTGAATGCGGCCAGGCACAGCAACCTCTATGAATGGATGGAAAGGAACTAGCCATGGGTATGGCAGGAGCGGTATTGGGCGGTTCGCTGTTGGGGCTGGGTTTGTCCGGCCTCGGCAAGTAGCCGTCACTGAACATGGCGTCCGACGTGCACTCGACCATGCAGCCGGGTCAACCCGAGGTGCCGGTTATGCCGACGACGGACGCGACCGGCGACGGGGACACGACGGCGCGCGACAGCGCGCTTATGGAGGCGGAACGCAACCGCGAGCGCCAGCAGGCGGCTTGGCGGAAGCGCCAGGCGCAGGAGGTGTTCACCTCGGGTCTGGGCGCGGCCGGCGTCGCCGATACGTCGAAAAAAACGCTGCTGGGGGGCTGACCGATGCACTATCAACCAGACGGGCCCGCCTCCGGCTATGCCGACACGGTGCGGGCCGAAGCCTATCGCCGCCGCTGGGGCGAACTCGACCGCCAGGCCGACAACTGGAAGCCGCTCTGGCGGGAGGTGAACGAATACGTCCTCCCGTGGAGCGGGCGGTTTTTACATTCGCACCGCGACCGCCAGGAGGTGCGGCGCGGCCAGAACGTCCACAACTCGATAACCTATAACGCCATCCACACGGCGGCTTCGGGGCTGCACGGCGGGTTGACGAGCCCGTCGCGGCCGTGGTTCGAACTCAGCCACCCCGACGAGGAGATGATGGAACTGACTCAGGTGCGGGCGTGGATTCACCTGGTGCAGAACAGCCAGCGCCAGGTCCTGGCCCAGTCGAACTTCTACGCCGCCGTGCAGGACCTGTATTACGAAGCCCTCGCCTATGGCCAGGGCGTCAGCCTGATGGAACGCGATCCCGGCGGCGGCGTGGTCCGCTTCCGCACCCTCACCTGCGGCGAGTACCGACTCGCCAACGGCGCGGATCTGCGGATCAACACCCTCTACCGCCGCCTGACCATGACCGCGCCGCAGATGGCAGAAGCGTTCGGCAGGGACAAGTTGCCCGAGCCGGCCCGCCGCGCCCTGGACGACAAGCGGATGGATCAGTCGTTCTTTCTCGTCCAGGCCATCCAGCCGTGGGGCTTTCTGGACAACGCCCACAGCCGCGAATGGCAATACGAATCGGTGTATTTTATGGAAGAGGGGAGCGACGACGACATCCTGGCGCGGCGCGGCTACCGCTCGAAGCCGTTCGTCGCCGTCCGCTGGGGCGCGATCGGGGACGACGTCTACGGCTACAGCCCGGGGCAGATGGCCCTCGCCGACATCCGCCAGTTGCAGACCCAGGAGCGGGCCTACGTCAACTCGGTCAACTGGATTGCCGACCCCGCCTGGCTGGTGTCGGACTCGATGAAGGACCGCCTCGCCCGGGGCGAAATCCGGCCCGGCGCCATCGTCGGCGCCAACCCGCAGGAGGCGCAGCACCTGTTCCGCCCGCTCATGCGGCCGCAATTCGATTTCGCCAACATCAGGCTGAAAATTCAGGACGTGGAGGAACGGATCCGCTCCACCTTCTACAACCCGCTGTTCCTGATGGTGCAGACGCGCCGCGGCTCGATGACCGCGACCGAGGTGATGCAACTGGTGGAGGAAAAGGCGGCGGTCCTCGGGCCGGTGCTGGAGCGGTTCCAGGCCGAACTGTTCGACCCGATCCTCGAGCGGGTGTTTACCATCATGACGGAAGAATTCGCCATGATTCCGCCGCCGCCGGCGGAGATAGCCGGGGAGGGCATCAAGATCGACTATACCTCGATGCTGGCCCAGGCGCAGAAACAGGCCGGCCTGTCCGGCATGACGCATTTCCTCGCCATGGCCGGCGATATCGCCGGGCGCTTCCCGTCGGCGGCGCTGAAAATAAACCCCGACGAAGCCATCGACCAGCTCGCTTATATCGACAACGTGCCGCCGAAGGCGGTGCGGTCGGACGACGAGGTCGCACGGCTCAGGGAGGAGATGGCCGAGATGGAACGACGGCGGGCCGAACTGGAAAACATGGGCCAGGCCGCCGACGTCGCCCGCACGCTGGGCGACACGCGCGTGGGGAGCGGCACCCTTATGGAGACGCTCCTGGCCTCGATGCAATGACGAACGACCCCGCCGCACGGCGGGGTTTTTTATCGCCCGCGCGTTACGGCGTCCCCCATGCCTCGTGCGCGGCGATCATCACCGCGAGAAACAGGATGTTCACCAGGGTAAGCGCCAGGAGGTAGCGCCCCGTGCGCCCGCCCGTCGCCGTGCGGCCGTAGAATTTGTAGGAGATGAGGCTTGCCATCGACGCGATGAGCGTGCCGCACCCGCCCGCGCTCACCCCGGCCAGCAGCGCGTAGCCGTCGGGGGTAAAGCCGGAGAACATCACCGCCGCCGGGACGTTCGAAATCACCTGGCTCGCCGCCACCGCCGCCGCGAACGGCCCCGGCTCCACCAGCCGCCGCAAGGCCGCCTCCACCGCCGGGATGTGGGAGGCGTTGCCGACAAAGACGAAAAAGCCGACAAACGTCAGGAGGAGCGCGTAATCCACCTGCTGCGCCAGGTTCTTCCCCTTCCACAGCACCACCGCCACCGCGGCGGCGAGGGCGATGCGGTGGTCGACGAGGTCGAACACGCCCAGGACGAACAGGCCGCCGTAGAGGCAGGCGTCCCGCCCGCGCACCCACGGTTCCGGCGCGGCGGTGCCGCACACCGCCGCCGCCCGCCCCCCGGCCAGGCACAACACCGCCAGCAC
>JAJQBO010000042.1 GCA_021203245.1 Planctomycetaceae bacterium
TCGCTATATTCTCCTGATCGCGGTGGGATTGTTCATGCTCTACCCGCTGTTGTGGCTGGTCGGGGCGTCGTTCAAGACAAACGCGGAGATCTACACCGAAATCGGCTTTATCCCCAGCCATCTTGACTTCTCTTCCTACATCAAGGGGTGGGTAACTTCGACCGAATACACCTTCGCCACCTATTTCCTCAACTCGGCGAAAATTATCATCCCGAAAATCATCGTCACCGTCATCTCCTGCGTCCTGGTCGCCTACGGCTTCGCCCGCTTTGATTTTCGCGGCAAGAAATGGTTGTTCGCCGTCCTTATCGTCTCGATGATGGTGCCGCAGATCGTTCTCCGGGTGCCGCAATACCTGATGTTCAAATGGATGGGGTGGATTGACACCTATCTCCCGCTCGTCATCCCGTCGGCCTTTGCCTACGACGCATTCTTCGTGTTCCTCTTGGTGCAGTTCCTGCGGGGCATACCCCAGGACATGGAGGAAGCGGCCATCATCGACGGCTGCACGCCGCTGCAACTGTTGTGGCATATCGTCATGCCGCTCCTTAAGCCGGCCATCATCTCCTGCGTCGTCTTCCAGTTCATCTGGACCATGAACGACTTTATGGGGCCGCTCATTTACCTGGCGAGCGTGGAAAATTATCCGGTCTCGCTGGCGCTCAGGATGTCCATCGGCGCGAACGAGGAGGTGGAGTGGGCGGCGGTGATCGCCATCTCGGTCGTGGCGCTCCTTCCTTCCATCATCGTGTTTTTCCTCGCCCAGAAGCATTTCGTCCAGGGCGTGGCCACCAGCGGCATCAAGGGATAAATCGCATTCGTAACCCGCACAGCGGAGGAACATCCATGGCACAGGTCGGCATCAGAAAAATCGAGAAAACCTATCCCAACGGGTACAAGGCGGTGCACGGCATCGATCTGGAGATCAACGACGGCGAATTCATGGTCCTGGTCGGGCCGTCCGGCTGCGGCAAGTCGACGCTGCTCAGGATGATTGCCGGGCTGGAGACCATCACCGGCGGGCAATTGATCATCGGCGACAAGGTGGTCAACAACATGTCGCCGAAACAGCGCGGCATCGCCATGGTCTTCCAGAATTACGCCCTCTACCCGCACATGAAGATCTTCGACAACCTCGCCTTCGGCCTCAAGCTGTCGAAGCTGCCGAAGAACGACATCTCCGAACGGGTCAACAACGCCGCCAAGCTGCTGGAAATCGAGCCGCTCCTCGACCGCCTGCCGCGCCAGCTCTCCGGCGGCCAGGCCCAGCGCGTCGCCCTCGGCCGCGCCCTGGTGAAGCGGCCCGAGGTGTTCCTCTTCGACGAGCCGCTGTCCAACCTCGACGCCAAGCTGCGCGCCTCGATGCGCGTCCGCATCACCGAACTGCACGAAAACCTCCGCGAAAGCGGCGCGCCCAGCACCGTCGTCTACGTCACCCACGACCAGACCGAAGCCATGACCATGGGCGAACGCATCTGCGTCATGAAGGACGGCCGCATCATGCAGGTCGACCGGCCGCCGGTTCTCTACGACCGCCCGGCCAACACCTTTGTCGCCGGCTTTATCGGCTCGCCCGAGATGAACATCCGTTCCGCCCAGGTGGTGCAGGCGGGGTCCGGCCTGGCGCTGTCGTTCGGCGGCGCGACCGTTCCGCTGCCCGAACGTATGGCGGCCAAATTAAAAGGCTATGTCGACCGCCACGTCCTCTTCGGCATCCGCCCGGAGGACTTCGGCGTCCGTGAGACCCATGGCGACAATTCGGCCCACGGCGCGTTTGTCCCGGGGAAGATCAAGCTTATCGAGCACATGGGCAGCGAACTGTATATCTACTTCGATGTCGGCGGCGTCGAGTTCACGTCCCGCATCCGCCTCGAGGGACTGGCCGCCACGGCAAAGATGACCCGGGGCGAAATCTGCGAATTCTTCTTCATCATGGACCGCTGCCACGTCTTCGACAAGGACAGCGGCGACAACCTTACCCTGGAATAATCGAGGAGCGAGTTATGCGTACCATCCTGCTTGCGGTCCTGTTGAGCCTGTGCACCGCCGCCGTCCACGCCGAAGACACGGTGTTGCGTTTTTCCTGGTGGGGCGGCGCCGAACGGCACGAAGCCACTCTAGCCGCCATCCGCGCCTTCGAGGCAGCCACGCCAGGCGCGACAGTCAAGGCCGAGTACATGGGCTGGGACGGCTATCTCGAACGATTGACCACGCAAATCGGCGCGCAGTCCGAAGCCGATGTCATGCAGGTCGACTGGGCCTGGCTCGCCATGTTCTCGAAGGACGGCGACGGCTTCTACGACGCCTACAGTCTCAAGGACAGCATGAACCTGGACGAGTACGAGCAGCAGTGGCTCGACTCCGGAACGGTCAAGGGCAAATTGAACGCCTTCCCCGTCTCCTTCTCGGCCCTGGTCGTCGTCTACAACAAGGACACCTGGCAGAAGGCCGGCATCCCCTTCCCCGAGACATGGGATGACTTGGTCGCGGCGGGTAAAGTGTTCAAGGAAAAGCTCGGCCCCAAATATTACCCCCTCGACCTGAACCGCGACGAACGCGTCTACCTCACCCACGCCTATATCTTCCAGAAGACGGGCAAACAGTTCCTCGACCCGGAAAAGGCGGAGGTGGCGTTGTCGCTCGAAGAACTGACCGAATGGCTCGCCTACTACAAGCGCCTCCTCGACAGCGGCACCCTGATGACGCCGCAGGACCGCGCCTCCATCGGCGGCGACAACGAGCGCCAGAGCCAGGAATTCAAGGAATTCATGGACGGCGAGTGGGCCGGTTCCTGCACCTTCGATGCCGCCCTCGCCAACCGCCTCGGCACCGTCGACTCCGACAATTTCGCCATCGGCCCCTTCCCGACCATGGACGGCGCGAAGTCGTCCGGCCGGGTCGGCAGACCGGCCATGATGTTCGCCATCAGCAAGAACACCCAAAACCCGGTCATGGCGGGCAAGCTTATCGACTTCCTCCTCGCGAGCGAAGAGGGCGCGAAGATCCTCAAATCGACTCGCGGCGCGTTCCTCACCAAGACTGGCTATGCCACCCTGTTGAAGGAAGGGCTGATCAAGCCTATCAATCAGCAGGCGATGGACCAGGTGCGCGCCACCAAGTGCCATACCCCGAACCCCTATTTCGAACACGCCCGCACCAAGAATCTTATGCACGAGGTCTTCGAGGAAGTCGGCTATGGCAAAATAACCCCCGAAGACGGAGCCGACACCCTGCTGCGCGAAGGCAACCGCATCGCCAAGCGTCTGGGCAGATAACCCCTCGCCATATATTCATTGATTCGACGCCGGCGGCACACGCCGCCGGTGGGAGGAAAAACATGGTTCCTGAAGTCAACCAGCGCAGCGACGGGTTCAACTACGCGCCGGAGGCGGCGGGCCCGACGCGGCAGGTGGTGAAGCCGGGCGAATTCGTGTTCGCCGCCGCCCACCTCGACCACAACCACATCTACGGCATGACGAACGGCCTGGTCGAAGCGGGCGCGACGCTCCGCTATGTCTACGACCCGAATCCGAAGGCGGTGGCCGAGTATGTCGAAAAGTATCCCGGCGTCACGCCGGTGGACAGCCTGGACGTCATCCTCGCCGACCCGGAGGTGAAGATGGTGTCGTGCGCCGCCATCGACAACCAACGGGGCGACATCGGCCTCCGGGTAATGCGGGCGGGCAAGGACTATTTCGCCGACAAACCCCTGTTCACCACCTTGGCGCAAATCGACGCGGCCCGGCGGGTCGTTGCCGAAACCGGCAGGAAGTACATGGGTTATTTCAGCGAACGCCTCCACGTCGAGTGCGCCGTCCGGGCCGGCGAGCTGGTCAAGGCCGGCCGCATCGGCAGGGTGGTTCAGGTGCTTGGCCTTGGCCCGCACCGCATCAATGCGCCGACCCGGCCAGACTGGTTCTTCAACCTCGAGGAATCGGGCGGCATCCTCTGCGATATCGGCTCGCACCAGATCGAGCAGTTCCTTTATTTCACCGGGGCACAAGACGCGCAGGTGACGTCGAGCCGGGTTGGGACGTACCGGTACAAGGAATACGCCGCGCGCGGCTTCTACGATTTCGGCGATATGAATCTCCTCGCCGACAACGGCGCGGTCGGCTATTTCCGCGTCGACTGGCTGACGCCGGACGCACTGGAAACATGGGGCGACGGCCGCACCATCATCCTCGGCACCGACGGTTATATAGAGCTGCGGAAATACACCGATCTCGGCGGCACCCGCGAACAGGACAACCTGTTCCTTGTTACCCAGCACGACAACGAGCGCCACAGCCTCTACGGCAAAGTCGGGTTTCCCTTCTTCGGGGAACTGATCCTCGACTGCCTCAACCGCAGCGAAAACGCCATGACCCAGGCGCACGTTTTCAAGACGTCCGAACTGGCGGTCCAGGCGCAGCAGAACGCGGTTGTCGTCGAAAAATAGGAGTCGCCATGATGCGATATGTTTACGCGGTATTTTTCTGTTGTTTGATGAGTATTGCCAATGTCCATGCGGGCGAGACGGAAATACGCTTTTCCTGGTGGGGCGGCGGCGAGCGCCACGAAGCCACCCTGACGTCGGTGAGGCAGTTCGAAGCCGCCAACCCCGATATCCGCGTCAAGGCCGAGTACATGGGCTGGAACGGCTATCTCGAACGCATGACCACGCAAATCGGCAGCGGCTCGGAGGCCGATCTGCTCCAGTTGAACTGGGCCTGGCTGGCGTTGTTTTCCAAGAACGGCGACGGCCTCGTCGACCTGCGCACCTACGCCGATGAGTTGCACTTGGACCAGTTTGATGAAAAGTGGCTGGAGAGCTGCATCATCGGCGGCAAGTTGAACGCCATCCCCGCCTCCTTCACCACCCGCTATTTTCTCTGGAACAAGACGACCTGGGACCGCGCCGGCCTGCCGCTCCCGAAGACATGGGACGACCTCCTCGCGGCCGGGCCGGTATTCAAGGAAAAGCTCGGGCCCGATTACTTCCCGCTCGACGTCGAACTGACGTCCATCGGCAATCTGCTTGCCTCGTATATTTTCCAGAAGACCGGCAAAATGATCATCGACCCGGCAAGCGGCGAGATCGGTCTTGAAACTGCCGAACTCCGCGACTGCATCGACTTCTACCGCCGCCTGGTCGAGAGCGGCGCAATGACCTCCCTCTCCCATCGCGCCTCCCACACCGGCGATGTCGAGACACAGACCTACGAGCAGAACGATTATATCACCGGCAAATGGGCTGGCGCGTATTGCTGGGACTCGAACATCACCCTGATGCTGTCGACGCCGGAAAAGGACTTCGAATTTGTCCTGGGCGCGTTCCCGACCCAGGAGGGCGCGAAGAATTCGGGCCGCATCGGCAGGCCGTCGCAGGTGTTTTCCATCAGCCCCAACAGCAGGAACCCGGCTGCGGCCGCGCGCCTGCTCGGCTATCTCCTCACCTCGCCCGAAAGCGCGGTGACGCTGGGGATGACGCGGGGCGTCCTGTTGTCGCGGCCCTCGTTCGCGGCCTTGAAGGAGCACAACCTGATCTCTCCCGTCAATCTCGAAGCGCTCGATCAGATAGCCGATACCGACGTCCATACGCCGAGTCCGTATTTCGAGGACCCGCGCATGATCAAGGTCCTGAACGATGTGCTCGAACAGGTGAGCTACGGCAAGCTGAACGCCGACGAGGCGACGGCGGAAGTGGAGCGAGGCTTTGCCCGCATCCTGCGCCGGTTGTCGCGCTAATTCGGATAGCCGCCAAGACGGCGTTGCCACCCAAAAGGACCCACCCATGCCCACGCAGAAGACCATCACCTATGTCCAGGTCGGCATAGGCCACCGCTCGCTCCTCTACGCCGACGCCCTAGCCGGACCGTTCCGGGACGGAAACCGCCTCGTCGCCATGTGCGACAGCAATCCGGGCCGGCTCGAACTGCGGCAGCGCTATCTGCACGACACGTATCAGTACCCCGAGGTCGCCCTCTACCCGGCAGAGGATTTTGTCCAGATGCTCGCCCTGCACCAGCCCGACACGGTCATCGTCACCAGCGGGCCCGACGCGACCCACGACGACTATATCGTCAAGGCGATGGAGATGGGCTGCGACGTCGTCACCGAAAAACCCATGACCATCGACCCTGCCCGCTGCCGCCGCATCATCGACGCCGCCGCCCGCACCGGCCGGACAACCCGCGTCACCTTCAACTACCGCTACTCGCCGCCGCGTTCGCAGGTCAAGGAACTGCTGGCGTCGGGCATCATCGGCCGCGTCCTCTCGGTCGATTTCGAATGGGCCCTGAACACCGCCCACGGTGCGGATTATTTCCGCCGCTGGCACCGCCGCAAGGCCAATTCGGGCGGGCTGATGGTGCACAAGGCGACCCACCATTTCGACCTCGTCAACTGGTGGCTCGGGGAAAGCCCGGTGGCGGTCGAGGCCATGGGCAGGCGCTGTTTCTACGGAGCCGACAGCGGCGTCGCGGAGTCGCTCGGCCTGCACGGCCGCGGCGAGCGCTGCCACGGCTGCCCCTGCGCGGCGAAGTGCCCTTTCCGCCTCGACATGGCGTCCATCCCCGCCCTGAAGGCGTATTACCTCGATAACGAGCGCTACGACGGCTATTACCGCGACCGCTGCGTCTTCTCACCCGACATGGATATCGAGGATACCATGAACGTCATGGTCCGCTATGGCTCGGGTGCGATGCTCAGTTATACCCTCAACGCCTTCCTGCCGTGGGAAGGCTACCGCATCGCCTTCAACGGTACCGGCGGCAGACTCGAACACGGCACGGTCGAATCGACCTATATCGCCGGCGACGGCCGCGTGCAGGGCGGCACGGTCGCGGGCGGGACCTATATCCGCCACTACCCCGCCTTCGCCGAGCCGCGCGATATCGCGGTGCGGACAGGCGAAGGCAGCCACGGCGGCGGCGACGACGTCATGCTTGCCGACCTTTTCTCGCCCCGGACCGGCCACGACCCGCTCCGCCGCGCCGCCGGCATCGGCGACGGATCCTACTCCATCCTGATCGGCATCGCCGCCAACAGGAGTATGGCGAGCGGCCAGGCCGTTGCGATCGATTCGCTGGTGGCGGGCATTCCCGATCCAAGCTGGAAATAAGGACAGCCGATATGTCAACCTTTGCGCCGTTCCACTACCGCAGCCCCGACGACTTCCGCCGGGATCTCGCCGAGGTCGAGCCGTCGCCGCCGTACACGGACGACCTGACGCCGCTGGGCGCGCCCGTCGATGTGGCGGGAAAGACCGTCGCCAACCGCCTCGCCGTCCATCCGATGGAAGGCGCGGACGGCGAGGCAGACGGGTCGCCGGGCGGCCTGACCTTCCGCCGTTACCGGCGCTTCGCCTCCGGCGGGGCCGGGCTGCTATGGTTCGAGGCGACGGCGGTCCGCCAAGACGGCAGGGCCAACCCGCGCCAACTGTATATCCACGCCGGCAACGCCGACGCCTACAAGCGCCTCCTGGACGAAGCGCTGGCGGCGGCCGACGCGTCGGGCGGGCCGCGGCCGTTCACGGTTCTGCAGCTCACCCATTCCGGCAGGCAGAGCCGTCCCGGTCCCGCGCCCGAGCCGATCATCGCCGAAGTGAATCCCGTCCTCGACCGGGTGCCGGGGCGGGTCGTCACGGACGACGAACTCCAGCGCCTCCGCGACGACTACCTCGCCGCCGCGCGCCTGGCCGCCGCCGTTGGCTTCGACGCGGTGGACGTCAAGGCGTGCCACGGCTATCTCCTGGGCGAACTGCTGGCGGCGCGCGGCCGGCCCGGCCGCTATGGCGGGTCGTTCGAAAACCGCACCCGCCTCATGCTGGAGATCGTCGAAGCCATCGCGGCGTCGGTGGGAAGCCGCCTCGCCGTGGCCAGCCGCCTGGGCGTCTGGGACGCGGTGGAATATCCCTATGGCTGGGGCGTGTCCGAGGCCGACCCGCACGTGCCCGACTTTACCGAGCCGATTCGCCTGGTTCGCCTGCTCAGCGAGCGCGGCCTGTGCCTGGTGGACGTCACCTGCGGCAATCCCTATTTCAACCCCCACGTCAACCGCCCCTTCGACAAGGGCTACTACACGCCGCCGCAACGCCAGCTTCAGGGGGTGGCGTCGCTTCTTGGCGCTGCCAGGACCGTCCAGGCTGCGGTGCCGGAGGTGGCGGTGGTGGGGACGGGGCTGTCGTGGTGC
Organism: Planctomycetaceae bacterium; assembly: GCA_021203245.1. Lineage (GTDB taxonomy): Bacteria > Planctomycetota > SZUA-567 > SZUA-567 > SZUA-567 > JAJBSZ01. Next base: position 8,176 of record JAJQBO010000042.1, read on the forward strand.
CGCCAGTTCGGGGCCAACCTCGCCGCCGCCTGCGTGCGGGACGGCTGGTTCACCTTCGCCGGGTTCGGCAGGCAGTCCTTCGCCTATCCGGACTTCGCCAGGGACATCCTGCACAGCGGCGGCCTCGACTCGGCGAAATGCTGTGTCGCCTGCGGCAACTGCACCGTCATGATGCGGGACGGCCAGCCCGCCGGCTGCATGGTCAGGGACGGGGACGTCTACCTCCCCATCTACCGCGAAGGCCGCAAGGACAAACCGCCCCTCGACATGAGCCGCATCGCGGAGCACGTGTAACCAAAGAGAGCGCCGGACTACTGAGCCTTTCATACAATTGTTTCTCAACGTCGATTTCACCCCAAAAACGTCACCCAGGCGTTCCCGACCACCGCCTTCGGGAATGACGGCGACTACACACGGGCGAGGGGCGTGAAGTTGTGCCGGGGCAGTCGGGGGCGCGGTCGCATTATGG
>JAJQBO010000014.1 GCA_021203245.1 Planctomycetaceae bacterium
CCCGAGCACGCTTTGCGTGCCTTCTTCAAAGCTTTCACCCACCGCCTGCATGCCTACCTTGTTGGCCATGAAATCCCACATGGGCGCTGAAGAGCGGGTCATCTTCAACAGTCGATCAATATTGGAGTACTCAATGACGGTAGAGCCAACCGCGAATAGACTGCTTATCACCTCCGCCTGTTCGTCGTCACCTCCATCGGCGAGGATGCGTTGCCGAATCTCCTCCTTGTTCGCTCCCCACATGGAGAAGATGGCAAACGGTGCGTTGATCTTTGCCATGGTAGCCGCGGCAGTGACCTGCCCCAGGCCACGCGCCAAGGGCGACGCGATCTTGTCATATGCGAATGATCCGGTCTTAGCCTCGGGGCGGTACATGGCCAGATCCCACCAATTATTCCACTGTTCCAGCTTCGCAACCACTTTCTGCGCCTCCGTCGGCGGCATGGGACCGTAAACTGGCGGAATCGGCTCAAACTCGCCGGCGACATCATCGGCCGTTATTTCTCGGTCGGGATTCTCCCGCTGCTTGCGGGTAAGAAGGTTTTGCTCGGTGTAATGATTGGATGAGTTGATGAGGGTGTTACGCTCCTCGTTGGAGAAATTTAAATTCGACAGGGTGCCGCGCACAGCCGAAGTAAAGCTGGTCATAGCGTAGTTGACGCCGGTGTACGCAAAGTCTTTGCCAAGTCCCAATCCCAGCGTTGCCGTCCCGCCGAGGGTATCCTCGACATACCGCCGCCAATCTGCCATAGCAATAGCCGCGTCACCGCTAATTGCGCCTGCCTCGAACCCGAGGTATTCCGGCGCATGCTTTGCCGTGAGGTTGTCGAGTTGGGTCCGATTCCAAATTTCCCTAAGCTGCTTTTTACCTTCCGGAGTCTTCTGTAGTTCCTCGATGTGCTCGAGGCTGTACGGCCCGCCCATTTGCATAGCCAGTGCGCCAGCATCGTTTTCATGATATTCGAGTTTCCGATATTCATCAATCTTGCGCTCCGACAAAAGCGTCTTTGCTTCCCGGCGTGCGGCCCGTGGACCAGCAAAGGCAGCAGTCGTGCGAATCTTGTCGCGGTCGTCAAGACGGTCATATAAAAACTGCGCTTGATACTCGGGTAGACCAAGGCTTTCCGGCGTGAGTCCGTAAGGAAGGCGAGCTAGTTGGCGCGTCTCGGGAGCGGTATCCTCATTTCCAATAAAAAAGGGATTGCCGCCAGCAACAGGCGTGGCTGGTACCAGAGGGTTTACAGTCTTTGAGCCGCTCGAAGGCATATCGACGAAAAATGGGTTCTGTTGGTTGGCGCTCATGGTGTCCTCTTATTGGCGTGAGTATTCTGGACCGTATCGGCCATACCGTATTTCAGGCTCGGCACCTTCCGCCGGCATGGATTCCTGACCGTAACGGCCGAACCGCAATTCTGGTTCCTGGGAAGACTGAACTGCATCTGCATCAAATTTTTCGACAGCGAATTCTGTGCCGTCTGCATAAAAATACCTTTTGCCGTCCTGACAGTTTCGAGGAATGACCTCATATCCACCGCTGTACAGATTTTTTCTGATGGTTCCGCGAAGGGCCGTCGCAGTAATTGAGACGTTGTCCGGAACGGTATCTTCCGGAGGATTGATTTCAATAGGGACGTTCCCTTCTTTGGTGAATCTCCCGCCGGTGTAATTGTCTCGCACCTCGGGAGGATATGAACCAATCACAGCGGCCCATTCGGCAGTCTCCTGGCTCCTGCCCTGCGCCCATATCTCGGCTTGCGTAACGGTCTCGCTCCATAAGCCGGGAGACTTGACAGACAGCATTGCATCCGCCTGAATTTGACGGCGAATCGTCGGGTCCAACTCTTCCGTCTTTCCGACGCCCGCCTTGCGCATTTCGAAGTCGTAGCGGCTGTCGGCATATTGAAGAACATCATCGATGTACTTATCATATTGCTGTTTATACGAACCCTCCAAAAGATGTCCGCGACCAGTGTTGCGTAGGCTCTGTCGTGCAGCCCGTTCAATCGCGTCAAGGTCATTCACCAAGCCCCTATATGAATCAGCCTTTTCGGCGCGCGCAGTCATAGCAGCAGTTCGCTCGCCCTTGTAATATGCGTCGACGCGTGATTGAAGGTTGCCAAACCACTTGTTTTCAACACCGCCCATTTCCTGAATGACCTGGTCGAGATCCGTATCCCAAAGCGATAGAAGTTCGTCATCGTTCAAACGTTGCAATTCAAGGTAGCGTCGGATGTTTGGTTTGGCTTCTTCTTGCGTTCCGGTGCGAATAGAGTTGCCGAGGTCCAGGTACTTTTTTTGTTCTTCAGGCGATAAGCTCGCATATGACGGCATTTTGGTAGCGTCATTCTTCGCCGCTTTAAGTTCCTCACCGAGGACTATTTCGCGATTAACCTTCTCGGTGGCGAGTGTGGCTTGTATCCCTTTAAGTTCCGCCTCGGCGGCTTGAATGCCGATCTCCGCCGCCTGTTCAGGGAAATTGGCGTACATCTGATCACGAATTGCCGCGATATCAGCATTTTCGGCTTTGGCGAGATTGCGCCCCTCTGTTTTCGCGCTGGTGGTTATCACTTCCTCCCCGCGCTTACGGCGCGCTTCACGCTGTTTCTCTTGGGCTTCTCCGGCAGCTTTGAGGCGCTTTTCATCATCATCGGAAAGCTCGCGGGCACTCTTATAGCCAGCAAGCACCTTGTCGGCATACGCCTTGCCCTCATTGGCGACGAGCGAAAGGTAGCTATCTTCTGCCGCTTCGGGACCGTCCGACGACATAGCAAGAATGTCCTGGTCGATGCGGGCGATTTCGGCCTTTTCCGCCTCCTCCTTCTGGCTTTTCTCCCGGGCTTCCTGCTCCTCGTCGTATTTCTTTTGGGCAGCATCTCCGTACTTTTTAAAACGTTCCACATTGGGCATGATTTTTCCGGCAGTGTCTACGCCGTATCGGTTCATCATTGCTACATACACTTGCGCCATGATGGCATCGGTATTTTTCGCGCCGTCGGCTGCATAGGCTTGCTGGATTATAGATACAGCCTCCTTGGTGCCTTCCTCGATTGAAGCTTTCTGGTCCACTTCAATTGCGGCCTTATAATACGAAGACATCAATTCACTATGCTTATCCGCCGGAATCCCCTTCTTCGCCTTCTCGGAGGACAAGAGTTCCACAGCCTTATCAGGGTGTTCAGCCGCAAGCGACTTTGCCATTTCGGTGTAATACCGTTCGGTCGCGTTGGCGATCTTCAACTCCACCACTTCCGGCGGCTCGTTTTCGTAGCGCTTTCTGGTGTTTTGGATCATGGCGGTCAACGCCCATGGCTCCATGTCGCTCGGGCCGAGGATGGAGGTGAGGTCGCCGGTCGCAGCGGCCGTCTGGCCTTGACGGAGCAAAAGCAGGTCGTTTTGGGCGTCGAGTTGGTTATTGCGGTAGTTCAGCGTTTCCGCGTCGCGGTAACTGATGGCGTCCAGTTGGCTCTGCTGGGAAAGAGCGGACCATGCCCTGGTGAAGCGGTCTTTCTGGTTTTTCGTCCGCAGCCCTGATTCCAGTTCGCCTCGTACAGACTGCAGTAAGTTTTTCATCTCGGCGGGAGCTTTCAGGGCATCCTCACCGCGTAGTTTTTCAAATAGAGCTTTCTTCTGGTCGGCAACGGCCATCTGTCCCTTATTGATTCGGGAGATGATGAGCGCGTCGTCCTCGATGGCCTGTCGACGCTGCGCCTCCGAAAGCATGACGTTCCCGGTCCGCAACCCAGCATGGGCCAATTCCTTAACCTGCCGCGCCCGCCCGCCGCCGAAGGCATCGGCACTGGCCTGGACGCCGACGCGGACGTTCGGCATGTTGGGAGTACGGATGTTGCCGTGTGATGGTTTCGGTACCTGCAGCATTGTTTATCCCCATTTTCCGAAGTCGATTTGGTATTGCCTGTACTGGTTGTAGAGACTGGTTCCGCCGCCGAGGAGTGAGGTGATGCCGGCAAGGCCGGCGGATTGTTTGGTGGCGCGGGTCATGGCGGCGCTCTGGCGGAGGTTGTACGCGTCCACCTCATGTCCCCAAGCGTCCATGCCAGTTGTGTACTCAATCATGTCCTGCTGATACTGGTTCTTGCCGGCCTGTTCGGCGACCACGTCCAAGGCGGAGCCGGTATCCACCTTGACGCCGGACGCGGCGTAGGTGGCGCGCTGCGTCGCGATCTTCTGCTGGCCTTCCTCCTTGGCCAAGGCGACCTGGTGACGGCCCATCTCCCGGGTCTGCTCGGCCATGATGTCCTTGATGCCGGCATTTTCCTCGGAGAGTGACGCATTCCATTCGGCGGCGGCGTTGGCTGCTTGCTGTTGTTCGTAGGCGGCTCTGGCGCTGGCGGCTGTGCTGGCCGCACCAACACCGAGACCGAGGAGGCCGAGGACGCCGTTACTTAGGCTCATGGGATTCTCCGGTGTGTTTCAGGACATCGCTCTTCCGCCTGGCCATCCTGGCTTCGTCGCGGAGCTGGTAGAGGATGACGCGCATCTTTTCCATGTCGGCGCGGAATTCGTTCAGGGTAGCATTCAGTGCGGTCGTGGCTTTTGTGCAATCGACGACGAGGGTGTCGTACGTTTTCTGGCGGTGCATGAACCAAATTATCACCCCGGCCATCGGACCGAAGCTCTTAATCAGTGAAAGAATAATACCGCCATCGCCACCAGGGACCGCAGCCTCGCTGCCGTAGGCTGCACAGCCGGCCATGAAGCACAGTGAAGCTGCGGTGAGAGTGAGATACTTTCGCATGTGAATGGGTTCCTTGTGGCGGCAAAGTGTGCGGACGCCGCAATGGAGCCGACGCCCGCACGGGAGAAGGGTGTCTGAACTACGCCCCCTTGCCCAGGAACGGATGCCCGGGCAAAGCGGCACGGAGCGCGTCCTTAACCGGGCCCTCGGGGACATCCATGTTGGCGACCACGTTCTCGAGGGCGAAGCGCTTGGCCTCGACGTCCCGGCGGGCGGCGTCCAGTTCGGCCTGGACCTGGGCGGCTTCGGAGGCGCAGACCTGCAGGGTCGGCCGCACCTTGCAGGCAATGCCCTCGTAGAGCGCGTCGCCGCCTTCCTTTTTGAGGCATTCCAGGGCGTCGCACTCGTTCACCACCAGCGACATGATCCCGTTCATGATCGCCTGTTCGCGTTCTTTCCATCTGTTCGGCATGATGTTCTCCTAGTTTGGGTTTTCAAAAGGACGGATTATTCCTCGTAGATGATGTTTACCCCATAAGCCTTCGCGGCGTCATGCTCGCACCTGCAGCCACGGGCCTCTTCCCACCCTTTGCAGAAATAGGCCGTATCGCAGAGCGACATGTTTTCGAGCGACTTGGCGAGGAAGCACAGCGGCTTATTGACGAGGCCGCGACTGTTCATGCTGTCTTCGCTGTACCATTCGTCGGTGAAAAGCGTGTTGACGATTTCGTAACCCGCATCGGTCAGATGCTTGATGGCGCGGTCCCGTGTCGCGACGATTTCCTCTTGGGTCTTGTCGCGCATGGGTTGAGAGAGCATTGCTTTCATGGTTTTTCCTTTTTAAAAGTCCTTCGAAAGAGTGAATCCAAAATGGGGCTTTGATAGTGCTTCACGGGCGGCGCGGTTATTGGTTTGCCACAACTGCGCCGCCAGTTCGTAGCCTACTTCACCGAGGCGGGCGCGGGTGCCGGTGTGCGGGTCGTCGACCCACAGACCCCGCCGGTCTACGCCGGCGTCGCCCCTTGCGAGACGGAGGGCGGTAGTGGTGCAAAATCGAGCAAAGGGGCGGCCACCGCCTTCATGAGGGGATTGTTCATCCGGGATACGATCAGCTCGATAATGGCGTCGATGACCACGTCGCCGTATTCCTTGATGATGTCCACGCCCTGGGTCTGCATGAAGACGATCATCGCGTCCTTGCACTGCTTCAAGACAAAACGTTTCTCGTCCTCGGTCAGCTTGCCGTCGGCATTGGCTGCCTTCATCCCTTCCACGTAGAGGACCTGGACCTGGGCGGTACATGCTTCGGCGGCAAGGTAAAGCTTGGCAAGCTTGCGTTCCTCCAGCCAGGCGAGGACATAAGGCTTCAGCAGCCGATACATAAACCCGGCGATGCCCACGACAATGGCTCCCCACACCCCTTCGCCGGCGAGAATCAGCCAAATAGGGTTGGCCACCGGCGACAACTCCGCCGCAGTCAGGGCCGGTACCTCGACGGCGACCGCCGCACAGGCGGTGATCAGGACCACGGCAATACATCCAAAAATGAACCGCATAACTTTCTCCTTTACGAATCGTTCTCATGAACCATGCGAATATGTGGCACTCCGTTGATTTCCTTCATCCCGTCGGCCTTCCACCCCAGCCAGAGGAGCCATTTCAGCCCCTTCCGGTACCAGTGCGGAATCCACTGCTCCAGGACGTCGGCCTCGGCAAGGACGTGCGCCTGGGCAAACAATCGCCGCAAGGCCTCGGCAGCGGCCAGCGGGTAGCGGTCGATGTCGGGAGTGGCCAGCATCCAGACGGAGCCAAAGTCCGAGAGGAGCCGCTTCTTGCTGGCGCCGCACAGGAATAACGCTTCTCCGCCGGCGCGACCGGCAAAGACGTGTGCCGAGTCGGCGACCGACACCATGACGGCGTCATAGGGCGACAGGTCGAGCATGCCGTTCACCTCCCGGATATGTTCGGGACGGAGGTTGGCGGCGACATGGTGGAGGTCGCGCCGTTGCGCCGTGACGATGACGACGTCAGGCTCCGACATGGTAGGGCCTCCCGGAGCCGGGGTTCGCCGCGCCGGCGGCGAGTTCCAGCGTTATCCCCAGCACCCCGAACGGTACCGGCGACGTACACGACAGGCGGAGGGAGGCCCGGTTGTCGCCAATCGGCTGCGGGACGGTGAAGTTCTTCCTGACGGTTATGGGCGCGATGGGTTTGTCCGGCCCTTCGGTCTGGAAGTTGAGGGGTAGCGGGTCGCCGCCGCCGCGCGTGCCGACATAGCATTCGCGGCTGTGGTAGAAGAGGACCGACGCCGTCACCGTGCTTTTGGACAGATGGGCGATGGATTCGCCGTTTGACGGCTCCAGCTCTACCGTCTCTACTTCGGCGGTATACGGCAACCCAACGGTGGCCCGACGCACCTGGCGGGGAAGTTTTACCTGGCCGTTGACGACGGTGAGGTCCTTGAAGACAAAGCCGTCGCCGAGGCACACCACCTGCTTGCCCTCGAGGTGGCCTAGCCCACCCAGGGTGTCGGTCGGCACTCCATAACGGGTTAAGCCGCAATCGACGTACCAGGCATCGGCAATGTCGTTGCCGACCTGCTGGATCTCCTTCATGCGTTCGATAAAGTGCTTGGTCACTCCGTTGATTTCGCGAGCGACAATGCACCAGATTTCGTCGTCGCCTTCGTTATCCGACATAAGGGCAACAGCTTCGAACCGGCCGTCGGTATCATGCCGCGTCCAGCCGAGGACTTTCTCCTCCGGCATATAGGTAAGGGACAACAACGCCCCGTCAGACATGACGACCCAAATGATGGATTCGGGAGCGAATTGGCTGGCCAGGTCGGCGATCTCCCGGCGGACAAACAGGTGGCCGGCGTACTCGCTTAGGTCGGTCCCTTTATAAGCCGCGTCGGAATAACTCCAGCGGTATGAGCGCAGTACGCGGTTGCGGTGCCCGACGCCGACCACGTCCTGGCCGACGATGACCGGCGGGATGTCGGAGCAGCCGTAATTGGACTGCCTGGTGGCGTTGACATTGGTGGGGGAAATGACGTACCCGCCGCCGCCCATGCGGAACTCGCCGCCGGCGGTACCGATGAGAATGTCGTCCATCGGCTTCACCCACAGGATCTCGTTCACCTCCTCGGCCTGGAGGGTATGCTCGAATGCACTGGTATCGCTGACGCCGCCCTCTTCGTTCTTGTTGAAGTTGCGCGGCAGGCCGATCTGCGAGCCCCATACGGTATTCGGTTTGCTGTTGGTCCGGAGCAGGAGGAGACGCTGCTGGTAAAAAGTGCAGACGCCGGGGTAGTTGTCCGGCCCGACAAAGGGGTTGTTGGACGATTGCGGCGTCTCCGTGTTGACGAAAGCAAGATTGTCGTCATCGAAGGTGGTGCCGGTGGTGGTGCCGACCAGCATAAACTTCGAGCCTTCGTCGGTCCGTCGTTCCCGGTAGACGCGGTATCGGGCGGCGCCGGCGGCGGCATCCCAGGAGATGGTGTTGTGTCCGTCGCCTGTTTGTTCGCGGTTGTAATTGGTGACGTACTCCCTGATCGTCGCCCGCATGGTCGGCAGGATCGTCCCCGGCCCCCACCCCATGTCGCAGGCATAGCAGGCTTCATTGACCCACCAGGCCTGGTTCTGGCGAGGGCCGGCGATGTTTACGCCATTCGGCCGGCGCATGGCAGTCGTTTGGAAGTCCCCCGTCCGAAGCCCGTACCCCATAATCCGCTGCAGGAAACCGTTATAATTAAGGGAAATGTCAACCGCATTCATCGCCCAGAAATTCCATTCCGCCGGCCATTCGGCAGGCCACGTCTGCATGTATTGGTTGAACCAAAGTTCATGGCACTGCGCTGTCGTGAGCGTGTCATAATCCGGAATCGGTACCCCAACGCCTGTGGTAACGTCCGCATAATGGTGTAAAATTAAAAT
>JAJQBO010000199.1:0-26219 GCA_021203245.1 Planctomycetaceae bacterium
CCCCTCACCCCATCCCTCTCCCCCTCCGGGGGCGAGGGGGAAGGTTTTGCCTTTTATCATTGTGAATTGTGAATTGTGCATTGTGAATTTGGATGGGATGGTTTCTGCTGGGAATATTCGTTTGTGAATGACACATCGTCCCGTCTCTTTTGCCCTTCGGTTATTTGGTATTTTCCAAGAGATCGGCCAGGGTGGTGGTGTCGATGTAGGTGGTGATGGCGGTCTGGAGACCGGTCCAGAAGCCGAGGGTGGCGCAACCGTCGGCGCGGGGACAGGCGTTGGGGGAATGCTCAAGGCAGGCGACAGGCGCGACCCCGCCCTCTATCGCCCTGATGATGTCGCCTGTCGTGTACTCAGCCGGGGTGCGCGTCAGCCTGTAGCCGCCCTGCGCGCCGCGCGAACTGGCAACCAGCCCGGCCCTGATCAGGCGCGAAACGATCTGCTCCAGATACTTGATCGATATCCCCTGGTGGAAGGCCACATCCTTCAACGAAACATAGCCCTCGCCGCCCGCCGCAGCCAGTTCCAGCATCAGGCGGAGCGCATACCGGGTGCGTGTAGAAAATTTCATAGCCTCTCCTGCCGCTCTGCAAACCACCCTATTATAAGGGAAAAAGAGCGGAATTACAGATTGACATTTCCGCCGCACCGGGACATCCTTGTCCCCTGCACAAGGCTCCGCGACACCGCGAAGAAAGGAAAGAGAAAATGACACGCATTTTTGCGGATAATTCACAATCCATCGGCAATACGCCGCTGGTCCGGCTGAACCGGGTAGGCGGCGACAAGGCGACGATACTGGCGAAAATCGAGGGCAGGAACCCCTCCTATTCGGTCAAATGCCGCCTCGGGGCGGCGCTGGTCTGGGACGCGGAGGAAAAGGGTCTGCTGCGCCCCGGCTCGGAAATCGTCGAACCCACCAGCGGCAATACCGGCATCGCCCTCGCCTCCGTCGCGGCGGCGCGAGGCTATGGCATCACCCTGACCATGCCGGAAACGATGAGCCTGGAGCGCCGCCGCGTCCTCGCCATGCTTGGCGCCAAACTCATCCTCACCCCCGGCGCGGAAGGCATGGCCGGCGCGGTCCGCCGGGCCGAGGAAATGGCGGCGTCCGATCCGGCGCGCTATTACCTCCCGCAGCAGTTCAAAAACCCGGCGAATCCGGCCATCCACGAACGCACCACCGGGCCGGAAATCTGGAACGACACCGACGGCGCGGTCGACGCGGTCGTCGCCGGCGTCGGAACCGGCGGCACCATCACCGGCATAACCCGGTACCTGAAAAGCCGGGGCAAGGCCGTTACCGCCGTTGCGGTCGAACCCTCGGGCAGCCCCGTCCTCACGCAAGCCAGGGCCGGGGCGGATCTGAAGCCGGGGCCGCATATGATTCAGGGAATTGGCGCGGGATTTGTCCCCGAGACGCTCGACCTCTCCCTCCTCGACCGGGTCGAACTGGCGGACAACGAGGAAGCCATCGACTTTGCCCGCCGGCTGGCGCGGGAGGAAGGCATCCTCTGCGGCATCTCGTCCGGCGCTGCCGCCAGCGTCGCGGCGAAATTGTCGCGGCTGGACGAGTTTGAGGGCAAGACCATTGTGGTTATTCTTCCCGACGCGGGGGAACGGTATCTGTCGTCGGCGTTGTTTGACGGGGTTGGGGTGTAGCGGGGCTTGCGGGTTTTGATTTCTTGACGACTGTATCAGGCGCTGGTGGTCACGGTAACGGGTATGTACCACCGTTCCTTTCTTGCGCTGTCCTCTGGGCCCCCGCGTTCGCGGGGGTGACGGGGTTTTTGGGGGCGGGTCTGTTGCACCGATTCCTACTCTCCCTTCCGTCCTGCGCCCTTGTTTTTTACTGTGGCACAGCGGAAACCTGATCGAAAGACCCCTCACCCCGACCCTCTCCCCCTCCGGGGGCGAGGGAGAAGAATAGGGAATGTTCATGCCATACCAATGCGAGGTATTGCCTGTCGGGCAATACCTCGTTTTGGTAGACGGAATGACGGCAAATATCAGGCTGCCGTGATCTTCTTGGTCGCGACCGCGGGAATCACCGGCCGCAGCGACGACAACGGCCCGCCGCTCTCGTAGTCGAAGCTGACGGTCACGACCTGGCCGGGAACGACGGCAACAGGATGTTCCAGCGGCATGATCAGGTATTGATTGTGCCAGTCGATGGTGGTCAGGTCGGGCCTGATGGCAAGCAGGTTTTTGGTGACGAAGCGGAGCGCGTTGAGCGTGCCTTCGTAGGTGATGGCAATTTCGCCATGGTAGCCGCAGGTCGTTTCGTACGGCGATTCGTAGAGAAGCTGCTGATAGACCATGAAATTGCCCAGGCCGGTCGCGCGCGGATCGGCACAGGTGGGATCCGAAAAAACCGGCACAGCCGCGGTATAGCCTTCGAACGTGAAATCGTACTGCACCGGCTGGAAGCCCTGCAGCGTCGCGACAGGGATAAAGTCGGGCATGCGATGGCCGGGGAATTTGGCCGTATAATGCTGCTTGAAGGAATTGATGACCTGGAGCTGCTTTTCCCGCAGCAGACCGACATGGAGCATTTCGCAGATCACCGCGTTGACCGGTTCGGGCGGCAGGTAGGTGAAGGCGTCGCCGTGGATGACTTCCACCTTGTCGCCGTTCGGATTGGCGAGAAGGGTGCGGCGGGACATCTCGACCAGTTCGCCGTTAAACTCGACCGAATAGACCTTGCGGGCCTTTTCCGCGGCATAGAACGAGAGAATGCCTGTGCCGCTTCCCAGTTCGAGAACCGTCGCGCCCGGCTTGACCACCTGCTGGATAGCCTCGCGGAACCCGGCCATGCGCAGTTGATCCGTCAGCATTTGAAAGTGGTAGTGCAGGGGGATGAACCGGCCCACTTCCCGTGTCTCGTCTTTCGCCGTTCCGGCCGCGCCGGATACGCAACAGTTCGTTCCGCTCATTCGTGCTCCTCCTGTGTCGTCAAGTCGTTCAGGCTTGTTATCGGTTACGGGGGATGAGACTTTACACCGAAAAACCCCGGAACGACCCTGCGACCAGGCAAAGCATGACGACGGCATTACTTACCCCGTAACGCCTGCTGCATGTCGGCGAGTAAATCCTCCCCGGCCTCAAGCCCCACCGACAACCGCACCAGGGTGTCGCCTATGCCCCGACGCGCCCGTTCCTCCGGCGGCATGGACGCGTGCGACATGGTGACGGGGTAGGTCATCACGCTTTCAACCCCGCCCAAACTCACCGCCAACAGCGGCAACCGCACCCGCCGGAGAAAGGCGCGCGTCATATCGGCGTCCCGCAATTCGAACGACACCACCGCGCCGCCGCCCGACGCCTGGCGCAGATGCACCTCCCGCCCGGGATGGCCGGGGAGAGTCGGGTAGTGGACGCGGGTGATTTCGGGAAGGCGGCACAATTCCTCCGCCAGCCACGCGGCTGTCTGCTGTTCGGCCGCCAGGCGCACCCCCAGCGTCTTGATGCCGCGCAACAGGAGCCAGCAGTCCTGCACGCCCGGCACGGCGCCGAACGCGTTCTGGATGAAGTGCAGCCTCTGGCCCAGTTCCGGCGTCGCCGCAACCACCACGCCGGCAAGGATGTCGGAGTGGCCGTTCAGGAACTTGGTGGCGCTGTGGATGACCAGGTCGAAGCCGAGCTCGAGCGGCCGCTGCAAAAACGGCGTCGTAAAGGTGCCGTCGGCGATGGCGATGAGGCCGCGCGCCTTCGCAATGGCGGCGACGGCGTGCAGGTCGGTGATACGCAGGAGCGGGTTGGACGGCGATTCGACCAGGATGGCCCTTGTCCGTGCCGTCAGCGCCGCTTCGATGGCGGACGGGTCGGTCGTGTCGACAAAGGTCGCGCCCAGGCCCCAGCGGGCGAACAGCGTCGTCAGGACGCGGTAGGTGCCGCCGTAAATGTCCATGCCGACGATCAGGTGATCGCCCGGCTCGAACAAGAGCAGCGTCGACGACATCGCCGCCATGCCGGACGAAAACGTCACGGCAGCCGCGCCGCCTTCGATCTCCGCCAGGGTCGACTCGAGGGCTTCGCGGGTCGGGTTGCCGGAGCGGGCGTAATCGAAATGTCCGATAGCGTCGGGGTCCGACTGCGCATAGGTTGAGGCGAGATAGATGGGGACGCTCGACGCGCCGGTGACGGGGTCCCGGTCGACGCCGGCGTGGATGAATCTGGTGGCCATGTCCATGGTTACTCCAATACGGTCTCAAGGTCGCGAAGGAGATCGGAGACGTTTTCGATACCGACCGACAGCCGCACCAAACGGTTGCTGATGCCGAGGCGGTCGCGGACGTCCGCCGCCAGATCGGCGTGGGTCTGCACCGCCGGATAGGTGATGAGCGATTCGACGCCGCCGAGGCTTTCGGCAAAGGAAAAGATTTCGACACGTTTCAGAATATGCGGCACCCGTTCCGCATCGTCGACCTCGAACGACACGACCGCGCCGCAGCCCCTGGCCTGGCGGAGCAGGCGATCGTGGCCGGGATCGCCGGCGAGGCCGGGATAGCGCACCGCCGTGACGCGCGGGTGGGCGGCGAGAAATTCGGCTATCGCCAGCGCGTTTTCCGCCTGGCGTTCCATGCGGAGAGCCAGCGTCTTCAGGCCCCGCAGGAGCAGCCAGGCGTCCATAGGGCCGAGGACCGCGCCGGCGGCGTTCTGCACAAACGCGACCCTTTGCCCCAGGGCGTCGTCCCGGCACACCACCGCGCCGGCGACGACGTCGTTGTGGCCGCCCAGGTATTTTGTCGCGCTATAGACCGCGATGTCGGCCCCGTGGTCGAGCGGGCGGAACAGGACGGGGGTAAGAAACGTGTTGTCCACGGCAAGGAGCGCGTTCGCGCCATGCGCCGCTCGTGCCAGCGCGGCGATGTCGGCGACGCGGAGCAGGGGGTTGGTGGGAATTTCCGCCAGCACCAGGGAGACATCGCCCCGCGCCAGTTCGGCCTCCACCGCGCCGGTGTCGGCCGTATCGACATACGTGGGCACCAGGCCAGAGGGCCGGAAAAGCTGGTCGAGCAGCCGCACCGTGCCGCCATAGGGGTCTTCCGTCACCACCACGCGCCGGCGCGCGTCGTCACGCACCAGGCGGAACACCGCGTCCAGGGCCGCCATGCCGGACGCGAAGGCGCAGGCGCGGCTGCCGCCGTCGAGGGCGGCCAGAGTGGATTCGAGCGCGGTTCGGGTCGGGTTGGCGGTGCGGGAATAATCGTATCCGGTGCTCTCGCCCAGGGCGGGATGGCGGAACGTTGCCGACTGGTAGATCGGGGCCGACAACGCGCCGGTGACCGGGTCGTTGCGCGAGCCGGCCTGGGCAAGCAGTGTTTCCTGTTCCATGACGTCACTCCTGTAATTCATAGTAAAGAGGTATGGATTATAGGAATGGGATGGCAAAAGGGAATGGAATTCCGGAAGGTCGGCCTGTGCGGTGTTCGTGCGCATACAGTTCATGGCTATGCGGAGGTTTGGGGGATGACGGCGTCTCACGCACGACACAGCCCCTCGACCTATGAAGTCGAAGGGCTGCAGGGTGGTAAAGTATGGTGCCGGGAGAGGGGGTCGAACCCTCACGGGCTTGCGCCCACGGGTTTTTGAAACCCGCGTGTATGCCATTCCACCATCCCGGCTTGGGTGACTGGTGTAGACAGGGACGGCTCGGCGCCCCCGGCTGGGCCTCAACTATATGCGGCGCCCCCAACTTGTCAATATCAATATCGGCATTCCAAAACCGCCCCCTCATTTCTGGAAAAAATTTCACCGCAGTCAACTCCGTCCGCATGAAGCGCTTGCGGCATCGGCGGCCTTTTACCGGCCCCGACACGGTAAAAAACCTGTTGACAACTAATACCGGAAACATATAACTCAACTCCATGACAGGCACAATATCTTGACATTTAATGGTATCGGGTTACAATATATAGTATGAGAGTCACTCAGCCACGAAAGGATCCGAACATGGAATTGACCCAGTTTTTCGACTCTGTGGAACAACACCCCGAGCTCCAGGGCATCGGCATCGACGCCTGCTCGGAAAACAACCCCGGCGTTATCGTCAAGTACAGCAAGAACGGCCTGATGACCCGCATCCCCGTCGCCGCCGTCGAAGCGGCCGACTGGACCGTCCTCGAAGAAGTCCTCACCGGAGCCCGCGAACCCCAGGTTCTGCAACACATGACCCGGGTCGTCGGCTATTTCAGCCGCGTCGAAAACTGGAACAAATCCAAGGTGGGTGAACTCAAGGACCGGCAAAAGGGGAACTACTCCATCGCCGGGTAGTCCGGGTTGCGAGCAGAGGCGGTATGCAAACGGAGGCCCGATCGGGTCTCCGTTTTTTTTGCTGTGGACGTGGGGACGCCGAGGTGATGCTCAGGATTCCGCGCCGTCCACGTCCAGCCCGCTTGCCCCGGCACAACTTCCCGTTTGGGGTGGAGCGGATGGGTTTCCCGCTGGGGTGACGGACGGGGGAGAATAACCGCGTCACGATGAAAGAGGCGTGGCGTAAACAGAAGACGGAGGCCCGGGGCGGGCCTCCGTCATATACTTTTTATGCCATCGCGTTACGCGTAGACGTCGATGATCTGCTGCGCCGTGGACATCTTTTGGCCGATCATGCTGTTCTCGATGCTGACGGCGACCATGTTTTCGCACAACTGCGTCTGCTCCGCCATGCCTTGCATGAGGATTTGCATCATCTGCATCATGGCGTCATTGGCTCCGCCGATTCCGGCAACTCCCATTGTTTTCTCCTGATACGTCGTTGCTGCGCGGCGTCGTCGCAGTGATAAACTCGCTCCCGGCCGAAAAAATGCCATAGCCGTCGACCGCGGCCGTGCTATAATCAGACCCCGCCATTAGCAGTTAGCGGTCGCGGTGGGTGGAGCTTGAGCGGTTTTTTCGGCAATTTCGGCAATTTCGGAAAAACCGGGAAGAAGGGTCTTTATGGATCCCAAAAACAGAAACGTCTGGATAACCGGCGCGTCCTCCGGCATCGGGCAGGCGCTGGCGGTGGAGATGGCGCGGCTCGGCGCCAGGGTCCTGTTGTCGGCACGCCGGCTGGAACGCCTGGAGCAGACGGCCGAACGCTGCCACGCCTTCGGCTCCACGGTGGCAGTGCTGCCGCTCGACCTGGCCGATACCGGTTCCCTGCGCGGCGTCGCCGACGAAGCCGCCGCCCGCCTGGGGCCACTCGACATCCTCCTGAACATCGGCGGCGTCGGCATGCGCGGCCTCGCCCTGGATACCGACCTCGCCGTGGCGAAACGCATCATGGACGTGGATTTCTGGGGCGCGGTGGAACTGACCCGCGCGGTCGCGCCCGGCATGATCGCCCGGGGTGGCGGGCAAATCGTCGCCCTCAGTGGGGTATTGGGGAAATTCGGCGCGCCCAGGCGGTCGTTTTATTCCGCCTCCAAACACGCCATGCACGGCTGGTTCGAATCGCTGCGGGAAGAAACACTCGGCACCGGTTTGGAAATCACCCTGCTCGTTCCCGGCTGGGTGCGGACGGAGATTTCCGAACAGGCGCTGGAGGCCGACGGCAAGCACCACGGCAGCATGGACACGGGCCAGGAAAACGGCATCAGCGCCGAAGAATGCGCCAAACGCTGCGTTCCCGCCATTGTGTCGGGCAGGGCGGAACAACTGGTCGGCGGCATCGAATGCGGCGGCGTCTACCTGAACCGGCTCTGGCCCGGGCTGTTCAAAAAATTCCTACGCCGGCGGGGCATCGGCTGAGTCGCCGTGGACCGCCAGCCATAGCGTGCCGGGCCAGGTGGATTCGACCCGGTGGCGGCGTCCGGCCGGTATCAGCAGCCAGTCGCCGGGCGAAAGCCGTTCCACAGACGCCGGGTCCTCGAACGCCACCTCGGCCCCGCCCCGGACGACAACCACCCACTCGTCCCACGGCTGATCGTACCAAAACCCGGGCGGCGACGCCTGCCCCTCCGACACGATGCGCTCGATACGCACCGCGCGGCCCCGCATGGCGGCGAGGACCTCGATAACTTCGTCCTGCGCCGCGTCGGGCAGGCCGGCGTAGAAGTTGCCCTTATGCATCGTCCCCCTCCCGTGCCGCCGCCGTCAGCCGCAGGATCGCCTCGTGGGCCAGCCGCAGGCCGAACATGCCGGTAATCGTCGATACACTGCCAAGCACCCGGCGGGCGCGGCCCGAATTGTACAGGCGGCCTTCGTCGCCGGGGTCGGCTTCGGGTTCGCGGACCGCCTCGACATCCCGCTCCTCGCGGGAATAGACGCACCACAGATCGCCGTCGACGATGCCGCGCCGCCGTAGGCGCTTTCGGACCAACCGCCCGAGCGGACAGCCGCTGGCGGCGAACAGTTTGCCGTACGTTATCGCCCCGGCGTCGCGGCGGGTCGCGGCTCCGAGAGCCGAAAGGACCGGAATTCCCTTTTCGGCGGCGCGGGCGATAATCGCCACCTTGGGGTTGAGGCTGTCGACCGCGTCGATGACGAGGTCGGGCGTTCCGGCGAGGAGGTCGTCCAGGGTGTCGTCGTGGGCAAAGGCGCGGACCGGTTCGACCGTCGCGGCCGGGTTGATGTCAAGGACCCGTTCCGCCGTCACCTCGGCCTTGCTCCGCCCCATGGTCGAGCGGAGGGCGAGGAGCTGGCGGTTCCGGTTACTGTCCTTGAACACGTCGAAATCGATAAGCCGCAGGGCGCCGACCCCGGCCCGGGCCAGGCCTTCCACGGCGTAACCGCCCACCGCCCCTATTCCAAATACATAAATACGCGCCCGGGCCAGCAGCGTTACCGCCGCCTCGCTCAGAAGAATGCGGGTGCGATTTTGCCAGTCTGTTTCGTCTGATGCAAGACTAAACGTCATAACCAGTTCCGATAATATCTCGTCCGGCCGGGAGAAAAAAGCGGGCCAAATGCAAACTCCCCGCTCAAGCGCGGCGGTCGACTACCGATAATATTTCCAGACCGGGTCGGCAGGACCGGCGACGGGTAATGGACAGCCGCATGACGGCTCAGACACAGTACTCCGGTAAACGGTCGGCATAAGCCAAGGAAGGTTTGTCATGTCAACAGTTAACAACAACACGCCCAACTATTCGAACGTCATGAACCAGCAACGGCTCGCGAATTCGGCGTCGCTCCTCGGCGGCTCCAACATGACGAGCGGCGCGAGCATCATCCCCGGCATCAGCGGCGACATGCTGTCGCAATGGGCCATGCTCGGCGCCAATTCGAAAGCCTTTAGGGCCCTCCAGACGGCGCAGAAAAAGGGCACCCTCCGCCAGGACAACGTCTACCACGAACTGCAGTCCGACCGGCTCCTGAACGACAATTATGATCCCAAAACCAAGAAAATCAAGAAGGCGACCTATACCCCCATCGCCAAGACCACCCCGGAAATCGACAAGGAAGCCACCCACGGCGATGTCCTGACCGATATGCGCACCCTGGCCTTGTCGGCCATCAGCAACCCGAATTCCCTCAATTCCACCCACTACGACTTCTTTGAAAAGATGCGGTCCTCCATCGAGAGCAACCTCGTCACCAAGAAGAGTACGTCCTCCACCGAGGTGACGAAGGAGGCGGCCCAGCCTGCCGAGATAACCAAGGAAGTCGACTACCGCCTGCTCCTGGACGACCAGAGCTTCACCGTCGCCGGAAAGGATGCGGAAGTCTCCTACAACTTCGGCGTCGGTACGTCCCTCGAGGACGTGGTGGCCGGCATCAACGCCGACTCGAAAACCCACGGCGTCCAGGCCGAACTGGTCGAGACCGAAGACGGTGCAATCGAAATCAAGCTGAACAGCCTCAAGGAAGGCGCCAACGAGTTGATCCGGGTCGACCAGACCCAGGGCGATCTCTTCACCGCCGCCGGCAACTCCATTTCCGCCAAGGGCAAGGACGAGGTCAAGGGCAAGGGCGAGGAAGTCGCCACCAGCGACAAGACCCAGGCCGCCCTCGCCGCCGGCATCGCCTATGGCAAGGTCTTCGAAGACACCGAGTTCGTCATCCAGGGCCGGGACGGCTCGAAGACCTTCTCCTTCGAAAACGGCGCGACAGCCGAGGAAATCGTCACCGCCATCAACGACGCCACCTCCAAGACCGGCGTCAGGGCCGAGGTCATCTACGGCGCCGACGGCGCGGAAGGCATCGGCCTGCTCGCCGAAAAGCCGGGCTCGGGCAATTATATCCATGTCAACCAGATCAAGGGCGATCTCTTTGCCCGCACAGGCCAGTCCACCAGCGTCGCCGGGTCGTCCACGAACTCCGACGACGACGTCCCGCCCATCAACAATGTCAACGATCTCGGCCGCGTCTCCATCAACGGCGAGACATACAGCTTCGCCGACCTGGTCCAGGGCGGCAGGGCGTCATTGGCCAAAAACCCGGACGCCGCGCTGGCGGTCCTCGACCAGACCATCAAGGACATCTACGACGGCCGCGCCGTCATTGAAGGCTTCGACCCGGCGGACGTGTATATCCCGGGCGTCACGGTCAACAACGGCGGCTCGAAGGCGACGACGAATGCGTATGCCTACAACGACATGGGGTCTTCGGCCATCGAGGCCTTTATCAACCGCTATGCGCCGAAGAGTTCGGGCAGCTGATCTCTGCACAAATCACCACGGAAAACGGGACAGCCTTCGGGGCTGTCCCGTTTTTCTGTTTTTCGCCGACCCACGCGTTCGCGGGGGACATGGCGGCGGCTGCGCTGCCAGGCCCTTACGGCACCGATTCCACCGCAACCGCCCTTTCGAGCCGTTCCGCCCGGGTCGGCATATGCGGCGATAACACGCTGAACGCGCCCCACGCAACCAGGCAACTGAGCAGCCCCACCACCGCGCCGGTCTTCAGCCATAGGAAAAAATTCACCCGCGTCCAGTAGCGCCGCTCCAGCATCCCCAGCGCGGTGATGTTGGCGGTTGAGCCGATCATGGTGATGGTGCCGCCGATACAGGCTCCGTGCAGGAGCGCCCAGAGAAGCGGGGTCGAGTCCAGCTTCACCACCACCGGCATGAACGCCGCCACAAAGACGATGTTTTCGATAAACGCGCTCCCCAGCGCGGCTATCGCCAGCACCACCGGCAACAGCAATCCGGGCCGGTCGCCCCAGCGGGCGGCAAGCCCTTCCGCGACCCGCACCGTCACCTGGGTGTGTTCAAGCGTGCCGGCGACGACGAAGAGCATCATGAAAAAGATGAGGGTCAGCCATTCGACGTCGTTTTCGATGTATTTGCGGATATTCTCGCGCCGCCAGATCATCAGGAGCCCGGCGACGAGGAGCGGCGTCATGATCAGCATGGTGTTGCGGGGTCGGCCGAGCCAGTCCTCGAACTGGGTATGGAAGACAAGCAGCAGCATCAGGCCGATGAGAATGGCCAGCCCCTGGCCGTGCGGCACCATGACGATGGGGCCGAGGCGCAGGCCCATGGCGCGGCGGTTGCGGATGCCCTGTTCCATGACGGCGATTTCGCGGCGGAAGTTCCAGAGCATGAAGATCATGACGGCAACGAACTCGGCCAGCATGACCGGGAACGACCAGGTCATGAAGTCCATGAACGACAGCGGCGGCGACGCGCCTTGCCCGATGAGGATGCCGACCGGGTTGCCGAGCATGGTGCCGGTGGAGCCGATGTTCACCGCCATCACCGCCATGATGACGAACGGCACCGGCCGGAGATTCAGCGTGTCGCAGACCTGGAAGACCAGGGCGACGATAAAGACGATGGAGGTCATCTCGTCGACCAGGCAGGAGGTGAGCGCCCCCACGGCGCAGGTGGTGACGACAAAGCGCCTGGCCGTCATCGACGGCGAGGCGATGACGGAGATGAACAGCCAACTGAACAGACCGAGATCGCGCAGCACGCCCATGATGATCATCATCCCGACAAGAAACAGGATAATGTCCAGCTTCGACTCCTGCACGACGGTGGTGAGGTCGAGGACGCCGAGGATGGTGAGGAGGGCGATGCCGACAAAGGCGATGGGCAGGTGGTAGTCCCAATAGAACAGGGCCGAGGTGATGATAAGGGTAAAAATGGAGGCGGAAAGGATCTGCGGATAGGTGAAGTCGTAGTGGCGCGCCGCCAGGGTGACGAGGGCGGTCAGGACGATGATGGCGAAGGAGCGGGCGAGACGCCGCAGAGGCTGGTTCGCGACCGGGTCCGGCAAGTCGGATGGCATGGCAAGGGTCCTCTTCGGCTTTACCGCAACACCGATCCCAGGAATTCGTGCAGGTGGATGACGCCGACCAGTTCCCGGCCGCGCAGGACATAGGCGCTGTCTGTTTCGCGGCGGCCTATTTCCTTCAGGGCGAGAATGGCGGGCGATGTCTCGACCACATGGGCGAAATTCTGCACCATGATTTCCCTGAGCCAGGTCGACGACTCGTTCCGGATGATTTCGGCAATGGGTTCGAAATTCAGAAACGGCGACAAATCCTCGACCCACATCAGGTAATCGGGCATGCACACCTTGACGAGCCGCCGGGTGGTGACGACGCCGATCAGCTCGCGGTCGGGCGTGAGGACCGGCAGCTCGGCGGCGCGGTGGGCGAGAAACAGATCGATGGCCCGGGCCAGGCTGTCGTCGGACGAAAGATAGACGGTCGGCGGCGACATGATGTGCCTGGCCTGCAGGTGATCGGGCAGGCGGTGGCCGCCGGCCTCGAAATGCTGCCACACCGTCAGCGGCGACGGCAACGAGGCGATGGACGCGGCAGCGCCGTCCGCCTCGCAGGTCTTGGCCAGGCCGTGGAGTATCTGCTTGTAGACGCCGGGCATGTCGGACGGGATAAGGATGGCGACGACGAGAAAGACGCGCTTGCCCGCGAACCCCCAGCCGGCGCGGGAGGTGGCCATGGCGACAAGCGGCTTGTCGACCTTCTCCAGCCTGCCGTAGATCACCGCCATGCCGGGACAGACGTGGACGTCGTCCTTTTTCATATTGGCCGCAACCTCGGCCATGGCTGCCTTGAGGTTGCCGATGCCGTACTCGAGGGCGAGATGCTCGAGGAGGAGGCGCGGCACGTCGTCGGCCGCGGCCTCCTCGGGATTGTGGAGAATGTCCTCGGGCCGGAACAGGGCGGTCAGGCGCAGCCGCCGCAGGGTGGCGGTGGTGCGCCCGGAGGTTCGGGTGGAACTGCGGCTGCTCATTTTCCGACCGGGACGGGGACGGAAATGTAATTGGCGACGTGCTCCAGGGTCACCCGCCGCGGACCGCCGATGTCGCCGGAAAACGCGCCGTTGTCCTTGACGAGGAGATAATCGACCGGCGAGTTCGGGTCTTCGGGGTCGACGATGCAGCCGAGCGTCTCGACCACCCGCCGCGCTTCTCTGCTGTCGCCGATGGCCGGGTCGAAGGCGAAATACAGCTTGCGGGTGGGGTCGTAGAACGGGTTGTCGATGGAATCGCCCGCCTCGGGGCAGCCCTTGTCCAGGCCGACGCTGGACGGCGCGATAAGCGGCACCGGCCTGCCGTCGGCAGACACGACATAGGGACTGTAGCGCGCGCCCGGCTCCAGAAAGGCGCGGCCGGTGATGGGGCAGAGGGCGACCGGGACGTTGTCGACCTGGACGGCCATGGAGATGTCCTCCATCGGCTGGGTTACCTGCAACACGCCGGTAAAGCGGTTGATGCTGTCGTAGGGACGATGCACATCGAAGCGCATGCCGGGGCGGACGCCCTGGTGCCTGCCCTTGTCGATGACATAGGTCTTGCCGTCGGAAAGGCGGTCGATGACCCTGCCGACGCTGCGGGCCGGGTTGATGATGACGGTCATCTCCGGCTCGTCGGCCGGCTCGGCCGGCGCTGCCGCCGGTGTCGCCGGTGCGGTCGCAGGCGCGGCCGTCTCCGTCGCGGCTGCCGGGGGCCTGAGCGCGGACGCGGCCGGAGCCGCCGGTTGGGTTGGTTGGGCCGGTTGGGAATCGCCGTGCAGGACCTCCTGCAGATGCAACTGCAGGGTCTGCTCGGCGTCGGTGAGTTCTTCGTTCGAGCGCTGCAGGGCGTCGAATTTTTCCTGGAGAAGCTGCGCGTCGCGACGGGCATTGGCGGCGACGAGTTCGTTGCGGGCAGCGTCGGCGCGGGCCTGTTCGAGATCGGCAAGGGCCTTGTCGCGGGCCGCTTCGGCCTCGCGAACGCGGCGCTGCCAGTCCGCGGCTTCATGGCCGGCGGGCGGGACGCTGTCGGCGCTGGCCTGCGTGGCCCGGGCCGCCTCGGCGCTCTCCATGGCGTTGTCGAGGGTGGCGGCGAGCCGGTCGCGCTCCGCCTCCAGGGCGTCGACGCGCGCCTGCAGCGAGGCGACGGTTTCATCCGTCGCATTTTCGCCGCTTCCGGCCGCTTCCGTTTCCAGCGCGGCGTCAAGCTGATCGCGAATCATTTCCACTTCGCGCCGGAGGCCGTTGTTGTCCGTCTCCAGCGATTCGATCCTGGCGGTGGCGGTGGCGAGGCGTTGGGTGAGGCCTTGCACCTCGGGATGGTTTTCCACCATGTTTTTGGCTTCGGTCAGCCCGGCGCGGGCGGCGGCAAGCTGTTCCGACAGGGCGGCGGCGCGCTCTTCCGCCTCCTGGGTCCTGGCGACAAGGCTGTTCGCCATCGCTTCGGCCTGCATGGCCCGCTCTTCGAGGGCGCCAAGCTGGGCCGTCGCGTCGTCGGCGCGGTTCTGGGCCTGGACCATCTGTTCCCGAAGGGACGAGAGCGCCTCCTGGACCTGTGCCTCGGCGTCGATGCGGACCGTGTCGGCGGCGGCGGTGAGGTCGCGGATGCGGCTGGCGGCGACGTCGAGTTCGTTGCGGAAGCGCTGTTCAATCTGCTGGCTGGTTTCGGTGGCGCGGCGCTGGATATCGCGGACCTGGGCTTCCATGTCGGCGAAACGCCGGTTGGCCGCCTCTGTTTCGCTCCTGGCCTGGCTGAGATCGCGTTCCAGCCTGGCGCTGGTGGTGCTGGCCTGGGCCTGGGCGGCGCGAAGCGCCTCGTTCAAGCGTTCGACTTCCCCGCCGCGCTTATACCAGAGCACGACAAATGCCGCCATGACCAGAAGGGCCACGATAAGCACCAGCCACAACCCCCTATTTCCGCCCTCATCGTTCATGATCTCTCCTCCTGAACGCTCCCCGTTCGGCAACGCCCTGCGCGCGGCTCCGTTCAGGTGATGATCGGAGTCGCCGGGGCAAGGGTATTATATCCAAATGCGGGCCGTGATGCCAGCGATTCCGCCGAGGATTGAAGGGGAACCGGGCACCAATACATCCGTCCCGGCTCCTCGCTTCGTCACCCCGGCGTGCGGACCTCCACCAGCGGAGAAAGCGGGCGGTTCGGCCGGGATCCATGGCATAGGCGTTACGAGTACGTTCTTTTTCTCTCCCCCTCCGGGGGCGAGGGGCATGTTTTCCAGTAAAAAAGCCCCGCCGAATGGCAGGGCCTTTTACTCTTGCGTTCATCATATGCCGACTACGGCAGCCACAGCCCGCCGTCTTCGTCAATGCGGAACTGCGGCACCCAGGAGATCTCCCAGGCGTTGCCGTCGGGGTCGGCGACGTAGCTGGACACCGCGCCGGACGCCATCTCCGCCGGTTCACGGAGACTCATGCCGCCGGCGTCGATAAAACGCTGGTAGACGCTCCAGACGTCGGCCTTGTCCTGCACGTGCAGGGCCAGGGTTATGCCGCCGGGCGCGGGCGTCCTGCCGACCATGTTCTGCTCGCGCAGGAGATCCGCAATCGGGTAGAGGGCGAGAATCTGGCCCTGAAGCTGGAAAAACGCGGTCTGATCGTATTTGCCCCGGGCGGCGCGATGCCAGCCAAGCGCTTCGTAAAAGCGGATGGACGCAGGCATGTCGCGCACGCCGACGGTGATGAGAGACACCGCCTGGACCGGCTTGCGCGCGTTGGGGTCGCGTTTCGGCGGACGCGGAACGGCGGTGCCCTGCTCGGGCGCCGATGCCGACGCGGCAGTCACCGCCGGTTCGGGCGTCGTGGCCGGCATGGCATAGGCTTCTGACGTGGCGGCGACCGGTGCGGCCGCGACAACCGGCGCGGCTTCGGGCGTGGCGGCTGCGGCGGCTTCGGGCGCGGGAACGGCTATCGGCGCGGCGGCGGCGAAGTCGGTCGCCGGGGCAGGGTCGAAAGTCACCTCCGGAGCCGGGGGCCGGAGCGAATCCGCCGTCGGAACCGGGGCGGGGTCGTCGGCGACCGTCGCGTCCGCCGTCGCGGCCGGGGCCGGGTTCGGCGTGGCGGCGTAGAAGTCGGGCAGACCGTCGTTCAGATCAACCGCCAGGTCGGCGGTGCCGAGTTCGCGGATTTCGCCGGTGCCGTCGATGGGCGTGGCGGAGGCGGCGTCGACGCGGCGCACCGCCAGCTCGCGGTCCAGCATGGCTTCGAGTTCGTCCCGGAGTTCGCCAGCCACCTCGGGGTTCTCGGTGCCGTCGTCGGGGCGGACCGTCCCGGCGTCGGCCGGCCGGCCGTCCTGGATTTCCGTCTCGACCGCGTCGAGAATCTGCGCCGCCAAATCGGGATTGACGCCGGTGGGGGGAGGGGTGGCCGGCGTCGCGGCCGGTACGGCGGCGGGAGGCGTCGCCGGTGCTGCGGCCGGCTGGTCCGCGTTCGCGGCCAGATCGGGCGCGGGTGCGGCCGCAGCCGCTGTCATGGCTTCCGGCGGCAGGCTCTGGACAAAGGTGTCGAAGCGGAGCGTCGTGCGGACAGGCGAGGTTATCTGCACAAAGATGGCATAGACCGCGCCCTCCGGGGGGGTCGGCCTGATGTTGCGGAGTTGCAGGATGGCCCGTTCGCCCGCCGCGAAGGTGCGCTTATGGGCCTGGAGCTGAATGCAGGTGCAGGAGGTGAACAGCCTGCCGATAGTCACCGGCCTGCCGTCGGGACGAAAGATTTCAAACGCCTGGCCAGGTGAATGATCGCTCGGGAGGGGGGCGACGGTCACGTCGGTGGCCGGAATGACCTGGAAGCCATGGGCCTCGGGGACCGCGTTGACATTGCGCATGGTGGAGAGAATTTCGCCAGCGGCAACCAGGTTGACGACCATAACCAACACGGCCGCCGCCACAGCCATCCGGCGAGGAAAAGTACCCGACATAGCCAATCCTTTCAGAAGAATACCACGCTCGCCCCATTGTCCGACAGTCTCAGCACGCGTCTGCGGCCACGCCGACAGACGCCGCGATTTGCGGATAATGCGCGACATCGTGCGTCACAAGGTATACATTATTATGGGAAAACGGCCCCGGTGTCAACCGTGAGCAGGCGCAAATTCAGCGGGCATGAAGCAATTTTCCCGACACGAAGACTGTGTACAATGTACGACGCCTCCTTCGCGGCCGCGACCGTCCGGCAAAAGTTGGGATTTTATCTTCCTGCCTTGACGCGGCAGGGTTGCTTACCTAGAATGGTGGAGACATTTCGTTTCTGTTTTCCGACTGTCGGGCGCGTTGGCCGCGGATGTCCGCCGCGCCGGTGGTTTGTTGCAAACATTTGCACCACCCGTTCTCAGTTTACCATCGCCAGTCAGGGGAACGGCGTATTCTCTTACAAGGAGCGACTCATGGCTGATGGTCCCAGCTTGGTACTGCAACCCCCATCACTGGAGTTGGCGCAAAAAATCGCCAACACCATCCGTTTCCTCTCCGCCGACCAGGTCCAGAAAGCGAACTCAGGCCACCCCGGCATGCCCATGGGCTCGGCCGAGATCGCCACCGTCCTGATGACCAAACACCTGCGCATCGACCCGAAGGACGACACGTGGCTGAACCGGGACCGCTTTGTCCTCTCCGCCGGACACGCGTCGGCCCTCCTCTACTCCATGCTGTATCTGCAGGGCTTCCTCACCATGGAGGACCTCCAGGGCTTCCGCCAACTCGACTCCCGCACCCCGGGCCACCCCGAGCACGGCGAGACCCCCGGCGTCGAAGCCTCCACCGGCCCCCTGGGGGCGGGCTTCAGCATGGCGGTCGGCATGGCCACGTCGGAACGGATGCTGGCCGAACTGTACAACACCCCCAAGTTCGACGTCATCGACCATTACACCTATGTCCTCACCGGCGACGGCTGCCAGCAGGAAGGCGTCGTCTATGAAGCAGGCAGCCTGGCCGGACACCTCGGCCTCGGCAAGCTGATCGTCTTCTACGATTCAAACAACATCACCATCGAAGGCACCCGCGACCTCGCCTTCACCGAAGACGTCCCCGCCCGCTACCGCGCCATGAACTGGCACGTGCAGGAAATCGACGGCAACAACCTGGAAGCCGTCGACGCCGCCATCGTCGCCGCGAAGGAGGAGACTTCCCGCCCCAGCATCATCGTCGCCTCCACCGTCATCGGCCGGGGCGCGCCGAACAAGGCGGGCAAGAGCTCCGCCCACGGCGAACCTCTGGGCGCGGACGAACTCGCCGCCGCCAAAGCGGGCATGAACTGGTCCGCCGAATCGTTTTATGTGCCGCAGGAGGTCGCCGATTACTTCGACGTCCGCCGCGGCGAATGGATGGCCATGCGGCAGGAATGGAACGAGATGTACGCCGCCTACGACAAAAAGCACCACTCCACCGCGCGCGAACTGGCGCGGGTCATGGCGGGCGAACTGCCGAAACAGTGGAAAAACGCGCTGGTGGAATTCCCCACCGACAAGGCCGTCGCCACCCGCGCGGCCGGCGGCACGGTCATGAACCAGCTCGGGGCGGTGATTCCCGAACTCGTCGGCGGCGCGGCCGACCTGGCGCCGTCCACCAAAACGGAAATCACGACCGGCGCGAATCCGGACTTTATCAACCGGGGCGCGTTCCTCGGCCGCAACATCCATTTCGGCGTGCGCGAGCATGCCATGGGCTGGTTCACGAACGGCATGGCCCTGCACGGCGGCTTTATCCCCTATTCCGCCACCTTCATGGTCTTCCACGACTTCATGCGCCCGGCCGTCCGCCTGTCGGCGATGATGAACCTCCGCAACATCTTCATCTACACCCACGACAGCATCATGGTCGGCGAAGACGGCCCGACCCACGAACCGGTCGAGCAGTTGGCGGCCTTGCGGTGCATTCCGAACCTGCACGTGTGGCGTCCCGCCGACGCGAATGAAACGTCCTTCGCCTGGCAGGCCATGCTCGAGCGGAAGACCGGAACGTCGGCGATCTGCCTGTCCCGCCAGAACCTGGCCGTTCTCGACCGGACGAAATACGCCGCCGCCCGCGAAGCGCTGAAGGGGATGTATATCCTCGACACCGACGCGGAAAAGGGCGCGGACATCCTCATCATCGCCTCCGGCAGCGACGTCCACACCGCTCTCGGCGTCGCCGAAAAGCTGCGCGAAATGGGCAAGGCGGTCCGGGTCGTGTCGGCCCCGTGCCTCGAGGTGTTCCGCACCCAGGCCGAAGGCTACCGCAAGAAAGTGTTGCCGAAGCGCCTCAAGAAGCGCATCGTCATCGAGTCGGGCGTGGTCCAGGGCTGGGAAGGCGTGCTGGGCGATGCCGGCATCTTCTGCGGCCTCGACCGGTTCGGTTTGTCCGGCAAGGCGGAAGCCGTCGCCGAAAAGCTGGGCTTGACCGTGCCCGCGATTGTCGAAAAAGTCAACCAGGCCGGGTGGTAGAAGCGTTGCCGCCTGCGATGTACTGTGCTCCATGCCCCGGCCTGCGAAGGCCGGGGTTTTTTTGTCGGGGACATAATGGTATGGAGGATGTTTGCTCCACCATCCCTGGAGCGGGCATAATACCCCGTCACCCCCGCGAACGCGGGGATGACGATTGTGTGTGGAGCGAGCGGGGTGGATTGCAGCGAAAAACGGGGCGCAGCCTAGGCTGCGCCCCATTCGCCTTTCAAATTATCCGTACCGCGACGACTGCCTCGGCACGTTAATGGTCATCAAGAACTCGGCGTTCGTCTTGTGCGATTTCATCTTGGTGTGGAGGAACTCCATCGCGTCGACGACGTTCATGTCGTTCAGGTATTTGCGGATCATCCAGATGCGGTTGAGTTCGTCCGGGTGGACGATGCGCTCTTCCTTACGGGTGCCCGACTGGTTGACGTCGATGGCGGGATAGAGGCGGCGGTTGACGAGGCGGCGGTCGAGATGCAGTTCCGCGTTGCCGGTGCCGTTGAACTCCTCGAAGATGACTTCGTCCATGCGGCTGCCGGTGTCGATGAGGGCGGTGCCGATGATGGTGAGGGAACCGCCGTCCTCGATGTTGCGGGCAGCGCCGAAAAAGCGCTTCGGCTTCTGCAACGCGTTCGCGTCCACGCCGCCGGACAGGATGCGGCCGGAATGCGGGGCTTCCGCGTTGTGGGCGCGGCCGAGACGGGTGATGGAGTCCAGGAGAATAACCACGTCCTTGCCGTACTCGACCAGGCGCTTCGCTTTTTCAATGACCATGTTGGCGACGGCGATGTGCCGGGACGTCGGTTCGTCGAACGTCGACGACACCACCTCGCCCTTCACCGACCGCTCCATTTCCGTCACTTCTTCCGGGCGTTCGTCGATGAGGAGGACCATCAGTTCGACTTCCGGATTGTTGGCGGCGACGGCGTTGGCGACGTGCTGCAGCAGCACGGTCTTGCCCGTCCGGGGCGGCGCGACGAACAGGGCGCGCTGGCCCTTGCCGATAGGCATGACCAGGTCGACGATGCGGGTCGACCATTCGCTCGGGCTGTGCTCGAGGACAAGGCGCTGGTTCGGGAACAGCGGCGTCAGGTCTTCGAACAACACCTTGTCCTTCAGCGTTTCCGGCTCCTCGTGGTTGATGGCTTCGACGCGCAGCAGGGCGAAATAGTTTTCGTTGTCCTTGGGCGGACGAATCTGGCCGGAGATGGTCAACCCGGTGCGCATGCCGAAACGGCGAATCTGACTGGGCGAAATATAGATGTCGTCCGGGCAGGGCAGATAGTTGAACTTGGGTGAACGGAGGAAGCCGTAGCCGTCCGGCAGCGCCTCGATGCAGCCTTCGCCATAGAGGAGGCCGTTCTGGTTGACGCGGTTCTTGATGATGGCGAAGACGAGATCCTGCTTCGGCATGCCGGCGATGCCGTCGATCTTTTCCGAGCGGGCGAGCTTGCGCAGTTCGGTGACGGTCATGTCCTTCAGGGCGGTGATGTGCAGTTCGCCCCGCTTGATCTGCTCGTAAATCTGTTCCCGCTTGGTGCCGCGCTGCTCGCGCTGGTCGGGGGACAATCCGGCCTCGAACTCCTCGTGGGCGCGTTCGGCTTCGGCCTCGCTCATTACCGAACCGTCGTTTCTCGGGGCGGGGATGTACGCTTCGGGCTGCTTCGCCGTATCGTAGTCCTCGACCGGTTCGGCCGGCTCGGCCGGCAGGCTCGGCATAAGGACCGGCATGTCCGGTTCGTCGTCATGCATGGTGGGCGCGGGCTGGACCGGTTCGTCGTCCGCGAACAGGGTGGGCTGTTCCAGCGGGCGCGGCGCGACCGGGTCGGGCTGGACAGGCGATTCGGCGGTCAGCATTTTCTTGCGGCCGCGCTTGGCGCTGGCCGGCTGGCTTTCGTACGACTCCTGCGCCTGCGGCGTCGGGGCCGGCGCGGTAAGGCGCATGATCTTTTCCTTGTGGGACGGCGCGGCCGGCTGGGGCGCCTCGGGCGCCGGCTGGGCTTCGGCCGGCGGCGCGGCCTGGACTTCGGGAGCCGCTTCGGCCGTTTCGGCGGTTTTGCGCGGACGGCCGGGACGCCGACCCGGTTTCTTGGGGGCTGGGGTGTCGGAACTCATACCTATCCTTTCTCGCTTTCGTTTACATTAAGTTATGTATTGGACGCCGCGGCCGGCATGGAACCGGCTCCGGCGGTTGTTTCGTTACCGCAATGCACTGACAGCCTGGTGTAGCCGCCCGCGAAGCGCCTCGGGGTCGGCGTCGTTGGCGATGGGGACGATTCTCCCGCCGTAGGGGCCGCGCACCGCTTCGGCGAACAACGGCACCTGGCGCTTTTCGCGCCGTTCCAGTTCGACCCGGTCCCATCCCCTCGCCGCCGCCCGCTGTAACCGGATTTCAAACGGGCTGTCGATCAGCAGAATATGACCGCACCGCGATTCCATCCCCGAGCCGAACAGCAGCGCCGCCTCCATAACGACGGGACGCCCCTGCCGCGACGCCACCGCCCGGTCGACCTCCTCCAGAACCAGCGGGTGGACGAGGGCTTCGAGCCAGGCGAGGGCATCGGGGTCGTGGAAAACCGTCGCGGCGATGGCCCGGCGCGTTTCGGCCGGATCGGGCCGCAGCACGTCGCCGCCAAATCGGTCGGCCAGTTTTTCCACCACCTTGGGCCGGAGCAGCACCGCGTGGCCGATGTCGTCCGCCTTGAGGCAGACCGCTTCTCCCCCCAGCATGCCGTCCGCGAGCATCGAGGCGGCCAGCGATTTGCCGCTGCACGGGAGGCCGGTGACGCCGACGACAGGCGTCATTTCGTCTCCAGCCAGTTTTCGCCCACGCCGATGTCGACCTGGAGCGGCACGGCGAGCGGAATGGCGTTGACCATCGCTTCCGTCACCACCTCGCAAAGGGTCTCCATCTCCTCGGGCGGGGCTTCGAGAAGCAGTTCGTCGTGAATCTGCAGGAGCATGCGCGCCTGCATCGACTTCGCCTCCAAGGCCCGCGACAGCCTGACCATGGCGGTCTTGATAAGGTCGGCGGCGCTCCCCTGGATAATGGTGTTGATGGCTTCGCGTTCGGCCCGGCCCCGGCGCATCTTGTTGGAGGAGCGAATGTCCGGGATCTCGCGGCGGAACTTCAGGACCGTCTCGACATAGCCGTGTTCCTCGGCTTCGGCGAGCGCGCCCGCCATCCACTCCCGAACCTTGGGGAAGCGGTCGAAATAGTCGTCGATAAACTTCTGCGCCTGCGCCCGCGTCATGCCGGTGACGGCGGACAGGCCGTGGGCGCTCTGGCCGTAAAGGATGCCGAAGTTGACCGCCTTGGCGGCGGAACGCTGCTCCTTTGTCACCTCGTCCGGGTCGATGCCGTTCACCTGCGCCGCCACCACGCGGTGGATGTCCATGCCGTCGGCAAAGGCCTGCGCCAGCACCGGGTCGCCGGAAAAGGCGGCAAGGACGCGGAGTTCGACCTGCGAATAGTCTGCCGCCAGCATTTGCAAGCCCGGCTCCGGGACGAATGCGGCGCGGACGGCGCGGCCCCGCTCGGTGCGGACCGGGATGTTCTGCAGATTCGGATTCGACGACGCCAGCCGCCCGGTGGCGGTGCGCACCTGGGAGAACGAGGTGTGCAGCCTGCCGGTGTGCGGATTGACCATGCGCGGCAAGGCGTCGAGGTAGGTGTTTTTCAGCTTCGCGTACATGCGGTATTCGAGAATGCGGGTGGCAATCTCGGACCCGTGCAGGTGCGCCAGCTCCTGCAGCACCGCTTCGTCGGTGGACGCGCCGGTCTGGGTCTTTTTGAGGATGGGCAGGCCCATCTCCTCGTACAGCACCACCGACAGTTGCTTCGGGCTGCCGATGTTGAATTCGTGACCGGCGAGTTCGTGGATCTCCTGGGTGATGCCGTCCAGCAATTCGCCTGTCTCTTCGCTCTGCTCGCGGAGGAGATCGGCGTCGAGGCGGATGCCGGTGGCCTGCATGGTGGTGAGGACGTCCGACAGCGGCAACTCCACCGTCTCGAACAGGTCGCGGCCGCCGCGTTCGTCCAGACGGCGTCCGAGTTCCTCGTAGAGGCGGTAGGTGATGTCGGCGTCGGCCCCGCAATAGGCGCAGACGTCGGCGACCGGCACGTTGTCGATGGTCCCCTGTTTGCGGCCGGTGCCGATGAGGTCCTGGATAGGCGTCATCTCGACGTCGAAATAGCGCCGCGCCAGGGTCTTGAGGCCATGGTCGACGAGGTGGCCGTCAACGAGGGACGACGCGATCAGCGAATCGAACCGCACCCCGGTCAGTGGCACGCCGGCACGGCGCAGCACCAGCGCATCGAAGCGGACGTTGTGGCCGGTCTTGCCGATGGACGGGTCGGCGAAGATGGGCTTCAACCGGTCGAGGCATTCCAGCGGCAGCCGGCCGCATTCGGCCGGGCCGTGAAACGGCAGATAATAGGCTGTCCTCGGCTCCCAGGAAAAGCCCAGCCCGACGAGGTCGTCCTGCAGCGGGTCCAGGCCGGTCGTCTCGGTGTCGAAGGAGAACAAGGGCTGGTTGGCGAGTTCGGCCAGGAAGGCGGTGAACTTTTCGACATCGTCGACGAGACGGTAGTCGACCTCCTCCTTCTTCTTCGGCGGCGCGCCGTCCGGCTCCTCCAGCCGCGACAGGAGCGACTTGAAATTCAACTGCGTGAACAGTTCCCGCAGCCGGGGCGTGTCGGGCGGACCGGGACGCGCGGCTTCTGGGTCGAAGACGACCGGGACGTTGCAGTCGATGGTGGCGAGGCGCTTGGACAGGAGCGCCTGGTCGTGGTGGGCGCGGAGGACTTCGCCGCGCTTGCCTTTGATCTCGTGGGCGTTTTCGAGCAGGTTCTCGAGGCTGCCGTACTGGCTGATCAACTGGACGCCGATCTTTTCGCCAATGCCGGGAACGCCCGGGATGTTGTCGGACGTGTCGCCCCACAGGCCCATCAGGTCGATCAATTTTTCCGGCGGCAGGCCTTTCTTTTCGGTGAAGGCCTGTACGTCGGTGTAGACGCCCTTTGCCGGGTCGTAAATCCGCACCGCGTCGCAGAGGAGCTGGCCGCAGTCCTTGTCCCCGGTGACCAGGACGACGTCCCAGCCCTGTTCCTTGGCGCGGCAGGCCAAGGTGCCCATGATGTCGTCCGCCTCGAAGCCTTCCATGCGGAAGATGGGGATATTGTAGGCCTCGACAATGTCCAGGATGAGCGGAATCTGCGAGGTCAGTTCCGGCGGCGGCGACTTGCGGGTCGCCTTGTAGTCGGGATATTCGTCGTGGCGGAAGGTTTTGCCCGGCGCGTCGAAGACGGCGATGAGGCCGTCGGGGCGCTGGTTCTGGAGAATGTCCGCAATCATCCGGGCAAAGCCGAAGGCCGCGCCGGTGGGCACGCCCTGGGCGGTTTTCAGGTTCTCCATCGCGTAATAGGCGCGGTAGATCTGGG
This sequence comes from Planctomycetaceae bacterium, assembly GCA_021203245.1. Classification (GTDB taxonomy): domain Bacteria; phylum Planctomycetota; class SZUA-567; order SZUA-567; family SZUA-567; genus JAJBSZ01. The sequence continues at coordinate 25,013 of JAJQBO010000199.1, forward strand.
CATGGCCGTCTATGAGGTACAGTGAAGGTTTCATGATAAGGCAGGACTATTCAAAAAGGGGATCAACGGTATATTCAAGATCATGCGCAGGTAGAGGAGCCCCGGAGTTTACTGAAATGGGCCTGGCGTCATAGCGCCAAGCGGTACTATAGCGTTTTAAAGTGAATGTGGACCTCTCCCTGCGCTTTTCGGTGTGTTCCAGTAATAACCGAAACCGCAGAGAGGAACCAATCATTATTTAAAAAGCGCTAGTCAAAAGTGTCAACGGAATCAACCGCTGGTGACAGGCATTGCCCGGATATTACCATATAATCGGAGCGAGTCAATACTTTTCCGCTGCGCGTTGGCGATGTTTTTCGCGTCGCCGGGAAATGCTACAACGGTAAAAGAGGACGATAGTTCCAGGGGATGCCGAGTTCGGCGTGGAGAAACTTAACGCGGTCGTGCCAACCCTCACCCATCTCCTGTAGGTCTACCTCCCCCAACCCTTCGCAAAAGTGGAGCCTGCAGCCAAGCACCCGGCCCGCGCGCGCCAGGCACGCGCCGCCGGACTGGTAGGGGCAGCGCAGGCCGCGCCGGACGAGGTCGGCGTCGTCCGGCGGGACGGGCGGCGGCGGGCCGATGCCCAGGAGGTACTCCCGTTCCAGATCGCTCGCGTAGAGGATATGGTCGACCCGGTCGAAACGGCAGCACTCGCCGCAGCCCCGGCAGGTCGCGCCATGGGCGGCGAGGTCGTCGTCCAGCGCCTGGTAGAGGGCGGCGAGGCGGCGGAAGGGTTCGTGGGGTCCGAGTGGGTCATGCGCTGGCATAGCTTTGGTGTTTTTCAGTAAAAAGGGCCTGCTTACCCCTTTCGTCACCCCGGCGTCGAAACCGTCGCCGTGCGAAAAACGGGTGGTTGTGACGGGGCAGGCGGATAGATGTTCGCTGCAGAAATTCTACATCCTTTGACGTCGAGGTGGAGCAAATCGCGACCATGGCTGCCCCGGCACAACCTCACGCCCCTCGCCCGGTTCAATGCTTCCCCGCCGGGGTGACGAAGGGGGTGGGATAACGCTTTTGGTCAGTCGTGCCGGGGCAGGCGGGCAGAGGCACGCTGCAGAGTTTTTCATTCCTTGACGTCGAGGTGGAGCAAATCGCGACCATGGCTGCCCCGGCACAACCTCACGCCCCTCGCCCGGTTCAATGCTTCCCCGCCGGGGTGACGAAG
>JAJQBO010000199.1:26319-35473 GCA_021203245.1 Planctomycetaceae bacterium
GCTTCCCCGCCGGGGTGACGAAGAGGTTATTCTCCCGTCCGGGGCGAGACGCCCAACTGCACCAGGCGCATTTCGTATTCGCGCAACCGCTGGACCTGGTTCTGGAGGGTGGTGTTGTAATCCTGGATAAGCCGGTCCCGTTCCGCCACTGTCGCGCGGAGGTTGCGGACCTCCTCCTCCAGCATGGCGGCGTTCTTGACATGGGTCAGGGCTTCGGAATGGATGTCCAGGACCGCGTCCTCGATGGTGCGGAGCCTGTCTTCGTTGTCGGCGGCCAGGTCGAGGCTGCCCTCGATACGGGCGAGGCTGTCAGCCACTTCCTCATTAATGGCGGCCGCATCCGCCGGGCCGCCGATGATTTCGCCCGGCAAAAACAGATAGCCGAGAATCAGCAGCAGCGGCAGCAGGACCGAAGCAAACAGCCATACCGGCACGCCCGCCCTGCCGCCGGCGAGGATTTCACGGAGGAGCGGCCGCTGGGCTTCGCGGACCGAACGGGAGACGATGTCGACTAGCTTGGTGTCCTGCAATTCGGAAAGGATGGCCGGCGCCTGCCGGGCCAGCGCGCCCGATATTGGCCCGACCACCCGCGCCTCGACCGTCTGGGCGATCTCGTCCGCGACCCGTTCCGGCAGTGCATCCTGTCATTCGTCCAGCTTCGCCAGGGCGGCGGCGGCGTTGTGGATTTCCACCGCCAGGTTGTCGATGCGGGCGGTGTTGGTCGTCTGCTCCTTCACCAGGTTTTCAGCCAGCCGCACCATCGCGTCCACCGCCTTGCCGGCGTCGGGATCAAGGAAGGTGGCGTGGTTGCGGACGCCGAGGACCAGGCGGTCGGCGAGATCGTCTATGTCCACCTCGACCGTGTTCATCCGGTCGGGGCCGAGGAGCGAGTTGAGTTCGCGCTTTTCCGACTCGTGCTGTTCGACCATGCGGGTCAGAAGGGTTGACTGGTTGTCCCGTACCTCGCGGCAGAGCGCCTCCAGCGCTTCGGGCGTCACCGTCCTGTCGTTCAGGGTGGACAGGGCGGCGGCGACGGATTTGACCGAAGCGCGGACGTCGCCCAGTTCGCGCCCGACGCCGACGGCGAATTCGCCCAGTTTGCCGTCGAGCGCTTCGGTCAGCTTGGCATCGAGGGACGCGACCGTGCCGGCGACGTCGTTTCCGAGGGTGGTGTCGATGGCGTCCAGCCGTTCCCGGAGCGCCCGGGCGGCGTCGCTCTCCCCCGACGGCTCGGTGAGTTTGGCGTCGAGGGAGGCGAGGCGGGTGTCGAGGGTTTGTATCGCCGATTCCAGCGCTTCTTCCAGACGGCGGTTGGCTTCGGCGAGGCTGGCGAGGGCACCGTCCCCGGGCTGGAGCGCGTCCAGGCGGGCGGTGAGTTCTTCGATGATTCGGGGCAGGCGGCTGAGATCGCTGTCCCGGGCCGGGGACGGCGCGGAACGGTACGGTTGGGGCGGGGGCGGCGTCCGCACCGGTGACGGAGCCGGACCCGCGGCGGCGATCTCGTCGGAAATGGATTCGGGCGGCAGGAGCGGGCCGCCACAGGTCTTGCAGGTATAGCGTTTGCCCGGGACGGTCTTTTTCAGCCGGTACACTATTTGACAAACAGGGCAGGCCGGTCTGACAGGTTCTTCCACGATTGCTCTCTCCGCCCGGTGGCTAGCGCTCGCGGCGGGGGCGGACCCCCCGCTCGGTAGCGACGGTTAAAGTGGATATTATTGGTCATGACCGCCAAAAAGGAAAGCCTTTTCCGGGGCGACCCCGGAGGCCGGGGCGGAGGGGGTCGAAACGGGGCGGTCAGGAATGGTGTTGACAGGATGGGTTCGCCCACGCATGATGTAGTGGTGAACCGTAACGTGATATTCCCCAAATTTGCGCCGTACCCGGAGTTCGCCTGATGGCAGACGAAGAACGGCGCCGCATGGAGATGCAGGCGGCGCTGAAACAGATTAAAAATATCCAAAAGCGCCAGGCCAAGAATCGCCGCCGCGCCTGGCGTCTCGACGTCTCCATCCCCAAGCTCGCACTGCAGGGCCTGGGGGCGTTTTGCGTGGGCGTCCTGGTGGGTATGGGCGTGTTTGTCCTGTTCTGGATCGCCTTCACATAACCCCCCCAGTGAACTGGAACCCGCCATGCTCGACAAAAGCATCCCTTTTAAACACGTCCTGATGCACCGTCCCGCCGGCACGCCGGTTCCGCCCGCGCCGCTGCCGCCCGGCTATTCGTTCCGGCTCTTCCGCGCCGGCGACGAAAAGGGGTGGGCCATTCTCGAGGCCTCGGTCCTCGAGTTCCCCGACGCCATCGACGCGCTCCTCTATTTCCAGCGGAGCTTTATGCCCTACCTGTCGGAACTGGAGCGCCGCGTCGGCTTCATCGTCGATGAATCAGACGCCATCGTCGCCACCGCCACCGCGTGGTGGGCGTACAAGGGCGAGCGCCGCGATCCGTGGGTGGACTGGGTGTCGGTCAGTCCCGATCACCAGGGCAAGGGACTCGGCCAGGCGGCATTCTCCAACGTGCTGGAACGCATCATCCGCATCGAAGGCGACCGGGACATCTATCTCCATACCCAAACCTGGAGCCACACGGCCATCCGCATCTATCAGAAGGCCGGATTTTACATCACACCCGAGCCGGGCCTGCGCGGCTATTCGAACGAAGACTACGCGGGCGCGCTCGCCATCCTCGAACAGTTCAACATCAAGGCAAAGCTCACACGGGAATAAAAGGAAGTGCGCATGTCACAACGCATCGTCATCACCGGCGTCGGCCTGACGTCGCCCATAGGGAACGACCTCCCCACCCTGCGGCAAAACCTCCTTGACGGCACGGGCGGCGTCGGCGTCATGACGCCCCGCTATATGGAGGAGTGGCCGGCCGGGATCTGCGATTTCCCCGTCAACCGCCACCAGTCGAAAAAAGACGCCCGCCGCGGCACCCGTGCCGGGCAGATAGCCATCTATTGCGGCCGCGAAGCCCTGGCGAACGCCGGCCTCGATCTTGAATCGCTGGACCGGTCCCGCGTCGGCGTCTTTGTCGGCACCACCGAGCACGGCAATGTCGAGACCGAGAACGAAGTCGCCAACATCAAGGAATACGGCTACGACGTCAAATACTGGTCGCACCACCACAACCCGCGCTCCATCGCCAACAACCCGGCGGGCGAACTGTGCCTGAACGCGAAAATCACCGGGCCGCACTGCTGCGTCGGCGCGGCCTGCGCGGCGGGGAATTACGGCATCATCTACGGCGCGCAACAGCTCATCCTCGGCGAAGTCGACCTGGCGATTGGCGGCGGCGTGTCGGAGGCGATTCACACCTTCGGCATCTTCGCGAGCTTTCTGGCGCAAAACGCCCTCGCGCCGGTGAACGGCGACGCGAAAAAGGCGAGCCGTCCCTTCGACACAACGCGCCACGGCATCGTCATCGCCGAAGGCGGCTGCCTCTATACGCTGGAACGCCTCGAAGACGCGAAACAACGCGGCGCGACCATCCTCGCCGAACTGCTCGGCTGGGCCGTGAACACGGATGCCACCGACTTCGTCCTGCCGAATCCGGAGCGGCAGGCACAGGCCATGGCGCTCGCGCTTGACCGCGCCGGCCTGAAGCCGGACGACATCGACATCATCAGCGCCCACGCCACCTCGACGCCCGAGGGCGATCCCAAGGAAATCGAAGCCATCCGCGCCGTCTTCGGCAGTGACAGCCGCGTCTACGTGAACGCCGCCAAGGGCTACTACGGCCATGCCATGGGTGCTGCCGGGGCGCTTGAACTCGCCGGCAACCTGCCGTCCTTCGACGACGGGTTCGTCCACCCCAGCATCAACATCGACTCCCTCGACTCCGCCTGCGCCATGCCGGGGCTCGTCGTCAACCAGGCGGCGAAGGCGGACCGGCCGGTGCGGCGCATTCTCAACAACTCCTTCGGCATGCTCGGCATCAACGCCGTCACCATTGTCGGCAAGTACGAGGAATAACCGTTCATGAAAACACAAGTGGTAATCGTTGGCGGCGGCCACGCCGGGTGCGAGGCCGCGCTGGCTTCGGCGCGCCTCGGCGCGGAAACGTCCCTCCTCACCCTCGACCCGGACAAGATCGGCCACATCTCCTGCAACCCCGCCATCGGCGGCGTCGCCAAGGGCCAGCTCGTCCGCGAAATCGACGCCCTCGGCGGCATGATGGGCCTGGCGGCCGACAACAACGCGCTCCAGTTCCGGCTGCTCAATTCGTCCAAGGGGCCGGCGGTGCGCTCGCCCCGGGCGCAGATCGACCGCTGGTCGTATCAGCAGTGGGTCAGGGCCTACCTGGAAAGCCAGGGCAACCTGTCGATACGCCTCGACCAGGCGGTCGGGCTGGTGGTCGCGGGCGGAAAGGTGAAGGGCGTGCGGACCTTTCTGGGCGATTACATCCAGTGCGACGCGGTGGTGATCTGCTCCGGAACATTCGCCCGCGGCAAACTCCACCTCGGCGAACACAAATGGGCAGGCGGCAGGGCGGGGGAACCGGCCGCCAACGACCTGTCGGAAGACCTGCTCCGCCTCGGCCTGCCGCTGTTCCGACTCCGGACAGGCACCTGTCCGCGCCTCGACGCGCGGACGGTCGCGACAGAACGCATGCAACCCGAACCGGGGGACAGCGACCCGACCTCTTTCAGCTTTCTGACCGGGACGGCCGACTGCCCCAACCTGCCCTGTTACGCCACCTGGACGACGGAGGAAACGTTCCGCATCGTGAACGAAAACCTCCACCTCGCACCTATCGTCAACGGCGCGGTGGCGGGGGCGAGCCCCCGGTACTGCCCCAACTTCGAAACAAAGGTCGCCAATTTCCCCGAGAAAAAGCGCCACCACCTCTTTGTCGAACCCGAGGGCGAGCGGTCGGTCGAGATGTACCTGAACGGCCTTTATCTGTCGCTCCCGATGGAATTGCAGGACGAGGTTATCCACAGCATTCCCGGCCTTGAAAGGGCTCGGGTGGTCCGATACGGCTATTCGGTCGAATACGACGCCATCCGCTCGACCGAACTCCGCGATACCCTCGAGACAAAACACATCGCCGGCCTGTTCACGGCGGGGCAGATAAACGGCACCTCCGGCTATGAAGAAGCGGCGGCGCAGGGCCTGCTGGCCGGGGCCAACGCCGCCCTGCGGTCGCTCGGCCGGCCCGCCTTCCGGCTCGGCCGCGACCAGGCCTATATCGGCGTGCTGGTGGACGATTTGACCATTCGCGGCACCGAGGAACCCTACCGCCTCTTCACCAGCCGGGCCGAATACCGCCTGCTGCTGCGGCAGGACAACGCCGACCTGCGCCTGACCGGGTTGGCAGCCGACGTGGGCCTTGTCGGGGAAGACCGGCGCGAGCGGGTCGAACGGCTGCGGGACGAAATCGCCGCCGGCCGCGAGACCCTGCGACACACCCGCACCGCCGAAGGCGACACCCTGGAGGAATGGCTGCGCCGTCCCGAGACGGCGTGGGAGGACGTGACGGCGGTGTTTTCCGATTTGGGCGGGATATCGCCGCGCGCGGCGGAACAGCTCACGGTCGAGACAAAGTACGAGGGCTATATCGCCAGGCATTTGCGGCAAATCGCCCAACTGGCCAAGCACCGCCAGGTGCGGTTGCCCGAGGATTTCGAGTACGGCGCGATCAGCGCCTTGAGCCGCGAGGCGCGGGAAAAGCTGGCCCATTTCCGCCCGGAAAACCTCGACCAGGCGATGCGCATTTCCGGCGTCAGCCCGGCCGACGCCGCCCTCCTGCTCGTTATGCTGGAGAAACGGCGCCAGGCATAATCGTTACGGTTCGGGCGGGTTCGGGAGCAGCGTGGACGGCGGCACCGGCGGCGCCACGGTCGCGCCGCCGCCCGCCTCGGGCCTGGTCCGGCCGAAATAGCGCGTCCGCAGATTCAGGAGCGCGCCCGAATCCTGCATGCCGATAATGGCGACGGAAATGCGATCCGCCATGGCCACGTTTGCCTTGGCGACGGCGAACGAGAATTTGTAGTGATGGAACATCTGCCCGGTGAGGGCAAGCCGTTCCTCCGGATGGATGGCGGCGTAATATTCCAGCACGGCGGAATCGGCGACAAACCCGGCAATCTCCCCCGCATGCAGTCCTCCAACAGCGTCCGCCAGCGTGTTGTACGGATGCACCCGCACGCCCAGCGTGCCCAAATACGCCTCAGCCCCGCTGCCCGCCAACACCCCGACGTCCCGGCCCGGCAGATCCGCGAGTTCGTGGATGCCGCCCTGATGACGTATCTCGGCCTGGGCCATGGCCGACGTCACGGACGACGTGATGTAGGCGAGCATGGCCATGCCGAAAATCATCCAGGCCGAGACGAGGAGGTTGCGGAGCCAGTGCAGGTTGTGGCTGGGAATTTCGCCCGACTTGGCGACGGAGATGACCTCCTTCAGGCAGGTCGTGAATCCGTCCGCCCAGGCGTCGGGAAAGCCTTCGTCGCTGCGGCGGCGGATCAGGGTGGCGACCAGCGCGACGGCGACGAAAAGGATAAAGAGGAGGAGGTATCCCTGCACATGGCCGTTGTGGATGAGGTTTTGCCAGGCGCTCCGTGAGGTGCGCGCCGGGACCAGTATCCGCAGGCCTGAATCGAACCACGGAAAGGCGAACGACACCCGTTCGGCCCGCTCGGCGTCGACCGCGAGGTTGGTGACGGCGACGTCGATGTCGCCGCCCGACACGGCGGTGAGGAGGGCGCGGATGGAATCGTACTCCTGGTAGCTGCTTTCGACGCGCATGTCTGATGCGACCGCCCCCCACAGATCCATGGCCATGCCGGTGCAGCGGTCACCGTCCCGCATGACAAAGGGTGGATTCTGATAGACGCCGATACGCAGGGTGGAGCCGCCGGGTTCGGCGGCGGTGCTTGTGGAAAGAATTGCGACCGCGAGGAAGGGGATCAGAGAATGCCGCATGGGTGCTCCGGTGGTCCCCTCAGGCTACAACCATACGGATGGCGTGCGGTTGTTTCAAGAGGGAGGATCATCGGAACGACCATACCGGTTGGGGAAAGGGGTGTCGCCTCATGCGCGGGTTTTTCCTGTGGTACAGCGGAAAACCGTGTTGGAAGACCCCTCACCCGACTCTCTCCCCCTCCGGGGGCGAGGGAGCGGGTTGTAGCTTAAATTAGAACGGGAGGACTTTGCGGCCATACTGCTCGGCCAGGACCTCGGCCATCGCCACGTAGACGGCGCTTGCACCGCAGACGATGCCGACATAGCCGGCGAGGACGCCGATGGCGTGGCTGGCGAGGAAGTCGCGGAGCGCCAGGAGCGCGAACAGGACGGTCAGGGACGCGAACACGAACTGCAGCCCCTTGCCGCCCCGGAGCGTGCCGATAAACATGAAAAAGGTGAACACGCCCCACAGCGCCAGATACCAGCCCATGAACGACAGCGGCGGCGCTTCGGTCCAGCCCAGGGCCGGCAGGACCCAGATGCCGACGAGGGAAATCCAGAAAAATCCGTACGAGGTGAACGCGGTCATGCCGAAGGTGTTGCCTTTGCGGAACTCGAGAATCCCGGCGATGACCTGCGCCAGCCCGCCGTAGCACAGGCCCATGGCCATGACAATCGACGTGACGGGGAAAAACCCGGCGTTGTGGAGGTTCAGGAGGATCGTGGTCATGCCGAAGCCCATCAGGCCCAGCGGCGCGGGGTTGCCGAGTTTTACATCGTTCATGGTGCTCGCTTTCACTCACAAAAGGAACTGGTCCCCGGCTGGCCGGGAAAAGGGGCAGCTATTATGCGGAATTTTTCATGGTGAGGCAAGGGCGCATCATTCAGACAACAGCCGTGTCCCCACCAGCCACGTCACCCCGGCGTGCGGGCGTCCATCAGCGGGCAAACGGGCGGTTTGGCCGGGTCCACGGGGAAATACAGTGACGGCACCGAACTCATCTGCGTTTGACGATTACCCCGGGGCGACTGCGCAGGGCCGTGGATTCCGGCCGAACCGCCCGTTTTTTGCCCGGGTGGATGTTCGCACGCCGGAATGACGGAAGAGGGAGGCGGTCGGTTCAACTATACCTATTGCGTCGACCGCCCGGTCGCGTCGGCGCGGGTGCGGATCAGCTCGGCAACGATGCTGACGGCGATCTCGGCAGGCGTTTCCGAACCAATCGCCAGCCCGATGGGCGAGTGGACCCGGTCGAGGGCGTCCCGGTCGTGGCCGAGGGCGTGCATGCGTTCGTAGACGAGGTCACGCTTGCGGCGGCTGCCGATCATGCCGATATAGGCGGCGTTTGTCCGCAAGGCATAGTCGAGGACGGTGAGATCGTGCAGATGGCCGCGGGTGACGATGACGATATAACAGTGGTCGTCGATGCCGAGGTCGGGCAGGTCGTCGAAGGATTCCAGCAGGATGGGCGTGGCGTCGGGAAAGCGCGAGGGGTTGACGAAGTCCTCGCGATCGTCCAGGACGACGGTCTTGAAGCCGACCATGTCGGCGATGCGGGCCGTCTCGAGGCCGACGTGGCCGCCGCCGAAGATGAACAGGGTGCCGTTGCCGCGCATGGGGATGCGGATGACCTTTTCGCCGGAGGCGTCGGGGTCGACGTCGTCCAGGAAGGTGACGCTGCGGCTGTCGCCGTCCAGCGTATAGGAAAGGTAACCCCGGCCGTTTTCCAGATCGCAGCCGCGCGCGACTTCGAAGGCGGGCAGATCGTCCCGGGTCACAAGGTCGAGGAAAATTTCCGCCGTGCCGCCGCACACCATGCCGGCCTCGGCCGCGTCCTTGCCGGCCAGGTCGACCCGGACGATGCGCCAGCCGCCCGAGGCGGCAAACAATTCCTGGGCCGTCTCCAGCGCCTTCGCCTCCATCGCGCCGCCGCCGACGCTGCCGAGAATTGAACCGTCTTGTTTGACCAGCATAATCGACCCGACGACGCCCGGGGCCGAACCTTGCCTGTTCACGATTGCCGCCAGTACAAACGATTCGCCGGCGGCGAGAATAGTGACCGCTTCTTCCCAAATCGACTGCATGCCATCCCCTATACGTCAGTATGGCCTATGAAAAAATGGGCGCACACCGCTTCAAGCACCGCCCCCCCCCGAGCGCCCACGCCGTTTGGGTCACGGGATACCCATACCCCTGTTCCGCCCGGGGATCCATGTCGCCGATGGTCGTCCCGGTGCGGCCC
>JAJQBO010000001.1 GCA_021203245.1 Planctomycetaceae bacterium
AAGGAGGGCCGCCCAATGCACATCCCTCAACCCCCCGAACCGCATATCCCCGCGCCCTCCGAAGACGAGGTGTGCGAAAAAGCCTGGCAACTCGCCAAGGCCGACAACCCGAATCTGCACAACCGGGATCTCTTTTTCCATCCCGTCTGGGCCACCCCGCCCCAGGGCGCGGCAGGCGTGTATTGGCGCGAAACAATCCGTGGCCACTGGATCAAACTGGCCGCCGCCGCCCTGACCCGTCCCGGCGGCGCAGCCGAAGCGCCGCCGCCGTCGCCCCACCCAATCCCCGCGCCCACCGAGGCGCAGGTGGGGGAAGCGGCATGGGCCATGGCCAGGGAGCAAATCCCGTCCATGCCGCTCCATTACAAGAGACTTTTCTTGTGGCCCGAATGGGCCAGCCCGCCCCGGGGCGAGATATATCCCTATTGGAAAACGGTGATCAAGGGTTTCTTCTGCCGCGTCGCCCGGGAAAAGCTCATCCATCCGGAACGCTTCCCCGAGCCGGCGAAGCGGGAGACGGAGCAGGCGTCCGGGCCGGTTCCTCCGGAAGTCACGGAGAGGTGGCGGCCCAGGCGACAATCGGTATTTCCCACGCCGCAGAAGCGTCACGACCGTTTCTTTCCGGTCCGCACCCCGACGGAGCTCGAGGTCCGCCGCAAGGCGCTGGAGCTGGCTGCCGAAGACGCGCCGTGGATGTCGGAGGACGTCCGCGGACTGTTTTTCCATCCCGATTGGGCCGCACCGCCTCCAGGCGACATGGGCGTCTATTGGCGTTGCGTCATCAAGGGCTGCTGGTTTGTCGTCGCCCGCGACGCGTTGCAGCGCGAATACAATGCGCTGCCGCGCGTCCGCATGCCGAGGCGCAGGTGGAAAGACCGCCGTCAGCCGAACCCATACCGTTCCTGGACGCGGCGTCCCCTGAAGAACGGCCCGCCGCCCCAGCGGCGGCGCATCTGCCGCATACCCGGGCTGTGCGTCGACGCGGCAATGCCGGCGGACCTGTTCCCGACCCGTCCCGGCGCACCGCCGGGCCGTCCGTGGGAGGAGCGCACTCCCGCAGCCATCCGGCACCCGGAGGAAGACAGGGCTCCGCACCCTTTCCCTCCGGGACGGCCGGGCGGATTCAATTCCGCACAAGTCATGCTCCTTGACATTCGAATCGAAGAAGTAAAAACAGGCTCCCTCTCCCTCAAAGGGAGGTGGAGCAGGTTTAGCCTGCTGATGCACGAAAAAAAGGGCAACGCGCTCGCGTTGCCCCTCTCGTGCATGATGAATCATTTTCAATGTTACCCGCGCAAATAGGCGTCGATCGCGGCAGCAGCCTTTTTGCCCGCCCCCATCGCTTCGATAACCGTGGCCGCGCCGGTGACGATGTCGCCGCCCGCGAACACGCCCGTGACGTTCGTCATCATCGTCTCGTCGTTGACGGGAATGTTGCCGCGCTTGTCCAGTTGCAGTTCGGGGAACGACTTCGTCAGGATCGGGTTGGGGCCGTTGCCGATGGCGACAATCAGCTGGTCGCAGGGAATGACGTGTTCCGACCCCTTGATCTCGACAGGGCGGCGGCGGCCGCTGGCGTCGGGTTCGCCCAATTCCATTTTCAGGCAACGCAGGCCCGTCACCCAGCCCTTGTCGTCGCCGATGACTTCGACCGGCGCGACCAGTTCCATAAGTTTGACGCCTTCCTCCAGCGCGTGGTGCACTTCTTCCGCGCGGGCGGGGAGTTCGTTCTTGGTGCGGCGGTAGACGAGCGTCACCGAGTCCGCGCCGAGGCGGAGCATCGACCGGGCCGCGTCCATCGCGACGTTGCCGCCGCCGCAGACGCAGACGTTCCTGCCGACCAGCACCGGCGTGTCGTAGTTCGGGAACTGGTAGGCCTTCATCAGGTTGATGCGGGTTAGGATCTCGTTGGACGAATAGACGCCGTTCAGGTTTTCGCCCGGGATGTTCAGGAACCACGGCAGACCCGCGCCGGAGCCGATAAACACGGCGTCAAAGCCGTTTTTCAGCAGATCGTCGACGGTGACGGTCGGGCCGACGGGGAAGTCGACCTTGATTTCGACGCCGAGGCTTTCCAGGTAATCGCACTCGCGCTTGACGATCGCCTTCGGCAGGCGGAACTCGGGAATGCCGTAGGCAAGGACGCCGCCCGGGGAGTGCAGGGCTTCGAAAATGGTCGCCTGGTGGCCGCGGAGCGCCAAATCCGCGCCCGCGGTCAGGCCGGCGGGGCCGGCGCCGATAATCGCCACCCGCTTGCCGCTCGGGGCGGGCAGTTCGGGGGCGTCGGCGGGACCGGCGGCCGCTTCGGCGTCGGCGGCAAAGCGTTCGAGACGGCCGATCGCGATCGGCTCGCCCTTTTTGCCAAGGATGCACTTCGCCTCGCACTGCGTTTCCTGCGGGCAGACCCGGCCGCACACGGCGGGAAGGTTGTTCGTTTCCTTGAGGATCTTGGCGGCGGCGAGGAAGCGGCCGTCGGCGATCTCCTGGATGAACTCGGGGATCTTGACGTTGACGGGGCAGCCTTCGACGCAGAACGGCTTCTTGCACTGCAGGCAGCGCTTCGCTTCGGCAATCGCCATCTCGGGGGTGTAGCCGAGCGCGACTTCGTTAAAGTTGCGGGCGCGGACCTGCGGGTCCTGCTCCGGCATCGGCGTGCGGGATTTGGCCTTGTCCACCGGCTTGTGATCCACCTCCTTATGGGTGGAGTAGGCCATCGATTCCTTGTCCTTGTACGCCGACATGCGGGTAAAGAGGAGCGGGAAGTTGACCTCGTGGGCGTCGAATTCGGGACCGTCGACGCAGGTGAACTTTGTTTCGCCCCCGACCTCGACGCGGCAGCCGCCGCACATGCCTGTGCCGTCGATCATGATGGAGTTCAGGGAGACGATGGTCTTGATTTTGTGCGGCCGGGTCACCTCGGTGACGGCCCGCATCATGACGGGAGGCCCGATGGCGATGACGCGGTCGATTTTTTCGCCCGCGTCGATGAGCCGCTGCAGCGGCACGGTGACGAGGGCTTTTTCGCCCTGGGAGCCGTCGTCCGTCGTCACGAAGAACTGGTCCGACGTCGCCTGCATGCGGTCTTCCCAGAACAGGAGGTTTTGCGAGCGCGCGCCGATAATGGAAATGACCATGTTGCCGGCGTCCTTGAGAGCCCGCTGGATGGGGTAGACGGGCGCAATGCCGAGGCCGCCGCCGATGAGGACGACGGTGCCGAACTTCTCGATGTCTGACGCGTGGCCGAGCGGCCCGACGATGTCCTTGAACTTGTCGCCGGCGCGGAGTTCGTCCAGCTTGTGGCTGGCAAGGCCGACGACCTGCATGACTAGAACCAGTTCGCCGGTTTCGCGGTTGTAGTCGGCGATGGTAAGCGGCACCCGTTCCCCTTTTTCGTCGCCGCGGACGATGACGAACTGGCCGGGCCGGGCCGAGCGGGCCACGATGGGGCAGTGAATCCGATACTCGACAATGACGTCCGAGTGCTGAATCTTTTGGAGAATCAGGTTCTGCCTGGGATCGGTGGCGAACAACGACGACGAGGTGTTGTCGGGCGTGCCGTGACAGGCATGGGCGGTGACGCTCATTGATGACTCCTCTTCTCGCGTGACAAAAAAACAAGCGCAGGTCTCCCTGCGGAGGACGCTGCTCCCGAAAATCGCACATGAATTGATTCATCCCAACGGACGAAAATAGAGTGTGGTTTGTATAGTATATCCCCAAAGACAACTTGGATCAACGCAAGAATTTCTGCCTCGGCGGTTTTTTCCCGTTGAAATGCGGCCAAAGCCGGATAAGTTCGGAGAATCATGCAGTGGTGCGACGATTATGAGAGGAGAATTCCATGCAAATGCGTCCGTTGGGCGGTTCGGGCATACTGGCGTCGGCGGTTGGCTTCGGCGCCTGGGCAATCGGCGGCTGGATGTGGGGCGGCACCGAGGAAAAGGACGCCATCACGTCCATCCACGCGGCCCTCGATAACGGCATCAACCTGATCGACACAGCGCCCATGTACGGCATGGGCCGGTCCGAGGAGATCGTCGGCAAGGCCCTGAAGGGTTCCTACCGGCAGAAGGCGGTGCTGGCCACCAAGTGCGCGCTCGAATGGGACGGCACCGCCACGGGCGGCAGCTTCCATTTCGCCGCCGACGATTTCGGCAAGGTGGAGGGCGACAATCCCCAATACCGGGTCATGCGCAACGGTCGGCCCGACGTGATCCGCAAGGAACTGGAGGACAGCCTCCGCCGCCTCAACACCGACGTCATCGACCTGTTCCAGACCCACTGGCAGGACCCCACCACCCCCATCGAAGACACCATGGGGGAACTGATGAAGATGCAACGGGAAGGAAAAATCCGCGCCATCGGCTGCTCCAACGCCACGCCGGAGGACATGGACCGCTATCGCAGCGTCGGCCGGCTCGACGTCGACCAGGAAAAGTACAGCATGCTGGACCGGGGCCACGAGCAGGACAACCTGCCCTATTGCGCCGATCATTCCATCGCCTTTCTCGCCTATTCGCCCCTGGCGCAGGGATTGCTGACCGGCGCGGTCGGCCCCGACCGCGTTTTCAACCCCACCGACAACCGGAACAAGCTGCCGCGCTTCAGCGTCGAAAACCGGGTCAAGGTCGCCGCCTTCCTGGATGCCATCCGCCCCATCGCCGACGACTACCGCCTCACCCTCGGACAACTCGTCACCGCCTGGACCATTTCGCAGCCCGGCTGTACCCACGCCCTTCTGGGCGCACGGACGCCGAAACAGGTGGAGGAAAACGCCAGGGGCGGGCAGGTTATTTTGCAACCCGAGGCGATTGCGGCGATTACGGAGAAAGTTGAGACGATGCTGCGCTCGGTCGAATAAGAGCCGCCGCGCGGGTGATCCGGAAAAAAGTGTACAAATATCTCTATGGCAGGTTTTTTGCTAATTGACTCCATCACCGATTTGCATAAGGTGATGGAAGCAGTGACTTCCGTTGCAATTATTTTGCCAAGAGGATGGTGCCGATGAGCTCCGGATTATCCGCAGGTCTCAGCATGCAGGTCGCCCAGCGCCTCGAAATGGCGCTCTCGCCGCAGATGATCCAGTCCATGGAACTGCTGCAGATGCCGTTGATGCAACTCGAGCAGCGCATCCGCCAGGAACAGCTTGAAAACCCGACTCTTGAAATCGAGGAAATCGAAAATCTGCAGGGCGAAACGAACGAGGACTACGCCGCCCCGGACGACGTCGGGCCGGACGAGGGCGGCGGCGTCGAGACGGTGCGCGAATTCAACGAAGAAGCCGATCCCGACGCAGACGTTTATCCCGACCGCGACGGCGCCGAGGGGCTGGAACGGGTCGACGAAATCGACTACAACTGGGACGACGTCTACGACGACTACGCCCCGGCGCGCGGCGGGTCGCAGGACGACGACGAAGCCTTCGACCCCATCGCCAACGCCGCCGCCCGGCCGCCGTCATTAATTGAACACCTGTTGACGCAGTTGTCCGAGACGCCCATGGACGACCGCATCCGCCGCCTCGCTTCGGGCATGGTCCAGAAGCTGGACGCGAACGGCTGGCTCACCGTGCCGCTGGACGAGACCGTTCCCGAAGGCGAAGCGCCGCCCAGCCGCGACGAACTGGAGCAGGCGCTGGCCGAGGTGCAGAAGCTGTCGCCGGACGGCATCGGCGCGCGCACCCTTTCCGAATGTTTACTGCTGCAACTGAAAAACCGCCCCGAATCGACCCCGATTGTCGAGGCCGTCGCCCGCGACCACCTGGAAGACCTCGCCGCCAACCGGCTGCCGAAAATCGCCAAAGACCTCAAGTGCGACCTGGACGAGGTCAAGCACGCGGCGGAAGTCATCCGTACGCTCAATCCCCGGCCGGGTGCGGATTTTTCCGAAGAACCGGTCCTCGCCATCCGGCCCGAACTGGTGGTGGAGGGGGATGCGGAGTCAGGCTACAGCGTCCGCCTCACCTCCGGCCTCCAGCCCCAGGTATCGGATTTCTTTACCGCCCTGTTCGACAATTCGCGCCGCGGCCGCATCGTGCGGGAACGGCTCGAAGCCGATCCGGTTCAGTCCGAGGCCTTTACCCAATTCCGGGACCAGATGCGCCGCAGCGGGCTGGCTCGGAAATTCAGGGAAAAGTACAACAACGCGCAGTGGCTGGTCAAGGCCGTCGCCCAGCGGGAAAAGACCATCCTCGCCGTCGCGACCGAGATCATCAAGGCGCAGGAGGAATACCTGGCCGAACGCATCCCCGCGCCCGCGCCCCTGTTTATGCAGGACATCGCCGACAAGGTCGGCTACGACATTTCCACCGTCAGCCGCGCCGTCAAGGACAAGTACATCGACACCCCGCTCGGCATCAAGCCGTTGAAAAGCTTTTTCGCCCGGGCCTCGGGCACCCGAGACGACGGCGGTGACGCGTCGTCCAGCGCCGAGGTGCTGGTCAAAATCAAGGACATGATCGAAAACGAGGACAAGCGCCGGCCGCTTCGCGACAACGAAATCATGGAACGCCTCGCCGCCGACAGCATTGTCATTAAACGCCGCAGCATCGTCAACTACCGTGAAAAGCTCGGATATCCCAGCCACAGCCACCGCAAGGAGCACTGATGATCGCGTCCTATCTGGCCAAAACCCGCGAAAGCATCGAGCGTCTCGCGACAGACCCCGCTCTCCACGCGCTCTTGGAGGAAATCGGCACCGCCCTCTGCCGCACCCTCGAGGCCGGCAACAAAATTCTCCTGGCCGGGAACGGCGGCTCGGCCGCCGACTGCCAGCACATGGCGGGCGAGCTGGCGGTGCGGTTCAGAAAAGACCGCCCCGCGCTGGCAGGGATCGCCCTTACCGTCGATTCCTCGGTCCTGACCGCCTGCCTGAACGACTACGGACCCCTGCCGGTGTTTGCCCGCCAGGTGGAGGCGTTGGGGCGGGAAGGGGACGTGCTCTGGGCCTTTTCGACGTCAGGGAACAGCGCCAATATCATCGAGGCGTGCAAGGCGGCGCGGCGCATCGGCATGAAAGTCCTGGGCTTCACCGGCGGGCAGGGGGGGGAACTGGCCCGGTATTGCGACTGGTGCTTCGTGGCGCCGTCCGACAGTACCTCCCATATCCAGGAATGCCATATCACGGCCGGCCATCTCCTGTGCTGGTTTATCGAGGAACACCATTTCTATACATAGACTGTACACCCGCATGGGCATTGGGTTTTGTCCAAAGAGAACAAACCGCTCGCCTCCGTACTTGCTGCGGGGCGATAATTTAATGCGAAGGCGATAAGTTACCCGGCTGTTCGGATCGTTAATTGGGGAATTTAACGTGATACTGACGCGGTATAGATAAGCGACCGTCCCCGTGAAGGGACGGCCGCTTTTGATATATATGGACCGCGCATCGGGCGCGTTTTTCGGTTGATTTTTCAGGCGTTAGCGTCGCCGCGATCTGGCGTAACGCCTGGAGCCCGTTGGCCCCGATGCCCTAGTATTGCCGCTGCTGGGGCGGGGGGACGTTGCTGGCGGGCTGGCCTTCGGCCTCGTGGAGTTTTTACTGAAGAATGTCTCCGATCCGTCTCAGGATGACGATGGTCTTTCCAACATCATAGCGGCCCTCAACCACGCCTTTCGTTATACTACACACCATGGCCATCAGGCGGCCGGTGGTCTGTGCCAGTTCCGAGACGCCGTTCAATGAGATCAGGGTGTCGTCGCGGCGCAGGGACGGCAGGCCGTAGGGCGGCGCCTCAGGCTCCCGGAGTGCGGGCGGCATGGGCGCGTAGGACTCGCCATACAGGCCAGGGTATGGGGTATCACCCAGTGACATAACGGATTCCGGCTTTTTAACGCTATTGTCGCGCCGAAGGCACTCGACCGTAACGCCGAAGAAATCGGCAATCTGCTGCAAGCGCAGCTCATCCGGGGTCCGCATGCCGCGTTCCCAGGGAGACCATTGCTGGGGGCTGACCCCGAAGGCCTCGGCGCACTTTTTACCACCCCCTCTTCCGGGGAATTTATTCATCCTGCAATTGCGAATATTGCTCGCTATGGTTTGTCGTAAATCGTTTGGAATTTTTCCCATGTGTCTGCATCCGTATTGGCAAATTTTCACAAAAAAACTGGATAATCTATATTGACAGTATCCAATACATCAGTTAAATTTAAGTCTGAACGCGGAGTTAAGGTGGAAATACTACAAAACTGCGTTAAACCAAAACCTTATGGCCTCCCCCCCGTGATTATGCTAATAAATTTAGCGGTCAATTGACAGTTTACCACTGACGCACGTACAACACATTGACTGACAGCGTATAAAGTAGAACCAACCGCGCGTGAGTTTATTTTGCGTTTACCCGGACTGAAAGTATCGGGTACGCGTTTCGGCGTTGCAACAATGTTTTGAACCGAAATTTTGGTCCGCCCACCCTGGTTCCCAATGCCTCGGGTATTGAAGCAACCATCATGTGCGTAACGGCGAAGGTCGTATACCGCAAGCCCGACAGCCGACCGCATCCCCCTGCACCTCGAGAGTGGGGCAAATAGTATGTCCGGTTTTACCGAGTTAATTACACTATGATTACATTATACACACA
>JAJQBO010000196.1 GCA_021203245.1 Planctomycetaceae bacterium
TCACTTCCGTCTCGGCGAAGGAACGGAACAACTGCCGCGCCATCGTGTGTTCTTTACTGAGTTCGAAATCCATCGGTTATCTCCATGGGCGATTATGGTGGTGACTTCAATTCCTCCCCTTCGCGTGTTTTCGCAGAGCGAAGGGGGGGTGATAGTATAGACGTGGTGTTGAGCGGTTACCTGTCCGCCAGCTTCCGGTAGGTCTCCAACCGTTCCTTCGCGTCAGCCTCGGCCTTTTCAAACAAGGCCTGGGCGCGGTCGGGGTAGGCGAGTTCGAGGGACGAGTAACGGACTTCGCCCCGGAGGAAGGACTTCAGATCGCCGGTGGGCGGCTTCGAATCCAGGGTAAACGGATTCTTGCCTTCCAATTTCAAGAGCGGATTGTAGCGGTAGAGGTGCCAGTACCCGGCTTCCACCGCCTTCTTCATCTCCTGCTGACTGCACGCCATCCCCGCCTTAAGGCCGTGCTCGATACAGGGGCAATAGGCGATGATGAGAGACGGCCCGGGATAGGCTTCGGCCTCGCGGATGGCTTTCAAGGTCTGCGCCTGGTCATACCCCATCGCCACCTGGGCGACATAGACATAGCCGTAACTCATCGCCATCATACCGAGGTCCTTCTTCTTCGTCGTCTTGCCGGCGGAGTTGAACTTCGCAATTGCGCCGGCCGCCGTCGACTTCGACGACTGACCGCCGGTGTTCGAATACACTTCCGTATCCATCACAAGCATGTTGATGTTTTTGCCGGAGGCGAGAACGTGGTCGAGGCCGCCGTAGCCGATGTCGTACGCCCAGCCGTCGCCGCCAAAGGCCCAGTAGGACTTGCACGGCAGGAAGTCCGCGTTTTGGAGGATAAATCCCACCGCTTCCTTTTCGATATCCGACTTCGCAGTGACCTGCTTCAGAGCCGCCTCAAACGCGTCGGACGCGGCGCGGGACTGTTTCGCATCATCCATCGTCTCGATCCAGCGTTCCGCTTCGGCCTTGGCGATACCGGTGGCGGCGAGGGCGGTCGCGTAGTTCTTGATGCGCTCGCGGATCTTCTCCGATCCAAGCAGCATGCCGTAGGCGTATTCGGCGCAGTCTTCAAACAATGACATCGCCCATGCCGGGCCATGCCCCTCTTTGTTCTTCGTGTACGGCGTCGCCGGGGTAGAGCCGCCGTACGCGGTCGAGCAGCCCGAGGCGTTGCCGATATACATCCGGTCGCCGAAGAGTTGGCTCAGCAGCTTGATGTACGGCGTTTCGCCGCATCCCGCGCACGCGCCCGAAAACTCGAACAGCGGCGTCGCGAACTGGCTGTTCTTGACCGACTTCTCGAAGTCGATGTCCTTTTTCACTGACACCTTTTCCACCGCGTAATCCCAATTCTCCTCCTGGTTCCGCTGGGTGGCGAGGGGTTTCATGACGAGCGCCTTCTCCTTCGCCGGGCAAATGTTCACGCAGGAGCCGCAGCCGGTGCAATCGAGTGGCGAGACCTGCATACGGCATTGGTACTTCTCAAGCCCGCCGCCGATGGCTCGCTTCGTTTCGAACCCTGCCGGAGCGGCAGCCTTCTCGGCATCGTCCAGAAGCGCCGGGCGGATGGCTGCGTGGGGGCAGACGTAGGAACACTGGTTGCACTGGATGCAGTTGTTGATAATCCATTCAGGAACATCCACCGCCGCGCCACGTTTCTCGTACGCCGTCGTCCCGGCCGGGAAGGTGCCGTCTTCCATCCCGACAAAGGCGCTGACCGGAATCGAATCCCCTTCCTGACGGTTCATGACGTTGACGATCTTTTCGATAAATTCCGGAACCGGCTTCGTCTCCGGAGCCTTCGGCGTGATCGTCTTCCACGAAGCGGGGACATCCACCTTAACCAGGTTCTGGATGCCCTTGTCGACGGCGGCACAATTCATGTCGAGGACTTTCTCCCCCTTCTTGCCGTAGGATTTCTTGATAGCGTCCTTCATATAGCCGACCGCGTCGTCAACGGGGATGACGTTCACCAGCTTGAAGAACGCCGCCTGGAGGATGGTGTTGGTCCTGCCGCCGAGGCCCAGTTCCTTCGCCATGTCGACGGCGTTGATGATGTAGAACTGCACGTCCTTCTCGGCTATCGCCTTCTTCATCGCGTCCGGGAGGGTAGCGTCGAGTTCGTCCGCGCTCCACTGGCAGTTTAGGAGGAAGATGCCGCCTTTCTTCAGGTGTTTGAGGAGGTCGTACTTGTTCACGTACGAAGGATTGTGACAGGCGACAAAGTCGGCGGTGTTGACGAGATACGGTGCGCGGATGGGTTCTTTTGAGAACCGCAGGTGCGACTGGGTCAGGCCGCCCGACTTTTTCGAGTCGTAGACAAAATACGCCTGGGTAAAGAGCGGCGTGTGTTCGCCGATGATCTTCACTGTGTTCTTGTTCGCGCCGACGGTACCGTCCGACCCCAGGCCCCACAGCTTGCAGGATAATGTCCCCGCCGGGGCGATGTCGATCTCCTCCCGCTCGGGCAGCGACAGGTGGGTGACGTCGTCGTTGATGCCGATAGTGAAGTTGTGCTTCGGCTGTTCGGCCTTGAGGTTTTCGAACACGGCGATGATCTGCGCCGGGGTCGTGTCCTTCGACGACAAGCCGTAGCGTCCGCCGATAATGAACATGTTCTTCTTCTGGTTGTAGTAGGCTTGGCACACGTCCTGGTACAACGGCTCCCCGACCGAGCCGGGTTCCTTGGTCCGGTCGAGAACGGCAATCCGTTCCACTGTCGCGGGAATCGCCTTCATAAAGTGGTCGACCGAGAACGGCCGGTAGAGGTGCACGTTCAGGAGGCCGACCTTTTCGCCCTTGGCGGTAAGATAATCTATCGTTTCCTTTATGGTATCGCTGACCGAGCCCATGGCGATAACCAGATACTTCGCATCCTCTGCGCCATAATAGTCAAACAGGGAATAGTGCCTGCCGGTCAGTTTGTTGATCTCGTTCATGTAGTGCTCGACCACGCCCGGGACGGCGGCGTGGAACGTGTTCGCTGCTTCCCGCTGCTGGAAATAGATGTCCGGGTTCTGGGTGGTGCCGCGGGTGCTGGGGTGGCCGGGGTTGAGGGAGTCGGCCCGGAACTTCGCCAGCGCCTGCATGTCGACGAGCGGCTTCAGGTCGGCATAGTCGAGGGCGTCAATCTTCTGCATCTCGTGCGAGGTGCGGAAGCCGTCGAAGAAGTGCAGGAACGGGACCCTTCCCCTGATTGCCGACAGGTGCGCGACCGCGCCCATGTCCATCACCTCCCGCGGGCTCGACGCCGCCAATAATGCAAAACCGGTCTGGCGGCAGGCCATGACGTCGGAGTGATCGCCGAAGATGGACAACGCGTGCACCGACAGCGACCGGGCCGAGACGTGGAACACGCCGGGCTGGAGCTCGCCCGCTATTTTGTACATGTTGGGGATCATCAGGAGCAGGCCCTGCGACGCGGTATAGGTCGTCGTCAACGCGCCTGC
The DNA here is from genome assembly GCA_021203245.1 of Planctomycetaceae bacterium. Lineage (GTDB taxonomy): Bacteria > Planctomycetota > SZUA-567 > SZUA-567 > SZUA-567 > JAJBSZ01. The sequence continues at coordinate 3,468 of JAJQBO010000196.1, forward strand.
GCCAAGGGAACCGTGGACCGTCCCCGCCGCGCCGCCTTCCGACTGCATCTCCACCACTTCGACCGTCTGGCCGAAAATGTTTTTCCTGCCCTTGGCCGACCATTCGTCCACATACTCCGCCATCGGCGACGAGGGCGTTATGGGGAATATCCCCGCCACCTCGGTGAACGCGTAGGAAATGTACGCCGCGGCTGTGTTGCCGTCCATGATTTCGATATGCGATGCCACTGCGCTCCTCCTGTCAATCCAATCCGACCCGCAGACATCCCGGTCGCTGTACAAAACCGGCGCCACGGCGCCCCCCGAATGAGTCGCAACCGCAGCGCCGGATACCCTGTTTACCTCGGACTGTCGTGGCCTAGAGGGCCAGCGTGTAAATTTTCTGGGCAATTTCGGGCGTCAGTTTGATGAAATTGCCGTGGTTCGGGGCTTCGTGGAACATGTTTTTCGCGAGGTTCGGGATGTCCGCCTCCTTGCCGCCGATCTCCGAAATGCTGGTCGACAGACCCAGTTCCTTCATGAAATTCTTGAAGGCGACGGCGCCTTCCATCGCGGTGACCTTGGGGTCTTCGAAGTTCATCTGGCAGCCCCAGACGCGGGTCGCGAACTGGACAAAGCGGGTGACATCCTCTGTCCCAATCGCATATTCCATCCAGGCGGGAAGAGAATGGCCAGGCCGGCGCCGTGCGAACAGCCGTAGGTGGTCGACAGTTCGTTCTCCATATGGTGGGTGCCCCAATCCTGCGCGCGGCCGACGCCGGTGACGTTGTTGTGGGCAATCATGCCGGCCCACATGATGTTGGCGCGGGCTTCGTAGTTCGACGGATCCTTGATGACCCGGCGGCCTTCTTTCACCATGGTGAGGAGAACCGCCTCGAGCAGGCGGTCGGTGATTTCCACGTCCCTTGTTTTCGAGAACAGGCGTTCCATCGAGTGCGCCATGATGTCCGCTATGCCGCTGGCGGTCTGGTACGGCGGCAGGGTGGTGGTGAGTTCGGGGTTCATGATGGCGAACTTGGGGCGGATGCAGTCGCCGTCGGCGCAGCGCTTGTACATGCCGTCCTCGTGGGTGATGACGGAGTCGGTCGAGCCTTCGGTGCCGGTGCCGGCGAGGGCGAGGACGCAGCCGACCGGGATGGCTTCGGTGACGGGTTTCCCTTTGTAGAAATCCCAAAAGTCGCCGTCGTAAAGCGCGCCGAAGGCGATGGCCTTGGCCGAGTCGATGGCCGAGCCGCCGCCGACGCCGAGGACGAAGTCGATCTTCTCCTTGCGCGCGAGCTCGATGCCTTTATAAACCAGGCCGCTCTTCGGGTTCGGCTCGGCTCCGCCCAGTTCGACATAGGGTATCTTCTCGGCGTCCAGCGACTTCTTCACCCGGGCGAGCAGGCCGGAGCGGACGACCGAACCGCCGCCGTAGTGAATCAGGACCTTTTTACCGCCGAACTGCTTGACGTACGTGGCGGTCTGATTTTCCGTTTCCCTGCCGAAAACAAAGTAGGTGGGGCTGTAGAAGGTGAAATTATCCATGCCGGTTGTCTCCTCAATGAAGGCGCGCCCGCCCGCGCGGAGCGAGCGCGATAAAAACGGATTCGTTATTTCGTATAGACGCCTTCGCGCATCCATTTGTTCAGGGCGTTCTTGTCCATATGGCCGATACCGAGATAGTCGAGGCTGTAGCCGACCTGCTTGACGAGGTCGCGTTGCAGCATCGAGTTCGCCAGGGTGATCATGCTGTCGACGATCGGAGTCGGCGAACCGAAGCGCTTGCCGAGTTCGCTGATCAAATAGCAACCGATCGGCACGTCTTCCGTGATGTAGCGGGTCTCGAGATTGAAGGGGCCGTCGCCGTATGGTTCCTGGCGATAGCGGTAGTCTTCGTCGAACGGGACCTTGTAGTCCTTGCCCATATACTCGGGACCGTAGATGGAGGAGCGGGCGAAGAAGTGGTCGAGATTTACCTGCGCGATCGTCGTGCCGATGGCCGTGGCGACTTCGTTCGTCTCTTTCCAGAAATCGACCTGCACCTGCGCGATGGTGGGGCTGAGACCGTGGGCATAGAGGGAATAATTCTGCCGCTTGCCGCCGAAGAGGGTATAGTTCTGCATCACGGCAGCGCCCAGAATCGCGCCAGGGACGTGGATGACCGGGTTGACGTTCGAGAGGGAGACGTCCAGGATGGTGTCGCCTTTCTGCCAGCCGAAATCGTCGCCGTTATCCGAGAAGGTGACGGGATCGAACGGCGGGAACTGCTTGGCGCACTCGACAAACGTGTCGGTGTCGGTCGCCGGCAGGGCGGCGCCTCGCATGAGGCAGACGCGGTCGCCGATATTGACGTCGTTCGTGAGGACCCCGCCCTTGACGAGGACGCGCGCGCCATAGGGGCTGGTGCCCCAGCCGCCGACGATCACCTTGGCGGTGCAATTCGCTTTCCGCATCATTTTGCGTAACAACAGGGTCCCGTAGTTGTCGGGAATGATGTGGACGGACTGGCCGTCTTCAAGCAGGGGAATGAGTTGCTTGAAGAGTTTTTCGTGGCCAAGCGCGACGGTGGCGACAATGACGAGGCCCGCGCCCTTGACCGCCTTGGCGAGGTCGTCCGTGACTATGTCGAGGAAGGCGGTGCCGTGGCGGTCGAACATCAGGAGGTTCGTCTGCGGGCCGCCGATGCGGATGCCGCTCTTGTCGACATACTTCAGGGTCTTGGGGGCGAACTGCGGATCGTCCCACAGGCGCACTTCCCGTCCCGCCAGTTTGCTGTCGGCCGCACAGGGCTTGCCGACACCGCCGGCGCCGAGGATCGCAATCGGCTTTTCTTTGGCAATCTTCACATAATCCATGGTCCACTGCTCCTTCTTTCAAGTTTTTTCCAGGCCCACAGGCCGGCAATCAGAGGCGTCGCACATTCGGCGCGTTGCGTTCACATGAAGCCGTAAAACGGTTTTCTCGCCACCGCGTTGTAGACCCAGCGGATCATGGTGGTGAAGTCGAAGACAGGCAGGTTGACCGCCCGCGAGACGGCATCGGCGTAGGGAGGCATGTCGCTGCATTCGAAGAGAATCGCGCCGATCTCCGGATGTTCCTTGACGATGTCCCGGGCGGCCTTGATGAACTCCTGCCGGCAGACTTCGTTGTTCATGTACGGCCGGTCGCGCGGAATGGCGGAAAATTCCTCGGCGAATTCCATCGACTTCGGGATGACGATGGACGGGTCGTCGACGCCGCAGATTTTCAGGAGTTCCGGAGTAAAGCGCCGCTCCACCGCGTTGAAGACGGCGATCTTCTGATCCTTCTTCAACCCGACCTTGATCAGGGGAATCTGCAGCAGGCTGGAGGCGTAGACCGGAACGCTCAGGTTTTCTGCCAGGCCCTTCTGGTAGTAGCCGAAATAGCCGCAGGCGCAGATGATGGCGCGGACGCCGTCGGACTCCAGTTCCCTGCCGACCGCGGTGAGATCGTCCAGGATGGTCGGGTCGCCGGAATGAAGCCGCGGCGAATCGACCGTCGTCACCTTGGCGTAGCGCACCGGGAAGTCGAAGGTGTAGGCATTGGCGACATTTCCCGGCACGATGGGGTATTTGACATTGAGGAGCATGATCCCGATCGGGTAGCCGGTCATCATCTGCCCGTCCTTCTGGTGCACGACGAAATCGTCGTCGCCCTTGCCCAGGTAGCCGTAATGCTTGTCTTGAGACATTTTTTCCATCTCCTCGAAAAGAATTGCCCTCTGTCCGGCGAAGGCCCGGTTCGCCGGCGTGTTCATAGGGAAGGACCGGGGCGCGAAAATCCTGACCTTCAGTCACCTCTCACCACGCCACGACAGCGGCCTTGAAGCGGGTACACACCAGTCCGCTCCATCGGACGCCACACTGTGCCGTCATGTTCAAATCGGTAATTGGATAGATTCGCGCCGCGATCGGATTGCAGCAAAGACAGGATCGATTCGGCACAGGATTTCTTTACTGTCTTTGGTTCACTGACTAATATTCAATTATACACTGTGAAATTCCCTAGTCAACGAGCAATTCACTTATATTTTCGGATTGTTTCTCCTCTCCCGGGGAAAAAGAGGAAATGCATCGTGTCAACTTGACAAGCCGCAGGGGCGGCTATACAATGACTACATGAATCGTAGTCAACGAGAAAGGCCACTTCCATGGTAGAGGATAGGAAAACCAGGCGACGGTACAGGCTGACCAACCGGCAGATCAAGGCGCTCGATACCAAGCAGAAAATATATAACGCGGCGCTGGGCGAAATCCAGAACAAGGGGTACCTGAACGTCTCCATCGGCGATATAACCGAAGCGGCGGGCGTTGCGAAGGGGTCGTTCTATACCCATTTCGATTCCAAAGAGAGCATACTCCGCTATACCTACGACCAGCTCAACCCGATCTACCTCCACGCCTACAACCAGGTCAAGGATCTCGATTTTCTGACCTCGCTGTGCTCGTTCATTGAAATGTCCTTTACCGAGCTGGAAAAACTCGGCCGGGAAATCCTCACCGCCATGGCGACCAATTACCATTCCGAGGAATTCATCGGCGTCTACCTCGACCACGACCGGCAGATCTACAAGTGCCTGGACATGATCATTTCGGCAGGCAAGATCAACGGCGTCCTGAGCGAGGAGATTCCCACCATGCACTATGTCCGGATAATTTTCTCCGTCCTCATCGGCGTGGAAAACTGCTGGTGCCTGATGCGGGGCGAAGAAATGAGCCTGGCCGATTTTGCCGTCCAAAACGTCCGCCTCGTCGCACTGGGCATGATGGACGAAGCGCGCGAGAGAAAAGGCATGTAGGCGAGGCCCCAGACACTGTGGACACGTTCTTCCGGGCCGGCGTGGATTCCACGGCCGGCCCGGTTGTTTCGTCCAGGCACGTGTGGATACCGTTCCCGACTTCCCTACTGACCACTGACCGGCGAATGCCTGGCTCGCCGCCGGACGCGCGGTGGGAGCACGGCGCAGTGCGAGCGCCCATGGTGTACCTGATTCGGTTGTCAAAGATCTTGGGGCGGGTCGGGCCGGAACACGTACCGGGTCAA
>JAJQBO010000101.1 GCA_021203245.1 Planctomycetaceae bacterium
GGAGGCTGAGCCTCTGGCTCATTTTAATTTTACACCATTATGCGGACGTTACCCGCCCGAGGTCCGCCATATCAGCATGGCGTCGCCATAGGAATAAAAACGCCAGCCGCCCGCCACCGCGCGGCGGTAGGCTTCGAGAATCCGCTCCCGGCCGGCCAGGGCCGATACCATGACCAGCAGGGACGACCCGGGCAGGTGGAAGTTCGTCACCATGCCGTCCACCCAGCGGAATCGGTACCCGGGCCTGATGAACAACTCGGTCCAGCCCTGGAGCCTGTCCGCGTCCGCCGACTCAAGGGTCCGCGTCGAGGTGGTGCCGACCGCCACCACCCTGCCGCCGGCGGCGCGGGTGCGTTGCACCGCCTCCCAGGTTGCGGGCGGCACGTCGAACCATTCCGAATGCATGCGGTGGTTGTCGAGGTTTTCTTCCTTGATGGGGCGGAAAGTGCCTGGGCCGACGTTCAGGGTCACCTCCGCCACCGCCACGCCGCGCTCGGCCAACCGCCGGTCGACCTCGGGGGTGAAATGGAGGCCCGCCGTCGGCGCGGCGACGGCGCCGGGATTGCGGGCATAGATCGTCTGGTAGCGACCCGCATCCTCGGCGGTGGGGCGCTTGTCCGGGCGGTCGATATACGGGGGCAACGGCACCTGGCCGTACTGTTCCAGCGCGGCAAGGAAATCCGCGCCGGTGCGCGAAAACGTCACCCACACCATGCCGTCGTCGCCGCGCTCGCCCGCGACAGCGAGGAGATTGCCGTCCCCGAACGAAAATTCCCGCCCCGGCTTGAACCGGTTCGCCGGCCGCGCCATGCACAGCCAGCGCTCGCCGACGCCGTCCGGGCCGTCTTCCTTCCTGACCAGCAGCAGTTCGGCCGCGCCGCCGCCCGCACGCTTGCCCAGGAGCCGCGCCGGCAACACCCGCACGTTGTTCCGGACCAGCAGGTCGCCCGGTTGCAGCAGGTTCGGCAGGTCGGCAAAGATGTGTTCACCGTATTCGTCGCCGGGACCGAGCCGCATCAGCCGCGAGGCGTCGCGCTGCGGAGCCGGACTCTGCGCCACCAGGGAGGCGGGCAGGTCGAACATGTAGGAGGAAAGCAGGGAATCGGCTGGTAGCATTTCGGCTATTTCACAATGCAGATTAATGTTCAGGCCGCACAAGCGACGAAGGCGACCCGGTGGAACGGGCCGCGCTTCGACGTGGCGCTGCGAACATGCGTATCGATATCAACCAGGCGTTTTCGGAGTCGGTGACGAGTTCCTACACGCCCTCGGACCCGCCGCCGTCGGTATAGACGGGCCCGTTGAATTCGCCCGGCTCGACCATGGACTGGCGGCCCGAAATGCCGGAAGCGCCGTCGGCGACGAAGTCGCGCACCTCGACCAGCACATCGACGGTCAGGCCGCCGGGAATGAGGCGGTCGATGACGTCGCGGACCTTCTTTTTAATGCCGTCGATGCGCTTCAGGACGTCTTCCTTGCGGCGGAGCTTTAATTCAACCTCGCACTGCATGGGTTTGCCTTCGCCCCTCGGTTTCAGGGTGACGACGGGGTCGACGATGTCGGGCTCGGACTTGAGTTCGCGGAGGACGAGCATTTCCATGGAGGGCACGGAAAATTCGGTCATACCCTGCTCGGTGGTGATGCGCAGGTTGCTCCGCAGGCCACCGGTTTTCCAGTCCTTCACCAAGAGGTGAATATTGATCCCCACCAGAAACGCGCCAATGGCCAGGAACAGGATACGCAGGCCCCACGAGTGCACCAGGCCGGCGGGCAGCGACTGCAGCCCGTCGGTGGCGAAGAGGGTGAGGAGCGTCAGGTACGCTCCGGCCAGCACCGTCATGGTTACATTGGCAAAATCGACGATCTTGCGCATGGGTATTTCCTCCCGTCGGACGCTGTCGCAGCGTGTAAAAAGCGCTACGCGAACAGCTTGTCCACGAAATTTATATCAAAGTCCGAGTTGACGAACGCTATGTTCTCCAGCATGGCCAGATGGAACGGTATCGTCGTCTTCACCCCCTCGAGAATAAAATCGCGGAGCGCCATCTTGGACTTCTCGATGCATTGGGCGCGGCTGTCGGCGTGAACGATCAGCTTGGCCACCATCGAGTCGTAGTACGGCGTGATACGATAGCCGGAATAGATGAACGAGTCGGCGCGGACACCGGGCGTCTCCGGGGTGATGAACAGGCTCACCTGCCCCGGATTGGGCGCGAACTTGCGTTCCGGGTCTTCGGCGTTGATGCGGAACTCCATGGCGTGGCCGGTGAACCTGATGTCCTTCTGCCGCCAGCGGAGCGGTTCGCCCGCCGCCACCCGCAACTGTTCCTCAATGAGGTCCATGCCGGTGACCATCTCGGTGACGGGATGCTCGACCTGGATGCGGGTGTTCATTTCCATGAAGTAGAACTGGCCGTTTTCGAAGAGGAATTCGATGGTGCCGGCGTTCGTATAATTGGCGGCCTTGCAGATTTTCACAGCCGCCTCGCCCATGGCGCGGCGGACATGCCTGTCGACGACCGGCGAGGGCGATTCTTCGATCAACTTCTGGTGGCGGCGCTGGGTGGTGCAGTCGCGTTCCCCGAGGTGGATGACGTTGCCGTGTTCGTCGCACAGCACCTGCACCTCGACGTGGCGCGGCTGGGTCAGGAACTTTTCGATATAGAGGCTGCCGTCGCCGAAGGCCGCTTCCGCCTCGGCCTTGGCCGAGGACATGGCGATGCGGAGCGCCGCGTCGTTATGGGCGACGCGGATGCCCCGGCCGCCGCCGCCGGCCGACGCCTTGACGATGACCGGATAGCCGATGGAGCGGGCGATTTTCAAGACCGCCTCGTCGTCCGGCACCACGCCTTCCGAACCCGGCAGGGTCGGGACGCCGCAGGCCTTGGCGAGTTCCCGCGCGCCCGCCTTGTCCGACATCCGCGCCATCGCTTCCGAGGACGGGCCGATAAAGGCGATGTCCAGCGAGCGGCAAATGTCGGCGAAGTGGCCGTTTTCCGACAGGAATCCGTAGCCCGGATGGATGGCGTCGACGTCGGAAATTTCCGCCGCCGAGATGATGGACGGGATATGCAGGTACGACCGGGCCGATTCGGCCGGGCCGATGCAGATGGAGACGTTGGCCATGCGCACGTGCAGGGAGTCGCGATCGGCTTCGGAGTAGACAGCCACCGATTCGACGCCGAGCTTGCGGCAGGCGCGGATGACGCGGCAGGCGATTTCGCCGCGGTTGGCAATCAATACGCGCTTGAACATACGCTAGCCCCGCCTGATCAGGAACAGGGGCTGGCCGTATTCCACCGGTTCCCCGCTCTCGACCAGCACTTTTTCGATAACGCCGTCGGCCTCGGCGCGGATTTCGTTCATAATCTTCATCGCTTCGATAATGCAAATCACCGAATCCTTGCGGACGGTGTCGCCCTGCTGGACATACGGGGCGGACTCGGGCGAGGGCGCGCGGTAGAAGGTACCGACGATGGGGCTCTTGATCGGCTCAAGGCCGGGGTCGTCCACAGCCGGTGCGGCGGCGGCAGGAACGCCTCCCTGGGCCGGTGCGGGAGCGGGGGCCATCACGGTCTGGACCTGTCCCATCGCCTGGGCGACGAACGCGCCTTGCTTGCGAAGCGCGACGGAAAACTCGCCTTCCTCCAGCTCGAGTTCGACGATGTCGTTTTCTTTCATCAGGGCCAGAAGCGCGCTTATCTTTTCGATGCTGTCACTCATAGAAGGTATCCCGGTGTTGTGTCAAAAAACAATCCAGGACCGGCGGCAACCCCACCGATCCACAGCCGTCATTATAGGCAAAACCCCGTCCGGCACAAGCATTCTGCCGGAAAACCCGGAAGGTATCGAGGTTGCAACTATCTGAACCTGCTAAAACACCAGTGAATCGACGTTCTTCGGCAGGGTGCTTATTATCCTGCAGCCGCCCTTTTCCACCACCGCCATGTCTTCGACGCGGATGCCGCCCGAACCAGGCAGATACACGCCCGGCTCGACCGTGACGATGTTCCCCGGTTCCAGGGGCTTTTTGTAGGCGGCGTTGAGGCGCGGCTCCTCGTGGACGGCCAGGCCGACGCCGTGGCCAAGGCCGTGGGTAAACCTGTCGCCTAACCCGGCTTCGGTAAAAACGCGCATCGCCTCGTTGTGGGCGGCGCTGCCGTCCGCTCCCGCCCTTATGGCGGCGATGCCCGCCTGCTGGGCGGCGAGGACGGTCAGGTAGCGTTTTTTCCAGGCCGGCGGCACCCGGTCGGCCCAGAGGGTGCGGGTGAGGTCGGAGTTATACCGGTTCACCCGCGCGCCAAAGTCGATGAGGAGCATCTTCCCGGCCTGCACCCTCCGCGTTCCGGCATGGGCGTGCGGCAGACTGGCGTTCGCGCCGACGGCGACGATGGTCTCGAAAGCGGTGTCTTCAGCGCCGCGTTTCCGCATTTCCCATTCGAGGTCGTTTTTGACATCCACCTCGGTCATGCCGATCTTCCAGCGCTTTCTCGAGGCGAGAAACGCCCCCTCGGCGCAGGCAAGCGCCTTCTCCATGGCTGCGATTTCGGCTTTGCTTTTTACCGCGCGCTGGGCGGCAATCGCCTCCTCGACGCGGCTCCACGATTTCACTCCCGGCGCGGCGGCGCTCAGCCCGGCGTAGAAGGCGGCGGTCATGGAGGTGGGGGTATAGCCGACATGCTTTGTCCTGAGCTTGCGGACGAGATCGCCGACAAACCCGGGGAAGGTCCGTCGCCACACCAGCACCTCAAGGCCGGGAGCGGTCTGCGCCGCTTCCTCGATATAGCGGGAATCGGTTATCAGCCAGCCCCGGCGGGACTTGACGTGGAACAGGGCGAGCGAATCCGAACCGGTGAAGCCGGTGTAATAGTAATAGTCGTCGCGGCGGTCCAGAATCACCGCGCCGATTCCCGCCCCGGCCATGGTGTCGAGCAGTCGCTCGAGACGGGCGGCGTGTTCTTTTTTGTTCATCATCTACCCAATCGTTACAGCATATACGCCGTTTATCCGGAGATCGTTCCACCCACCCTTACCGTCACCCCGGCGTGCGGACCCCCATCAGCGCGAAAAACGGCCGGTTCGGCCCGTTTTCTCCGCTGGTGGACGTTTATCACGCCGGGGTGACGTATGGGGGCGGCTGGCGCGTGCTTCGTAAAAAAACTCAACCTCCACCCGTCACTGCCGCGTGCGGATAGTGACCTTTTTCTGCTTGGCCCGTGCCGCCGCGTCGAGGGCCGCGACCACCGCGCCGTGATGCGCTTCCTTGTCGCCGTGGACCACCAGCACCACGTCCTCACCCGTGGGATCGCCCTTCTGCGTCCGCGCCTCGATGATGCGTTCCTCCAACCCCTCGACCGGAACCTCGTCCTGCTCAAGGTAGATGCGCCCGTCGGCGGTGACGGTGAGATTGATGGATTCGATCTTCTTGGCTTCGCCGGTCCGGGCCTGGGGCAGGTCGACCTGGATGCCGCCGTCCGGCTCGAAACGGGCGGCAATCATGATGAAGATGACCAAGAGGAACATGCAGTCGATGAGCGGCGTCAGGTTGATGACCGCCGAGCCGGAGCGCTTGCGGACATTGAATTTCATGCCGCCTTCTCCCCGGGCGTTGGCGAGTCGCGGCGAATGCGGGCCATGAGGTGGATGGCGTATTCTTCCATCATCAGCACCATGTCCTCGACCCGGCGGCCGAAGTAGACAAAGGCGACATAGGTGGGGATGGCGATGGCGAGGCCGAACATGGTGGTGATCAGGGCTTCGCCGATGCCGCCGGAAATCGCGCCGATGTCCTTGATGCCGGAGTCGGAGATGGTCATCATCATGTTGAACATGCCGAAAACGGTGCCCAGGAGGCCCAGCATGGTCGAGACGCCGGAGACGACTTCGAGGGCGAGGGTGCCGCGGGAAAGATCGTGCATGGCGCGCCGTCCCGCCCCTTCGACGATGGCTTCCGATTCTTCGCGGGGCATATCGCGGGTAGCGATGACGGAGGCGATGATTTCGGCAAATGCGCCGCCTTCGCGGCGGCAGATGGCAAGGGCGTCCTCGAACTCGCTCGCGTCGGTGACGTTTTCCGCGACCAGGACAAGCGCCGGCGACATGACGGCGCGGCGGCGCAGGGTGATGAGGCAGTAGATGATATAGGTAAGGCCGACGATTGCCGCAACGAGCAGCACGTACATGACCGAACCGCCCTGCTCGAAGAGGGAGGCGTCGGGTAAGGCGAGGGTTGCGTCCATAGGCTCCATTTCCGAAACGATTACAGATGCCGGCGTCACAGTCCGGCCAGACCCATCCCCGAGCCATCCCCACGATTCATTATTGATTATCTACATTGGCTGCTGCAAAAACGAGCAAATTCCCTCGCACAGCGCTTCGGACGTGCGCCTGCGCCAATCGTCGGTGCGCATCCGGTCGGCCGAACGGGGGTTTGTCATAAAGCCGACCTCGACCAGGGCCGCAGGGCCGAAATAGGTCTCCCGCAGCACGGCGAGATCCTTGTACTTGACGCCCCGGTCCGCCTCGCCCAGACGGGTCGTCAATGATCGCTGCAACGACTCCGCCAGCGCCGGGCAACGGGTCCGCGACGCGGCCGCCAGATTGGCTAACGCCTGTTTCCCCTGGACCGCGTTGACGCCGTTCGCCTTGAAGCGGGTGGCGGCGATGCGGCTCCGGTCCCTGTCGGTGTATTCCTGCGACAGGACAAACGTCTCGATGCCGTCGACGCCCGGGTTGTTCGGCGCGGCGTTGACGTGAATGGAGACGAGGGCGGCGTTCGGGTACCTGTTGGCGATGGCGCTCCGCTCCGACAGAGGGACAAAGCGGTCGTCGGAGCGGGTCATGACGACGGTGCAGCCGCGCGCGCGCAACAGGGCGGCGGTGCGGGCGGCGAGGTCGAGATTGATGTCCTTTTCCCGCAGGCCGAAGTGGCTTGCGCCTTCGTCATGCCCGCCGTGCCCGGCGTCCAGGATAACGGTCTTGCCGGCGACCGTCCCCCACGCTGCGGCAGGCGGTTGCTGGTACGCGACTTCTGGCGCGGCCGGCGGACAATAGGTCGACTCTGGCTGGATAAAACGAACCGCCGGCGCCTGGTGGACATACGGCGTGGGCCCGCCCGGCAACGGCCGGTCGGCGCGGGCCGTCTGCCGTGGCTGCGATTGACACCCCAGGGCCGCGGCCAGCAGCACGGCGGCGGCGAGGAGCCAGGAGATACGCGGGCGAGTCCATCTTTTCATCCGGTTATCCTCATGACGCAGACCTACCCCAAACGCGTCATCTTGGCAAACTGCGCGGCACGGGCGCGAACCTGCGCCGGCGTCGCCTTGGTCAGGCCGGAAAGGGCGACCCCTTCGCAGGCGAACGACGCGGCGGCGGTGGCGTTGACGACGGCGGTGCGGAGTGTTTTCAGGTCTGTCTTGCCGGTCTTCGCGAGGGTGGCCATAAAGCCGCCCGCGAAACAGTCGCCCGCGCCGGTTGGATCGGCGATTTTCGCCAGCGGATAGGCCGGGAAGGGAATGATGCCGTCCTTTGTGGCCAGCAGGCCGCCGTGCTCGCCCTTCTTCAGGACGAGGAACTGCAGCTTGTACTTTTTCTGGATATCGCCGGCGGCGCGCACCAGGTTGTCGTCGCCGGAGATGAGCCGAGCCTCGGCGTCGTTGACGATCATGCCCTGGCAGCGGCGGATCAGCTTGTCGAGCGCCTTCCGGGATTCCTTGATATAGATTTCGATCGTGTCGCAGACGGCGAAGGGCGAGCCGTCGATCTGGTCCAGCACCTTGCCCTGGAGTTCCGGCTGCGAACAGGCCAGGAACACGTATTTGGAATCGCGGTACTTTCTGGGCAGGACCGGGTCGAACGACCCAAGCACGCCAAAGACCGGGGTGTCTGTGTCGCGGTTGTTCATGTCCTGATGATAGGTGCCGTGCCACTGGAAGGTGGTGCCGGGCTGGACTTGCAGGCCTTCGAGATCGGCCTTGCACTTTTTAAAGCCTTCGATGTATTTCTTCGGGAAGTCCTCGCCGACGACGCCGACCACGCGCACCCGGTTCCAGAAATAGGCCGAGTGGATGAAATAGGAGCACGATCCGCCCGCCACATTCTTGTAAACCTTGCCGCCCGGCATGGTGATGGTGTCAAGCGCTATGGAACCGACGACGAGTAACGACATTCCCTCTCCCTCATTATTCACATTCGGATTAAAAGTCATGCCGTCCGAGCGGACGGCATGTGGATATTGTGACACGAAATCGGCATCCTTTCAAGGAGAAAAAGGATGGGTGAGAGACGTCGTTACCCCGGCAGTGTCTGGAGAGTGCAGGGAAGAACCTGCTCCCTCGCCCCCGGAAGGGGAGGGTTGGGGTGAGGGGTATTTCGGTAAGGCCCGGAACTTAATTCACAATTCACAATCCAATTATCAAGCGATTATATAGTTTACCACTACTGTCCCAACGTTTCACTGTAACACAGCTATAATGCGGTAGTATTATT
>JAJQBO010000158.1 GCA_021203245.1 Planctomycetaceae bacterium
GAGTGATGCTTGCGATACGAACGGTTATGACCGGAGCGGGAGCGTGTGTCGGCTGCCCCGGCACAACCTCACGCCCCTCGCCCGGTTCTGCGTATAGACGCCGGGGTGACGGTTTGGGGGAGGGAGCGACGCTTGCGATGAGAACGGTACAGAGGTGGAGCGTCTCGCGCTTTATATCGAAGAACGATACGGCGGAGTATAGCGGTTAAAAAATCCGTCGCCGGTAATCGTACGATCTATCGGCACACCAAATCCGGTAGGCAAAGGGCAGACAGCGCAGCCCTTTTGGCGAAGGAGGGATCCGGCGCGGCAGAGCCGCCCGGGCGGTCCGGAGGAAGGGAACACTTTTTGCGGCGCTTGGCAAAAAGGGTTCTCTCCCTCCGTTCGTGCGAGGAAAAGCCCCGTTAGCACCTGATCGATGACGGCGCTTGCCGTCACGCCAACGGCACAAAAAGGGAGCGTCCGCACCAACACGGACGCTCCCTCCACAAAAACGAACACATAAAACTTACGCTTCACCCCCAAGCTCCCGAATCATCGCCGGAACCACCTCGAACAGGTCGCCGACAATGCCGTAGGTCGCGACCGAGAAGATCGGCGCGTCCTTGTCCTTGTTGATGGCGATAATGGTGTCCGACGATCCCATGCCGACCAGGTGCTGCACCGCGCCGGAAATGCCGCAGGCGATGTACAGCTTCGGCTGGACCGTCTTGCCGGTCTGGCCGACCTGGTGGCTGTAGGGCATCCAGCCGGCATCGACCGCCGCGCGGCTCGACCCGACCGCGCCGCCGAGGCACTTCGCCAGCTTTTCGATGAGGTGGAAGTTCTCCGGCTTCTGCATGCCGCGCCCGCCCGAGACGATGATGTCGGCGTCGACCAGGTTGACCGTTTCAGACAGCTCCGGCAGCCAGTCGAGGCGCTTGGTACGGCTCTTGAGAAGGGTCGACTGCGGCGTCACCTTCTCGACCTTGCCGCCCCGGCCGCCCGTCTTGTGCGCGGCCTGCATGACCTTGTGGCGCACCGTCGCCATCTGCGGCCGGTGCTTGGCGCAGAGGATGCTGGCCATGATGTTGCCGCCGAAGGCGGGACGGGTCTGGAGGAGCAGGCCTTCGTCCGTGATGTCCAGGCCGGTGCAGTCGGCCGTCAGACCAGTGTGAACCTCGACCGCGACCCGGGCCAGGAACGAGCGGCCGATGGCGGTCGCGCCGGCGAGGAAAATCTCCGGCTTCTTCTGGCCGATGAGGTCGGAGACGACGCGCGCGTAGGGCTCGCTCGCGTAGTGTTTAAGGGCCGGGTCGTCGACGTAGATGACGCCGTCGACCGGGTATTCGAGGAGTTCGTTCGCCGCGTCGTCCATCTCGTGGCCGAGGACAAGGACGGTCAGCGGCACGCCCCGCTTGTCGGCGAGGATGCGTCCTTCGCCGATCAGTTCGTGCACGACGCCCTGGATGACGCCGTCAATTTGTTCGCCAAAGACCCACACGCCCTTGTAGGCGTCGAGGTCGACGGCGGCGGCTTTTTTCGCCCGTTTCAGGGTGATTGCGCCGAATTTGCAACTGGGCGGGCAGGCGCCGCAGAAGGTGCAGTTGTCGTTCACCACCGCCAGCTTGCCCTGCATTTCCAACGCGCCGAAGGGGCAGACCTTGACGCAGGCCTGACAGCCGACGCATTTCTCGGGATCGATGATCAAAGCGTTTTCCGACATGATGATTCCTTATCGAGCAGGCCGAAAGGACGGCCGTTGTGCACAAAGAATAAACCGGGGTCCGACCTAGGCGATCTGCAATTCCTTGATCTTCGCGACGACGATCTTCGCCGCTTCGGACGCGGTCTCGGCCTGGATGATCTCGCCGCCGCCGCGACGCGGCGGGGAGAAGACCCGGTTCACCGCCGTGGGCGATCCGTTCAGGCCGACCTTCTGCGGATCGGCTTCGATGTCCTGCTCGTTCCAGGTGGTGATGACCGCCTTCTTCGCCCGCATCTTGCCCTTCAGGGAAGGGAGGCGCGGCTCGTTAATCTCCTTGACGACGGTGAGGACGGCGGGGAGTTCGACCTCCAGCACTTCCTTCCCTGTTTCCATCAGGCATTCGACCACGGCCCTGCCCTTTTCGATCTCGCGAATCTTCGAGACATAGCAGGCCTGGGGCCAGTCGAGGTGGCAGGAGATGCCGGGGCCGACCTGGGCGGTGTCGCCGTCGATGGCCTGCTTGCCGGCGAGGACCACGTCGGGCGCGAGCTTTTTCATGGCGAGCGCGAGGGTCAGGCTGGTCGACCAGGTGTCGCCGCCCGCGAAGGCGCGGCTGCACAGCAGGACCGCTTCGTCCGCGCCAAGGGAAATCGCTTCGCGGAGCGCGGCATCGGCCTGGGGCGGGCCCATGGTGACGACGGTCACCGTGCCTTCGCCCAGACGCTCGCGGATGCGGACGCCTTCTTCGATGGCGTAGGCGTCGAAGGGATTGATGATAGAGGCCACGCCCTCGCGCATGAGGGTGTTGGTCTGGGGGTTGATGCGCACATCGGTGGTGTCGGGGACTTGTTTGATGCAGACGACGATGTTCACGGTGAACTCCTCTTCTTTACGTGCCGCTTATTTCAAATTCACAATTCACAATTCATAATTCACAATGAATATACAATGAGGCAATGATTCATTGTTTCGCGCCCGCTCATTGTGAATTGTATAATTGCTCCATAATTGTGAATTGTGAATTATGAATTGTGAATTAAAAAAGGCCCACCGCTTCGCTCCCGAAAAAAGGACAAAGGGTGGGCAGGTCTCATTGTCTCGACGGGCCTCGGCCCGAAAACCTCGAACTACCCGCGCGCTGCTTCCTTGATCAGGGCGAGCGCGATTTCGTCGCGCTGGATCTGGTTGGTGCCTTCGTAGATCTGGGTGATCTTGGCGTCGCGGGCGTACTTTTCAATCGGGTATTCCTTGGTGTAGCCGACGCCGCCGAAGACCTGAATCGCGTCAATCGTCACCTTCATGGCGACGTCGGAGGCAAAGCACTTCGACATGGCGGAGGCCATGGTCGGACGCTTCGCGCCGGAGTCGATCCAGCGGGCGGTGGCGTAAATGAGGGCGCGGGCGGCCTCGACCTGCATCGCCATGTCGGCGAGCATCCACTGCAGGCCCTGGTTGGCGATGACGGGACGGCCGAACTGCTTGCGGCCGCGCGCATAGTCGACGGCGAGGTCGAGCGCGCCGGCGGCGATGCCCAATGCCTGCGAGCCGACGCCGGGGCGGGAATTGTCGAACGTCTTCATGGCGGTCATGAAGCCGGTGCCTTCCTTGCCGAGGCGGTTCGCGGCCGGGACGCGGCAGTCCTGGAAGATGAGTTCCCGCGTCGCCGAGGCGCGGATGCCCATCTTGTCTTCCTTCTTGCCGAAGGTGAAGCCGTCCATGCCTTTTTCCAGCACAAAGCAGGAACAGCCGCGCGCGCCGCGGGACTTGTCCGTCATGGCGAAGACGGAGTAGATGTCGGCTTCGCCGCCGTTCGTGATGAACATCTTCGAGCCGTTCAGGATATAGTCGTCACCGTCCTTGACGGCGACGGTGCGCATCGAGGCGGCGTCGGAACCGGCGTCCGACTCGGTGATGCCGAAGGCGGCGAGGGTGCCGGAGGCGATGCGGGGCAGCCAGCGCTTCTTCTGCTCGTCGTCCCCTGCGATCATGATGGGCAGGGTGCCGAGGGCAGTGCCGGCGAAGGACAGGGAGATGCCGCCGCAGGCTTTCGAGAGTTCTTCCGTCACCAGGCACATGTTCATGATGCCGGTGTCGCCGGCGCAGCCGCCGAACTCGTCCGGGATATAGACGCCGGTCAGGTCGGCGTCGGCGATGGCCTTGAAGACGTCGGTGGGGAAGGTCTGTTCCTCGTCGTACTGTGCGCGCACGGGGACGATTTTTTTCTCGGCGATTTCACGGGCCGTCTCGACCATCATCTGCTGCTCTTCGGTAAGGAAGTAATCGAGCATGGGGGTAGCCTCCAATTGCAAAAACCGGGGTGGATAAAAAAGATTCGCCGGGACAGGTCGAACGCCGACTCCCACGAGCCATACGAGAAAAAATTTGCCGCAAGTGCTGTGCACGCGCGCTTGGTTGAGTAGCCCATAGCAAACGCGCCTGACGTGGATTCCGGCCGAACCGCCCGTTTATACCCCGGGTGGATGTCCGCACGCCGGAATGACGGGTGGGGATGGCGAGGCCGTTCCGGTACGGAAAGCCGTTTCTCCTCACAGAAACGGGTCCACCCACCCCCCACGTCACCCCGGCGTTCCCGACCACCGCCTTCGGGAATGACGGCGACTACATCGGGCGAAAAACGGGCGGTTCGGCCGGGGTCCACGCCCCTACCGTCAGCTATGGCATATTCCGAATATTTCGTTTATACGTCCGCCCGCCGGATATGCATCGGTGGGCGGCGATTGGTTGTCAAACTAAACGTTCCTCCCCGGGCGCGCTGCTGTTACCCGTCGTACCGGCCCAGGCAGAGGGTGGCGTTGTGGCCGCCGAAGCCGAGGTTGTTCGAGAGGGCGTAGCGGATGCCTTTCTTCTTCGCTTCGTTCGGGGTCACGTCTATGTCGCACTCCGGATCGGGAGTGTGGAAGTTTATGGTCGGGGGAACGACGCCTTCCTGGATGGCCTTGGCGCAGAAAATCGCCTCAACCGACCCGGCCGCGCCGAGCAAATGCCCGATATGGCCCTTGGTGGAACTGACGGCGAGCTTGTCGACGTTCGAACCGAACACCCGCTTGATGGCGGCTGCTTCGGTGCGGTCGTTGAAGGAAGTCGAAGTGCCGTGGGCGTTGATGTAGTCGATGTCCTCGGGCTTGAGGCCCGAGCTTTCAATCGCCAGGGCCATGCCGCGCGCGCCGCCTTCTCCCGACGTCTCCGGGGCGGTGATGTGGAAGGCGTCGTCGGTGAAGCCGTAACCGAGCACCTCGGCGTAAATGGTCGCGCCGCGCTTTTTGGCGTGTTCGAGTTCTTCGAGGACGAGCGAACCCGAGCCTTCGCCCATGACAAAGCCGTCGCGGTCCTTGTCGAAGGGACGGGAGGCGGTCTTGGGGTCGTCGTTCCGGCTCGACAGTGCGCCCATGTTGATGAACGCGCCGAGGCCGAGGACGGAAATACCGGCTTCGGAGCCGCCGGCGATCATGACGTCCGCCTCGTTCCACTGGATGTGGCGCATGGCCAGGCCGATGGCGTGGGTGGAGCTGGCGCAGGCGGTGACGGTGGCGTAATTGGGGCCCTTGAGGCCGAGTTCGATGGCGAGCTGGCCGGGGGCGTCGTTTATCATCAGGAGCGGAATCGTGAAGGGGCTGATGCGGCGCGGCCCTTTCTGCTTGTAGCGCTCGTATTGTTCTTCGATGGAACGGATGCCGCCGATACCGGAGGCGTAAACGACGCCGGCGCGTTCGGGCGTGAAGGAACCGGGCGCGAGGCCGGCCTGCTCCACCGCCATCTTGGCGGAACCCATGGCGAAATGGACAAAGCGGTCGGTGTGCTTCGTCTCCTTCGGATCCATGTAGTTCTTAGGATCGTAATCCTTGACTTCGCAGGCGAAGTGGACGCTGAACTGCGTGTAGTCGAGAAGGGTGATTTCCCCGACGCCGCTTTTGCCGTCGAGAATGGCTTTCCACGTGGTGTCGAGGTCGTTGCCGACTGGGGTGACGCACCCCATCCCGGTGATGACGACTCGGCGCTTCTGCGCGTCGGGCATTCTGCGTATTCCTTTCAGTGCGGCTCCCGAAAAGCGGGAACCCTGCGCCGGGCCGGAGCGGATGATGCGGTATCTCGCGTTACGACAATCCCGACCGGCGTCGCCGCCCTGCCCGGCGAGGCGGCGGCGATACCGGAGGAGATTCGGGCGTTGCCCTCAATCAATAAGCGATAGGGCAACTGCTACTTGTTGACCTTGGCGAGGATGAAGTCGACGGCGGCGTTGATGGTCTTGATGCCCTGTTCGTCCTCGGGAATTTCCAGATCGAATTCGTCTTCGAACTCCATGACGAGTTCGGCGATGTCGAGGGAGTCGGCGCCGAGGTCTTCGACAAAGGCGGAGTCGTCCTTGATCTGGTCGCGCGAGACCTGCAGCTGATCACAGGTGATGTCGATGACCTTTTCCTTGATTTCATCGCGGCTCATGCTCATAGCTATCCCTTTTCTTGCACTTGTTTGGTGTCGACCGAATGGCGTCTCCCGGAAGGTACCCGCGAGGCGCCGCCACATTTTGCTGGACGGTGATACATAAAAATTCCCGGCGCGGTTACCGCGCCGAGCAATAGTCAGCCCCTAATAAAAACGATATCGCGGGAAAACACAAGTTTTTTTTTCCCGCCCCGGCCTAAAAATGCAGGGCGGCCAAACCCTCCCGCGCGCCCCGGTCCGCCCCATAGAGGGAAAAGACCAGCTCCTCCATCCGCTCCCACAATTCGTCCTTGGACTGGCGATCGATCCACGATTGCGGCGACGGCCCGAAATGGGCCAGCAAGGTCGCCGTCCGGCCCAATTCCTGGACGCTCTCGGCCGTCGGCCGGGGAACGGGCGTGCGCCTGACCACGTCGAGGCGGAGGCGGCCGTCGTCGTTTTTGGCCAGCCGGTTGAAATAGAAATCAAGGAGGCGGCTGTTGAGGACGCAGGCCAGCCACCCGGCGCCGACCCCCTCGTGCGGGACAATCGCGTACGCATCCGCCCCGACCGGCGCGCGCGACCTGTCCACCGCCGCCCGGAGCGGCGGGCCGTCCCGGCGCAGGACAACCTTTTCCGGAACCGAATATTCGCCCGGCTCCGGCACCCGGAACAGGTGCAGCCGCGACCACAGCAGGAATTCGGCCGGTTTGCCCGGGACAAACTTGTCGATGCCCGCCCCGGTGATGACGCCGCGCCAGTTGTCGTCCGGCGGGGCCATGCGGCGGCACCATGGGCTGCGGGGCGCGACCCCGGCGTGGACCGAGGCGACGTCCCCCAAGCGAAACAGGGAGGAATCGTCCCGGAACAGGCGCAGAAGGTCGGTGGGGAGTTCGTCGCACAGTTCGGAGATGGCCGGGCTTGTCACCTTTTCGATGCAGCGTCGTACCTTCTTTTCAATCAGCCCGGCGGGCGCGCCCTTGCTGAAATAGTCGTCCGCGCCGTCTTCGATAAAGGCGGATGTAACGCCAAAGTTCCTGGACGACGAGGTGGCGATGACCGGATACGTTTCGCCCCACACCCGTTTCACCCTCGGGATGAATTCGGCCAGCGGCCTCGCGGCCGGGTTGTCCATGTCGGCGATGATGGCGAGGGGGCGGTCGCGGCCGCGCCGGCGCGGAACGAATTCGGTCCAGTCCTCCGCCAGCGGGCGGAACCCGAGCGACACCAGGACGCGCGCGAGGGCGAGTCCGTGGACGTTGTCGTGGCCCAGAAGCAAGATGGTATCGGCCATACCGCATCTCCATAGGGACACCGGCTGCCGTCCGTCGGCAACGGGTTACCCCCCGTATTATCGGCCGGAAGCCCCCCGCGTCTTCACTCCAATTGGCGACGGCGCGGGCGGGATCGTTTTTGGTTTACAAAATAGGCAATCCGTTTATTATCGGTTATTTACCAGACAATGCCCGGATACCGTATCAGTGAGGAAACAGCCTATGGCACTCGTGCGCGTTGAAACAAACGTTTCGGTCGGCGAAGACCGCGCCAAAAGCATCAGGACAAAAATGGCCAGAGCAGTGGCGACGATCACCGCCGAACCGGAACGCGACGTCCGCGTCGAAGTCGCCGGCGACCGGCGCATGCGCATGGCCGCCACGGGCGACAACCTCGTCCATGTGGAAATCCGCAATGTTGAAATATCCAAGGACCACGCGCCCGAACTGACCCGGACGATATGCCCGGTGCTGGAAGAGGCGCTGGCCGTTCGGGGCGATCAGATCTACATCGCCGTCGTGTCGACGCGGAATTCGATGTGGCGCGTGAACGGTGTGGTTAATTCATAATGCGCAAGCACTCTTGTCCAAAACGGGATCGCCGGGTGTGTTTAACGGTAAAGCCATAGCCAATATAGTGCCGATTGCCCCGGCACAACTTCACGTCAGTCCCCCGGTTCACCGCTCGGACGCCGGGGTGACGAGTGGGGGGATTGCGGTGCTTCTGACGGGAAGACGCGTCTACGCCCCATAAAACGAACCACTCCCCCCAAACGTCACCCCGGCGGGGAAACGTAGAACCGGGCGAAAAACGGGAGGTTGTGCCGGGGCAGGCGGGCTGATCTTCGCTACGAAATGTTTTGGATAGCAATAATTCCAATGCACAATTATGGATCAATGCATCAATGAAACAATGCGCCACCGTGAATAATTGTTGGCATTGTTCATTATTCACAACTTAATAATTGTGAATTATGCATTGTGAATTATGCATTGTCACTACTGTCCCATTATAAGTCGAACAATGTTGGCTGGTTAGATAAAGCTCTAT
>JAJQBO010000082.1 GCA_021203245.1 Planctomycetaceae bacterium
TGGAGGCTGAGCCTCTGGCTTATTTTAATTTTACACCATTATGCGGACGTTACCTTCATGTCACCGTGTTATGCCACATTTCATACTGACGACAAGTCCTTTTCGAATTTATGGACGCCGTATACGACGGATTTTCCGACCTTCTATACGGCGTATTTGGCCGATATGGAATAGTATGGCATAGCAAAAGGTATGTTCCCCAAACCGGATCAACCAGACAACTGTTTTACGGTATCCAGTTTGCCGTGGGTGAATTTCACCGGATTCAACATCAACGTTTTTGGCGACGGCACCTACCTCCGTCCCATTTTCACCATTGGAAAATACTCCCGCGAAAACGGCAAAGCCACACTTCCGCTCGCTGTCCAAGTCCACCACGCGATAGGCGATGGATACCACACGAGCCAACTCATTGCATTCATGACCGAAAGGATTGAAAGGTGTCGTAGCTGGATGCGAGGACGATAAAACTGACGAGGGTGTCCCCTCGCCTCCGCGGCGCACACGTCCCAGTCCATCATCTTCATGATTATGGCGTCTGTCGAGTTGGAAGGTTTCGCGCGGCATGAATGGGCAAAGCCCAATATCACCCTATCAAATCGAAGCGGCGTCATTCAGTTCGAAGAGGTTGCCTTCCGGATCTCGGAAGTAGGTACAACGCATTCCCCAATCATCTATGGACTGTGGCGGCCCCAAAAATTCGACGCCCGCTTCCGACAGCCGCTGGTAATCGTCATCCAGATCGTCTGAAGGAACCACCGCGACGACGGTGTCTGGTTGGGAGGCCGTGTCTGGTTGCCGGTAGCCGGTAAACATCGTCATATTGTCGCCGGCGAAAATGGCAAAACATGGGGAAGCGCCTTCCTTTACGGCGAAGGAAGTATACGGGCCGCTTCTGTTTCCCCACACCGCCACCAATCCCAGCTTCTGAGTGCAAAAGTCATAGCATGCGCCATAATCCTTGCGGACCAACACCCGAACGGTTGTTTCATAAAATCTCACCAGAGGCTCCTGTTGGGTAACGCCGCTTTCCCTCGCCGCCCAGCACGGTCAACCATGCTTCGGCGCGGCTCAGTTCGTCGTAACTGAAAATGCACTGCGACGCATGCGGTCCACTTGCTGCCTGCGCTTCAACGACATACCGAATATACCGCCCGAGCGCGGTTGCATACGCTGAATCCGAAATAGCGTCCACAGGGCCGTGAAATGCCCACAACAACCCTTCCGGCGTGCCATCGTGGCCCGTTTCCTCAAGGTACTGCGCCAGGTGCGGAAGGCATCCTTCGGACGAGGTTAGGGTGGCGAAAAGAAAATCCACCACCTCGGTTCCAGACGGCAAACCGGCGAGCAGCGTCGTCAGTTCCGTCGAAACTTTCTGTTGTTCACCCTGCACAGACCGAGCCAGCCGGCTGTGTTTACGATAGACCGGATGCGGTGCAGGCAGGTTGTGCAGAAAACAGTATCCGGCTGTTTTTCGATACAAACCTGAGTCGTACGCCACCCTGCGCCAGCAGTGCCTGCACGTGGCGTACCTCCACTCCTGGCGTGGTCGATTCGCCGCACTGCGGCGTATTTCCCCGTCAGCCACTCCTTCATGTTTCGGCAACGCGTCGACGAGATACCGCATCCTGTGCCAAAACTTCGCGGAGGCTTCCGTGTCTGCCGATTCCGCTGAACAGACAACCGCATGGCGCAGGCCTTCCCAATCGAGCACAGCGGACGGTTGTGCCGTGCGGACTCCGCCATCCGGACCTGAATCGAAACGCCGGAGCGCTTCCGTTACCATCGCCTTCCAAATGAGCGTTGGAGATTTGCCTATCACCTGCAGGAGAAAGAAGAACTCGCCCTTTTGCCGGAGTTTTCAACAGTTCCCTGATCCCCGCCGTGTCGGCGGCGTCCAGGCCCGCGAGGGCGGGCATGTCCAAATATGCGTCGAGTTGAGATTGGTTCACAAGCACCTCGTTTAGGTCAATATTTATACAGTCTCGGCAGATATCTCCGCATGGCACTATTTTAGCGGAATGTTCACTTGGACGGAATGGGTAATGCCGCGCCCATATAAAAACCGCAGCCGGACGCTGCGGTTCGATACACCTTTTTTATAACCGATTACTGCACAAGCTGTTACGCATTCTCGCCACGGCATTCCGCCATCACTTCCCGAAGGCGGCGGACATAGTACCGGTAATTCTCCAGCGGCGTATGCGGCGCCGCCTGGTGGTCGGTGCAGATAATACAGCCGCCCTGGCGGATGACCGGCATGAGCCGCCGGAATTCCGCCTCGATGGCTGCCGTGTCCGACACGAGCGCCAGCTTGTCAAACCCGCCCCAGAACTTCAACTCAGGATAGGCCTCACGAACCGCGACGATATCCACCCCGGCGTTGACATCCACCGGAAGGACGCCGTCGATACCGCAGGACAGCATCTGCGGAATCATCAGGGTAAAGTCGCCGTCGGTGTCGAGGAATACCTGCCCTACCCCGCGCTCCTTCAGGAACGGGATTATTTCGCGGTAGCACGGCGAAATAAACTCCGCAAACGTCTCGGGCGAGATCATCGGTCCGTTCGCCCCCGAGAAATCCTCCTCGAAAAACAGCGTCGACGGGGTAATGATGCCGAGTATGCCGGCCATCTGTTCCTTGTACACGTCAAGCTGAAAGCGGTTGATGTCCTTGATCAAATCAGGCTCGAGCATATAGTTGACGAGATGTTCCTCGACGCCCATAAGGTCGCGAATAAGCCAGAAGAATCCGGCGATGCGGAACCGTATGGAAAAGTTTTCGTCGCCGTTTCGGTATTTGCCATACGCCTTTTCCATATTTTCCGGCGTGCAGTGCAGGGCGAGCTGTTCACGCGTGTGCTGTTTGTGCGCTTCCCAGCTTTCCCAATCTTCAACCACCGGCTTTACTTCCTGCACCAGATCGCGTCCCTTGACATAGCGGCGAACCCACCCGTCGCGATCGTAGCGGAGCATGTACTCCGGCGTGTCTTCGAGTATGGCGGCATCGTAGGATATGAACGGTATACGGAACGACACCCGCTTGAGCGGGTCCCAGCCAAAGCCGATCTCGTAGTCGCAGACCGCGTCGGTTTTCATGGTGTTGTAGTAGCGCTGATACTCCTCGTAGGGTCCGGTGGTGTAGAACAGGTTTTCGGTAGGGAGTTCCGGGCTGCACAAGCGCTCGGTGAAATCGGTTTGCAGGCCCTGGCTCATGAATTCCCGCACCGTCTTGATCCACGGCCCCATGCTTTCCAGCACCGCGCCCCGGTCCAACCCGTCGTTGGAAAAGGATAGGGTCGCCAATTCTCTTTCGCGATAGTTCATCGATTTTCTGCCTCGTTGTGGATTCCCGGCGCGGCTTTGACCGCGCCGGGTACGAAATATTACCGGTTGATAAAGTCGTCCACATTGTCCTTGGTGATAAGGTTGACGGTCAGGACCGCCTCCTGCGGCATCTTTTCTCCCTTGGCGATCCGGACGGCAAATGCGACCGCACCAGCGCCCTGCTCTTCCGGATCCTGATACACCGTCGCGGCGAGTCGGCCCAGCTTGATGGATTCAAGCCCTTCCGGCACGCCGTCGACGCCGGTGACGACGATACCCTGGTCGGAACGGCCGAGGTTATCGATGGCGAGAAGCGCGCCCAGGGCCATTTCATCGTTGTTGCACAGGAAGGCGCTAATCTCGTCGCCGTGGGTGGTGAGGATGTTTTCCGCCACGCGAAGCCCGGGTTCGCGGAACCACTCGCCCGAATCCTCGGCGACGACCCGCATATCGGGGTAAAGGGCGACGATGCGTTTAGCGCCGTCGGTGCGGTTGACCGCAGCTTCATGGTTGCCGCCGCGAATGATGGCCACCCCCCCCCTTGCCGCCCAGAACTTCGCAGGCGTACTTGGCCGGGTATTCGCCCTCGAGCCGGGTGTCGGGCGCGAAGATGTAGACGCCTTCGGGGATTTCCCGTCCGCGGAAGGGATTGCGGTTGACGAAAACCAGCGGCACGCCGGCTTCGCGGCAGGCGTCGACCATGGGCATGACCGACGTCGTCTCGACCGCGATGGCGAGCAGCGCATCCGGTTTGCCCATCAGCGTGGTGGTGGCCTGGTCGTTTTGGCGGATAACGTCGTCCTGGGCGTCGAACAGTTCCACCTCCACCGTGTCGGAATTGGCGGAACGGGCCGATTCGGCTATTTTGGACAGGAAGTTATCGTTGAAATTGCTGACCAGGTAGCTGACCCTGATTTTTTCGCCCGCGTGGGCGGCGGTGAGACACAGCAGGACCGCAAGAACCATTACCATTTTTCGCATACCAAATCCTCCAGCCGATGAAAACTCGTGACGAAGCGCAACGGACCGCCCCGGCGGACCGAGATATGTGGTGGTGGAGCATGCCGTGTTTTTGCAGGATACGAGGCGACGGTATCTGTCGCGCGCGGCGAAAACCATGCAGATTTGTACTGGCTTTGCGAGCAATTCCTTTATGGAGTATACTTGACGAATACGGCTTCGCAAGGCAACATTTAACGCATATCGATATCAATTTTGCGCAAGGTGCAAAACCATGTCCTTCAATGTCGCGCTATACCTCAGCCTCAACAAGGTTCACCACCAGGGAATCGCCAACGGCGCCCTACGCTATGCGGCCACCAAGGGGTGGCGCATCTACGGCGCCTATTGGCCGATGTACGAAATGGGGGAAATTGCCTCATGGCGTGGCGACGGCATTGTCGCCGCGGTGGAGAGCCTGGACGAACTGGCGGAACTGCGCAAACCGGGCGTGCCGGTGGTGGATATTTCCGGCGCGGTTGCCCATCCCAAACTGACCCGCGTTTCGAACAACAACGACGCTATCGGCCGACGGGGCGGCGAACATCTCACCGCCCTCGGGTATGGACGATATTGTTTTGCGGCGGCCGAAGGGTCTCTGTGGTCGGACGAGCGGCTGCGCGGATTTGAAACAGCGTCTGCCGGGCACAGGGAGGCGGAAGTCGCCGTGTTTGCCAAAAAGTATGCCTGGTGAGTGAAGCCGGAATTCAAACGGGAATTGGCGCAGTTCCTGTCGAAACAACCGCGCCCGTTCTCCATCATGGCCGCCAACGACATCATCGGCATGAACGTTGTCGGCGCGTGCCGGATGGCGGGGCTGTCCATTCCGAACGATGTCGCCCTGGTAAGCGTGGACAACGAGGAACTTCTGTGCGAACTGTCGACGCCGCCGATGTCGAGCATTCCCTTCGACAGGCACGAAATCGGCTTTCGCGCCGCCGAACGGTTGGACGCACTGATGCAGGGGCTTATCGACTACACGCCGCCGCTCCTCATCGAGCCGATGCCGGTGGTCGAACGCGCGTCCTCAATTCTCGTTTCGTCCGGGGATGCGACCGTCAACGAGGCGCTGGCGTACATCCGCCGCAACGCAGCTTCCGGGATTATCGCCGTGGATGTGGCGCGGCAGGCGTCGTGCTCGCGCAGAACGCTGGAGGCGCGGTTCAGAAAAGAGCTGGGGTGCTCCATCCTGACCGAAATCCACCGGGTGCGGGTATCGCTGGCGCGGCATCTGCTCATGGAGACGTCGCTGCCGATAAACCGCGTTTCGACAGAGTGCGGCTTCAATTCGGTTACGCGATTCGGCGCAATCTTCACAGCCATGGTGGGCGAATCGCCCAGGCGGTACCGTGAGCGGAGGGGCACTATGAGGCGCGATGTCGGCACGGGCGATCGGCATGGCCCGGCATCCCGCTCAACCGGTCGCCAAGGAAAATCCGGGCCGGGAGAAAAAAATCGGCAATACCTTTACAAGAAGATGGAACCTCCTTATAGTGCTGACACGAATCCGGACCGGGGATAGGGATAATCCCCGAACAACCACCTAGCGAGGGGGACTCCATGTCAGCCGAATCGGTCACCAAGCGCACCCTGTGGCAGAGTTACCGCTTTCCCATCATTCTGCTCATCTCCATCGTCATCGGCAGCGTCATCGGCGTCATTTTCGGCAGGGACGCCATGGTCCTGCAGCCGCTTGGCCAGATTTTCCTGAACCTCATGTTTACGGTCGTCGTGCCGCTGGTTTTCTTCACCATCTCCAGCGCGGTCGGCAATATGCTGAACATGCGCCGACTCGGTAAAATCCTCGGCTACCTCTTTGGCGTCTTTGCCGTCACCGGCCTTATCGCGGCCATCCTCATCTTCGTCGTCGTCAAGACATGGCCGCCGGCCAAGGGCGTGGTCCTGAACCTGGAATCCATGGGCGAAATGGAGACGATCAGGCTGTCCGACGCCATCGTCCGGGCCATCACGGTCTTCGATTTCCGGGACGTCCTTTCCAAGAGCTACATGCTCCCGCTCATTATCTTCTCCATCCTTTTCGGCATCGGCGTCAGCGTCACCGGCGACAAGAAATTCAACCGGATTGCGACCATTCTCAATGACTTGTCGATGGTGATGATGAAGGTCGTCGACCTCATCATGCTGTACGCGCCCATCGGCCTGTGCGCCTATTTTGCCGCCCTGGTCGGCGAGTTCGGGCCGCAGCTTATCGGCGCCTACGGCAGGGCGATGCTGATTTACTACCCGCTGTGCGTCATCTACTTTGTCGTCTTTTTTCCCTCTCTATGCCTACATTTCCGGCGGCATGCCGGCGGTCAAGCGCATGGTCAGGCATATCCTGCCGCCCACCGTCACCTCCCTCGCCACGCAAAGTTCCATTGCCAGCCTGCCGGTCAACATGGAGGCGGCGGCACAGATGGGCGTTCCCAAGGATGTCCGCGACCTGGTCCTGCCCATCGGCGCGACCATGCACATGGAGGGGTCGGTGCTGTCGGCGATGCTGAAAATCACCTTCCTTTTCGGCTTGTTCGGCCTTGATTTCAGCGGAGCCGGCACCTACATGTCGGCACTGCTCATCGCCATCATGTCGGGGGTGGTGATGTCGGGCGTCCCTGGCGGCGGGTTGATCGGCGAAATGCTTATCGTCAGCCTCTACGGCTTCCCGCCCGAGGCGTTCCCCATCATCGCCACCATCGGCTTTTTGGTCGACCCGCCCGCCACCTGCATCAACGTCACCGGCGATACCGTTTCGTCGATGCTGGTCACCCGGCTGGTCGAAGGAAAGGACTGGCTCAGCAAATTCCCCGAAGGCGGTTCGGTTGAGAAGGACGAGACCGTCCCGGAGGAACTGAACGAAAAGGACGGCGGCAAGGTTTCGTGGGGGTAACGAAATACGAAACCGCCTGCTTTGAACGGTACTCTTTACACAGGAAAGACAGCAATGACCCAGGAAAAATTCACCTACGCCACCTTCGAAATTCTTCCCGCCCAACCGGCGGACGTCGGCGATATCCTCGCCCTT
Source organism: Planctomycetaceae bacterium (assembly GCA_021203245.1). Taxonomy (GTDB): domain Bacteria; phylum Planctomycetota; class SZUA-567; order SZUA-567; family SZUA-567; genus JAJBSZ01. The sequence continues at coordinate 7,349 of JAJQBO010000082.1, forward strand.
ATCCAGGCCCTCGCCGACTACGAGCGCATGTCGGACGAATGCGTCGGCACCGAAGCCATGCTGCACAAATGGATCTTTGAAGAGAAAAAGGCGGAGGTGGTCATGGGCAAGGCGGACGGCAAAGCGGTCGGCTTCGCCCTGTTCTTTACCTCGTTTTCCACCTTCCTCGCCAAACCGGGCATCTATCTGGAAGACCTCTTCGTCAAGCCGCACGCCCGGGGCTGCGGCTTCGGTAAAAAACTGCTTGCCCACCTGGCGGATCTGGTGGTCCAGCGCGGCTATGGCCGGCTGGAATGGGCATGTCTCGACTGGAACAAGCCGAGCATCGATTTCTATTTGTCGCTCGGTGCCAAGCCGATGGACGAGTGGACCACCTATCGCCTCACCGGCGATCCCTTGGAAAACCTGGCGGCGACAACTCGCTAACAGACACACAACGCGGCAAAAAGCCTTCCCGTCCGGGAGGGCTTTTTTCTGATGTTTGGCCTTTCTATCACCCACTCAAGCCACGAATGTCCGTATCGGCACCCCCACACGTCACACCGGCGTCTTAATGTACGCCGTGAAGGTGACGGGCGGTTGTGCCGGGGCAGGCGGGATTGACAAATGCTGCAGGCCTTTTAACCGTATCGAGTCATACCATAATGTGACCGCGCCCCCGACTGCCCCGGCACAACTTCACGCCCCTCGCCCGGTTCATCGTACATGACGCCGGGGTGACGTTTTTTGGGAGAAATCGACGTTGAGGGCAGAATGTACCAATGCAGAGGTGCGGCCAAAGAGCCAAACATGAAAAAAAGCCTTCCCGTCCGGGAGGGCTTGTTTTTATCGATGCGGCTTGAAATGGAACAGCCGGCACACGATAGCGCGCGCCTGCTCTCCGGACGGCGCGAGGAAAGACCGCATACCACTAATCGATTGTCAAAGAGCTTGGGGCGGGTTTAGGCCGGAACACATACCGGATTAACCCACGAATCTCAGGACGGATTCCCACTCCGGTTCACGGCTGCACAGCCGTCCTTCCCAAAGATCCATCACAGACAGCACG
>JAJQBO010000210.1 GCA_021203245.1 Planctomycetaceae bacterium
AATTGTGAATTGTGAATTGTGAATTGTGAATTCTCCTCTCATTCCCCCATCCCCCACCCCGACCACGCCAGCCTGAACCCCGCATGCGGATACCGGTTCTGTCGATGCGTATAGGTCGCCCGGTACGACATCCGGCACAGCCGCGACGAATTGATATACGACCCGCCCCGACTCACCCGCACGTCCACATCCGGGTCGAGATTGACCGGATCGATGCGGGGCGACCGCAGGTAAAACAGGGCGTCGTAGGAATCGGCCACCAGTTCCCAGGCGTTCCCGAGCATATCATGAAGGCCCCAGGCGTTTGCCTCGCGACCGCCCACCGGCTGAACCCTGCCGCCGGCGTTGTTCTCGTACCAGGCCGCCCGGGCCAAGTCTTCGTTCGTGTCGCCGGTGTAAAAGCGGCCTGTCGTGCCGGCCCGCACCGCCCACTCCCACTCGGCCTCGGTCGGGAGGCGGAAGCCTTCCCCGCCCAGCCGCGCCAGCGCGGGGAGGAACCGTGTCGTGATGTCGTCGTGGGAGACGCCGGTCGCGGGCAGGTCCTGTTCCCCTTCCGGAACGGTGCGGAGCCGCCACAGGGTGCTGGCGATTTCGGCGTCGCCCGGTTCAAGCCCGAGATCGGCCAGCCGTTCCACCCCGACCACCGCCTGCCACTGGCCCCGCGTCACCTCGGTCCTGGACAGATGGAACGGGCGGGTCAGGACCACCTCGTGCAGATATTCGTCGTTGTTCCGGGCCGGGTCGCGGGGCGGACTGCCCATAACGAATTCGCCCGGCGGGATCAGCACCAGGTCAATGGCCGCCGCACCGGCCTGCACCGTTTTCTCCACCGGGAGGCCGAATTCGGCCGCCGCGTCCGTCTGCATGCGGCTAGCCTGGTCGGCGTCGAAGCGCCAGCGGCTGTTGTCCTCCAGGTAGCCAAGCCGCTGGATTTCCTGCTGGGCTCGGAGCGCTTCCTCGGCCCGTAGCCTCGCCTGTTCCTCGGCCGACAGCCGCGTCTCCTGTTCATGGAGCCGCTCCTGCTGCGCCCTCGCCTCGGCCAGCCTGGCCTGTTCGGCCTGACCGAGTGCGTCCTCGGCCCGCCGGCGACTCTCTTCCGCCGCCGCCCGCTGCTCCAGGGCGACGACCCGTTCCTGCTGGGCGATGACGCGCTGCGTCTCCGCCTCCTCGCGGGCGGCCCGCTCCGCCTCGGCCTGGCGGGAAATCCAAACATACGCCACTCCGGAAACCAGCGCCACCAGCAGCAGGAGCGCCGCTGCCAGCCCGCCCAGAAGCCGCACGGCGCGGCGGCGGGCGACCCGCTTCGCCAGACCCTGCCGCGCTTCGGCGAGGAGTTCGTCGTCGCCGCCGTTCGATTCGAGAAGGGAGATCGCCATGGCGAAATCCTCCTCCCGAACGGCGTGGCGGGCATAGGCGCGTCTCGCCTGGGCAAGGCCCGACCGGGCCCTGGCATTGTCGGGCCACAACACCAGCGCCTGGTCGTAGGCGTTGATCGCCCTGGGAAAGCCGTCCGTCCCGCCTTTCCCGGCGTCGGCTTTTTCAAGGAACGCGTCGCCTTCCCGCGTCAGGACGATGGAATCGTGGTGGACGCGGCAATTCGCCAGGGCTTCCTGGAATTCCTTCACCGATTGGTAACGGTCCTGCGGCCAGTATTCCATCGCGCGGAAGGCGACGTCCATCCATTCGTCGTGCCTGCCGCTGGTGCGGATGGAGTTCATGGCGGCGTTCTGGATTGCCTCCTGGGCGTTTTTGCCCGGGTGCGGCGGCGTGCCGGTGAGGATGTTGAACAGGGTCGCGCCGAGGAGGTATTGATCCGACCAGACGTTTATTTCGTCCGCCAGGCCCGCGCCATCTCCGGCGCCATGAAGGACGGCGTGCCGGCGCAGGCGTTGATGGTGGTGATATGCGTCGCCTTGGCGTTCGGCTCCACCGCCGCCGCCAGGCCCCAGTCCATCACCAGCACCTCGCCGAAGTCTCCGAGCATGACGTTTTCCGGCTTGATGTCGCGGTGGATAATGCCCCGGTCATGGGCGAAGGCGATGGCGTCGCAGACCCGGAGCAGAATGTCGATGTTTTCCATCTCGGTGAGGTCGCGGATAACCTCCCGCCAGTTGCGGCCCCGGACCTCCTTCATCACGTAGAAGAGGCTGCCGTCCTGGGCCACGCCCATGTCGTGGACCGGGACCACGTTCGGGTGGTCAAGGGAGCCGGTGGCGAGGGCTTCGGTGATGAACTTCTCCTGCGCCTCGGCGCGGCCGGCGTATTCCGGGCGGATGGACTTCACCACGATGGCGCGGTCGAGGGACGCCTGGCGGGCGCGGTTGACGACGCCCATGCCGCCCATGCCGAGGAGTTCGCGAATCTCGTACTCGCCGCCCGAGTGGGGCGAGGTGCGCCGGGGGGTGAGGGTCACGCTCGCGCCCGGGAGCGTCATGCTGGCGGAGCCGTCCGCGTGGATGGTCAGGTTGGCGGTGACGTCGACGGGGGAGCTGGTGCTCCGCTGCGCCGCCCCGGTGGCGACGACGGTGGCCGGTCCGTCCTCGGTCGCCTTGAGGGTCACGTCCGGCTCGGCTATCGTTATCTCGTCGCCCCACAGTTCCTGCGCGCGCGGCAGACAGTTCCCCGCTTTGAACAGTCGGCAACTCGTCGAACATGTCGTCTATTTCACCCACCTCGACTCCTGTTTGCTGAAAAAACCCCTCGCGTCCCGGGTATGCGACAGCCGCTACGGCGACGGCGGCGTCGGGTCGACGACCACCGCCTCGACCTGCCCCACCAGCCCCACCTTGTGCATGCGTTCCGCCTTGGTCGGCATGTACGGCGACAGCACCGCGATGCCGCCCCACGCCGCCAGGCACGACACCGCGCCCACCAGGATGCCGGTCTTGAACCAGGCGAAGAAGTTGACCCCGGTGCGGTAGCGTTTTTCCATCATGCCCAGGGAAACGATGTTCGCGGTCGATCCGATCATGGTGATGTTGCCGCCCAGGCACGCGCCATGGAGGAGCGCCCACAGGAGCGGCGTCTGTTCCAGCTTGGTCACGACCGGCATGAATGCGGCGACGAAAACGATGTTGTCGACGAATGCGCTCCCTATGGCGGACAATCCGAGGATGACCGGCACCAGCACCACCGGGCTTTCGCCGAAGGTGGAAGCGAAGCCGTTCGCCATCGCCTCCGTGACCTTGGTGTGCTCGAGCGCCCCGGCGACGGCGAAGAGCATCATGAAGAACATCAGGGTCCACCACTCGACGTCGTGTTCGATGTATTTGCGCGCGTGGTTCGGCCGAGCCACCATGAGGATACCCGAAAGAATGAGCGGCGTCATGATGAGCATGGTGTTGGTGGGGAGGCCGAGCCAGCGTTCCATCGACGAATGCAGGGCCAGGAATCCGACCAGCAGAATGAGGATGGCCAGGCTTTTCTGATACGGCACCTTGACGATAGGCCCGAGCGGAATCCCCTGCGCGCGCCGTTCCCGGAGCTTTTCCGACATGGCGGCGATGTCCTTGCGGAAGAGGTAGAGGAGCAGGAAAAAGACGACGGTGAACTCGACGATCATCAGCGGGAACGACCAGTGCATAAAGTCGATGAACGACAGCGGCGGCGACGCGTTCTGGCCGATAAGGATGCCGACCGGATTGCCGAGCATGGTGCCGGCCGAGCCGATGTTCGTCGCCATCACCGCCATCATGATGAACGGCACAGGCTTGAGCTTCAGGGTGTCGCAGACCTGGAAGATGAGGGCGGAAATGAAGACGATGGACGTCACCTCGTCGACGAGGCAGGCCATGATCGCCCCCATGACGCACGACAGCGCGACGAAAAGCTGCCCGGTCATGCGCCGCGCCGAGATGATGGTCAGGATTATCCAGGTGAACAGGCCGAGGTCCTTCAGCACCCCCACGGTGATCATCATGCCTATGAGGAAGAGGATGACGTCCAGCTTTGACTCGGCGATAAGGCTGGGGATGTCCATCACGCCCAGGATCATCAGGAGGCCGATGCCCATGAAGGCGATGGCGAGGCGGAAATTCCAGAACAGCAGGGTCGCCATAATGATGAGGGTGAAAACGGACGCCGACATCACCTGGCCGAAGTTCAGGCTCGACAGGTGGGTCAGGACAGCCACCAGGGCGGCCATGGCGAACATGCCGACGGTGCGGACCATGCCACGCGCGAACGGCGACAGGCTTTTGAGGCGGGCGTCGCGTTTCCCCGCGTCGAAGGTGGTGCGGGCCGATATGCGGGTGTCGGTTGAATTCAGTGCCATTATGGTATCCCCCCTGTTAGCGCAGCACGCGGCGGAGAAATTCGTGCAGGCGGATGACGCCGACCAGCTTGCGGTCGCGGAGCACATAGGCGTAGTTGGTCTGTTTGCTGCCGATTTCCTTCATCGCCAGGATGGCGGGCGAATCCTCCGCAACCTGCGCGTACTCGTCCGTCATGATGTCGTTCAGCCAGGTCGACGACTCGTAGCGGATGACCTCGGCGAACGGTTCGAAGTTGAGGAACGGCGTCATGTCGTCCATCCACATCAGGTATTCGGGCATGCATACCCGCACCAGTTGCGTCGTCGTCACGACGCCCACCAGTTCGTCGTCTTCGTCGAGGACCGGCAGTTCGCTCGCGTTGTGTTCGAGGAACAGGTCGATGGCCCGGGCGAGATTGTCGGACTCGCGCAACGACACAACCACCTCCGCCATAATGTGCCGCGCCTCGAGGTGATCGGGGAGGCGGTTGCCGCCCGAGTCGAAGTGCTGCCAGATCGCTTCCGCGGAAGTCATCGCCGCCAGCTTTTCGACCGCCCCCGGGCGGTCGCAGGCCTTGGCGATTCCCTGCAGGGTCTGCATGTACGCGCCCGGCATGTCGACCGGCACGACGATGAGGATGATGACATGGGCGAGGTCTTCGCCGATCATCACCCCTTCCTGCGAGGTCGCGATGGCCAGGCGCAGCCGCGGCGCCTGCGGCAGCCGGGCGTGCGGCACCACCAGGCCGGGCGCGATGCCGACGCCGCCCTTGTCGATGCGGTCCTTTACCTCGGCCATGGCGTCGTCGACGTTGCCGATGCCGTAGCGGAGCGCCAGCTTTTCCAGCATGACGCGGATAACTTCGTCCTGCGTCGTCGCCTCGATGCCCGGGATGATGTCCTCCGGCTTGAACAGGGAGGTCAGGCGGATATTGCGAAGCGATTGGTTGAGCCGTATGGATGTTTCCTTGTGCATGGCTTTTCCCTCTATTCCCAACACGACATGTCGAGCACCTTCTCCGACTTCGACACGACAATCGTCCCGACCATGTCGCCGGTGACGTTCAAGCCGGTCCTGCCCATGTCGAGGAGCGCGTCGATGCCCAGTATCATGGCGTAGGCGGCGGCGGTCGCGGTGCCGGATTCCACCGGCAGCCCGATGGAGTCCAGCACCATCAAAAGCATGATCGCCCCCTGCCCCGGCACGCCGGCGGTGCCGATGGAGGCGAGGGTGGCGGTCACCACCACGGTCATCTGCTGGTGGAAGCCGAGCGGCTGATTGACGGCAAAGCCGATAAAGGCGGCGCAGACGCCCAGGTAGATGGCGGTTCCGTCCATGTTGATGGTCGCCCCGAGCGGGAGCGAAAACGAGGCGATGGACCGGGGCGCGCCCAGTTTTTCCTCTGTAACCCGCAGGGTGATGGGAAGCGTGTTGGACGACGACCGCGTCACGAAGGCGGTGATGAACGGCTGCCAGACCCTGCCGATAAAGGTGGCGATGTTTAGGCCTGAGACGGCGAGAAAGCTGCCGTAGCAGGCGAAAAGCTGCAACAGCAGGCCCAGGTAGACAGACAGGGTCACGAGGAGCAGCGTCCCGACGGCGCGCGCCCCATGCATGGCGAAGACGATGGAAATCAGCGCGAAAACGCCTATCGGCGCGTAATGCATGACGCCCCGGACGATGGTGTACATGGTGTGCGGCGGCGACGCAGACCTCGTAGAGGATTTCGGCCGAACGGGCCGCCTTGGGATTGGTCGAATCCTTGACCAGGGAGACGCCGATGCCGAAAAGGATGGCAAAGACGATGATGGGGAGGATGTCTCCCCGGGCTATCGATTCAAGAGGGTTCGTCGGGATGATGTCCAGGAACACGTCGCGGAGGGCCGGCGTGGCCTGGACCGGCACGTCGACCGCCGCGCCGCCGGTGGCGTGGAAGCCCCAGCCCGGCCGGATGAGGGTCGCCAGGGTCAAACCGATGGCGACGGCAATCGCCGAGGTGAACAGGTAGTAAACGAGGACCTTGAGGCCGACGCGGCCGAGGTGCGACGGGGCGATGGTGGCGGCGCCGCCGATAAGGGAGAACAGCACGACCGGCACGACGGTCAGTTTGAGCAGGCGGATAAAGATGTCGCCGAAAAAGCTGGCAAAGGCGATATAGTGGTCGGCCACGGTTGGGGTCGGGTCGTTCGAGGACACCGCGCCCAGGATAATCCCGACCGCCGCGCCCAGGATCAGACCGGCCAGGATGCGGTAGAGGAGATTGGAGCGGAAATACCAGGCAAAGAACGAGCGTCTGCGGTTGGATCCCGGCGACATGGCAAAATTCCCCTTAGAGTCTCCCGTGCGGCGGCAAACCTTCTCATTGTAAACGGTTTTGTCCGTCCCGTCAAGCAGGGACGCGGGAATTCGCCGAAATGCCGCGGATGGCCGTATTTTTCCATAGAGGTTGAAGTGGTTTACGCTATCATAAACGCAACCGCAACGCTTCTTGGAGAGGCGTGGAGCCGCGACCGACGGAAGTGTCCCACAAGGGCGACATGACCGGCGGCGGCCCGCGGGATCGACCACGCGCGTTATGGGCGCGCCGTGTTTTACACTGTATAGGGGAGAATGGCAATGGCGGAGGAAAAAGGGTCTGCGTTGATCGTGCGCTTGCTCATTGGCATCGTCATCGGCAGTATCATCGGCCTGGTAAGCGTGGGGTCGGGGGTCGGTCAGGGCGTGATGCAGGTCATGGGATCCGTCCAGTATTTCTGCGGTCAGGTCATTTTCTATGTGGTGCCGCTGGTGGTCCTGGCCTTTATCGGCCCCGCCATCATCAGGTTGGGCGCGAACGCGAGCAAAATGCTCTTCGCCGGCGTCGCCCTCGCCTATCTTTCATCCGTGGGCGCGGCCCTGTTCGCCTACCTGGGCGGTTTGGCGATTTTCCCGCTCCTGAGCGTGCAGGAGCGCGCCGTCGAGGCCGGGCGCGCCATGCCGGAAATCCTTTTTAAGTTCGCCATTCCGCCGCTGATGGGCGTGATGACCGCGCTCATCACCGCGCTCATCTTCGGCCTGGCCATCCTCTGGTCGAAATCGAAAACGCTGGAAACGGTGTGGAACGAGTTCGAGAGCTGCATTCTGCTGGTGGTGCAGCGGGTTGTCGTGCCGCTGCTGCCGGTGTTCATCGCCGCCACCTTCTCGATTCTCGGCTATGAAGGGCTGCTGACCGAGCAACTGCCGGTGTTTGCCAAGATCATCGTCATCGCCATCATCGGCCACTTTATCTGGATGTTCGTCCTCTACGCCATCGCCGGCGTCATTTCCGGCCGCAACCCGTGGGAGGTGGCGAAGCACTACGGCCCCGCCTACCTGACCGCCGTCGGCACCATGTCGTCCGCCGCCACCCTGCCGGTGTCGTTGGAGTGCGCCCGCAAGTCGAGCGTCCTGTCCCGCGAAACGGTGGACTTCATGATTCCCCTCGGCGCGACCGTCCACCTCTGCGGATCGGTCCTGACCGAGACCCTGTTCATTCTGGTCATTTCGCACATGCTCTACGGCGCGGTGCCGCCGGCGGGGACGATGGTCCTGTTTATCCTGCTGTTCGGCTTTTTTGCCGTCGGCGCGCCGGGCGTTCCCGGCGGCACGGTCATGGCGTCGTTGGCCATCGTCATCTCGGTCCTCGGCTTCACGCCTGAGGGAACCGCGCTCCTCATCGCCATCTTCGCCCTGCAGGACAGCTTCGGCACCGCCTGCAACGTCACCGCCGACGGCGCGCTGGCCCTGATGATCGAAGGCCTCTTCGGCAAGAAAAAGGCAAAAGCGTAAGTTGAGTTATAAACGTCATCTCCCTCTCCCCTCGGGGAGAGGGAGTATTTTTATGTTTGGCTATTTGGCCGCACCTCCGCACCGGCACATTCTGCTCTCACCGTCACATTCTCCCCAAAAACGTCACCCCGGCGTCTGTGCGATGAACCGGGCGAGGGGCGTGAAGTTGTGCCGGGGCAAGGCGGGGACGCGGTCACGCTATGGTGTCGCTCGTCCGGGCAAATCAGCTTGCAGCGTTTGTCAATTCCGCCCACCCCGGCACAACTTCCCGTTTCTCGCCCGGTTCCTTGTTCTCCCGCCGGGGTGACG
>JAJQBO010000142.1 GCA_021203245.1 Planctomycetaceae bacterium
GTGTTGCACGGCCGTGGACTGACCAACGTACCGTTCGTTGTGAGGCGCTATTTCGGCGGGGTATTATTGGTATCGGGCGGGTTGGTGCGGGCCTATTCGAACGCGGCGCGGCTGGCCGCCGACGCGGCCGGCGTTCAGACGATGCGCTTGTGGCGGGTGCTGCTGGTGCCCAGCCCGTACCCGTTGCTTGAGCGGATTCGCGGCTGCATCGACGCCCACGGCGGCGTGGTCCGGGAAGCCGACTTCGGCACAGACGTTCTGCTGGAGACACTGGTTCCGGAAACGGCCGCCGAGGCGTTCCTGACCGCCCTCGCCGACCTCAGCGCCGGCAGCGTCGAAGCGGAAACGGTCGAAACGGTTTTCCGGGGCGCATAACAAGGCTGGGAGAGAGTCGGGGTGAGGGGGTAGCGGTGAACAGACGACTACCGTACTCCCTCTCCCCTCGGGGAGAGGGCCGGGGTGAGGGGGCAGCAGTCCAGCCAAACGCGTTTAGGCTCCGGCACAAGGGCAAACAGTTTTACCGCTGCGTCCGCCGCGACTTCAGGGCCTCCATCTCCGGGCTGGTCCAGAACCGCACCGAACCCGGGTGAACCTTGCTCTGCCCGGCGATGGCGAAGCGGGGATGGAGGTTCTCGATGTCTTCGGAGACTTTGCCCATTTCCATGCGGTTTTCCCATAAAACCTTGTTGATGGTGTAGACCACATCCTCGGGAATGCTGTTCTGCACCACCAGGCAACTGTAATCGCCCAGGGTGACGATATCCTCGGTGACGCTCTGGTAATCGTCTTTTTTAATAATATAGGTGATGGTCATGAACTGGTGGGTCATAAGGTCCAGCATCGCCTCCTCGACCGGCAGGAGGACGGCGTCCAGGTTGTTTTTTTCCAGGGCGGGGATGAGGTAGGTGCCGGGACCGGCGGTATAGGCGCAGACGTCCAGTTCTTCGGCCAGGAACAGGCGGCTTATTTCGGCATAGCTTTGAAAATTAATGTCCCAGCCCTGTGACGCCAACTGGTCGTAGCCGGTCCGGTAGGCGCTCTTCAGCAGCATTTTGAAGATGAACTCCGAGCCGGTTCCTTTCGGCAGGGTGGAAAAGCGCAGGTTGCCGCGAATTTTCAGGAGGTCGCCCAGGTAGGTGATGTTGTGTTCGCGCGCCACGTCCTTGCGGACGATGATGTAGAGGACCTGCGGGTAGAGGTTCGCCAGGAGGACGGCGTTGTCCAGGTTGACTTCGGGCAGTTCCTTTTCGCCCGCGCCCGCCGCACCCAGGAACGAATAGAGGGTAAAGCCGACGTCGGCCTGGCCGTCGCCGACCAGCTTAAGGTTTTCCACGCCGCCGCCGACCCGGTTTTCAGCCGAGATGCCTGCCTCGGTCACCAGTTCCGCCAGGGCGTTGCCGAGCGCGTTCCACTGACCGCCGTGCGGACCGGCCATGATGTGCAACTTTCCCGGATAACCCAGGGAGGTGTCTTCGCCGCCCCGGCAGACGCCCGTCGTCCCCGCGCAGGCCATGACAAGGACGATGACGGCGAGTTTTTGCAGGCTGGTACGCATGATGCACTCCTCCGGAAGATAGTGTGGAATAACGCTAGTTTAATGGTTTTACCACACGGTGACGCCACAACGCGGCAGGCCATAGTGTATCGGGCAAAGACCCTTTTCGCAAGCGCTTGGATAAAAGAGAGCGGAATTTCCCGGTCCGACCGGGCGGCCCCCTTGCATGCGTCACCGATTCCGGCTACCTTTTGGAGACCAGACCCGGAACTCTTTTGCTCCGTATACTGAATCCTGGGCAGTGCGGCAATTTAATCGAGGATACTATGGCCTCTTCATCGAGCGATGCAACTCCCTATCAGGAAAACGACCCGGCTCCGCCCCGCACCCTCCGCTGGGGAGTCGCAGGCCATCTGCTTATGGCATTTTGCGGCGTCGCCCTCATGACCGTCCTGGTGGCCCTGGTCGGCGACAGCGGCCTGCGCGACGCCAGACGCACCCTGCAGACGTCGCGCGATTCCTTCGACCGGGTGTCGACCCTCCTCACCGGCAGCATCCAGTCGCTGGAGAGTTCCGGCGCGACCATCGACAACGCCGGCGTCGCCCTCGACCTCGCCGTCGCCACGATGGAGGAAACGAGCGAACGCGTCACCAACCTGAACGCCGTCGACCTGCCCGCCGTCATCGCCATCGGCGAAATCCGCGAAGCCCTCACCGCCGTCGCCGTCGGCGAACGCACCCTGCTGATGCGCCAGCTCTACGATCCGGCCATCCGCCAGCAGCAGCGCGACTATATCCGGGGCGCGTTCGAGCGGGCCGAGGCGGCGATTGAACGCATCTCCAACCTCGAATCCTATTTTTCCGAAGACAAGCGCCGGGCATGGCTTGAGTTTATCGTTTCGTGGGGGGCGTGGGACGAACTGCACGACAGGCTCATGTCCGAGTTCGACCAGATAGACGATCTTCTCGAAGCCCGCGTCCGGGGCGGTTTCGAGTTCGAGGATATCGCCAAGCGCGCCTTCGACATCGCCTTTGGCGAGGGCCAGACGGCTCGCGAACAAGTCAACGCCAGGCTGGACGAAGTCGTGACCTTGATCAGCCACTCGACCCAGGAATCGGCCAGCGTCGCCAGCCTCAATACCCGGAACGCCACCTCCGACGCCGTCGCCGCCAAGGACAGCATGGTGAACGCCACCCGCCAGATCGGCGACTTCAAGGGCCAGATGGCCAACGTCGCCGCCCAGGTCGCCGAGACGACCGATCAGGCCAAGGCGTCCCTGGAGAATGCGGCGTCGGTGCGCTGGTACTTCATTATCTGCACTATTCTCGGTTTTGCCGTCTCCATCCTCCTGGCCTTGTGGCAGACCCGCTTCCTCTCCCAGCCCATCCGCCACGCGGCCGAACAGATGGACCTGCTGGCGCGGGGCATCATCGACCAGGACATCATGCAGGAGTATGTCGGGCGCTCGGACGAAATCGGCACCCTGGCGCGGTCGGTGGGCGAAATGCTCCGCTCCCAGCGGGAGGAGGTCAAGATCGCCGGCGAGATGGCCCAGGGCGACTTCTCCGGGTCGGTCACGCTCCGGAGCAACGAAGACCAGCTTGGCCGGGCCTTGTCCGCCATGATGCGGATTACCCACGACGCCCTCGTCCGGGTCAACCGCCATGTCCGGCAGGTGACGGACGGCGCCGAAGCCATCTCCGCCGCCAGCCAGTCGCTGTCGGACGGGGCGTCCCGGACGGCGTCGGCCCTGGTGGAAATTTCCGTCGGCACCACGCGGCTGGGCGAGCAGACCCACGCCAACGCCCGCCATGCCGCCCAGGCCAACGAATTCGCCAAGGCCAGCCGCACCGCGGCGGAGAACGGCTATGCCGCCGTCGAGGATATGGTGGCGTCGATGACGGAGATTCAGACCTCGAGCGCCCATATCGCCCGCATCGTGAAGCTCATCGACGACATCGCCTTCCAGACCAACCTGCTCGCCCTCAACGCGGCGGTCGAGGCCGCCCGCGCCGGACGTCAGGGCAAGGGCTTTTCCGTGGTGGCGGAGGAGGTCAGGAACCTCGTCTCCCGTTCCGCCAAGGCGGCCCGGGAGACGGCGACGCTGGTCGAGGACACGGTCAAGCGGGTGGACAACGGGGTCGCCATCGCCTTGCGGGCGGACGATGCGTTCAAGCAGATTCTCGACAACGCCCAGCAGACGACCGACCTGTATGGCGAAATCGCCGCCGCCAGCCAGGAGCAGTCCCGGAACATCGACCAGATCGTCACCGGCCTGTCGGAGATCGACCACTCCACCCAGGCGAATTCGCGCTACGCGATGGAGACGGCCACGGCGGCGCAGACCCTGTCGAGGCAGAGCGGCGAACTCAGAAACATGATGGTGCGGTTCCAACTGCAGGACGCGCCCGCCGACCGCGACTGGCAGGACGCCCAACCGCTGCCGGCATTGGAAAACGGCGACGCCGGCACCTACCGACGCCGCCTCGACTATACAGAGGGTTTACGATAATCGTGCTCCCTCTCTCCTCGGGGAGAGGGCTGGGGTGAGGCGGCGGTTCAACGGAACATCGGTTACGCCGTCCTGCTCCGCGCCTTGCCAAGCGAAGCCTTCCAGCGGTTCCGCTTCGCTTCCCGCTCCTCCCGGCCAAGCGCCGGCAGATATTCCTCTCCCGGCCGCTCGCGCCCGGCCAATTCCCCCCACGTCCACCAGCCAAGACCGAGCCCGGCCAGGTGTGCCGCGCCCAGGGCCGACAGTTCGGCGTCGGGCGAGCGGTGAACCCGCACGTCGGTGTAATCGGCCTGGAGCTGCATAAGAAACGCGTTCCGCGTCGGGCCGCCGTCGGCGGACAGGACGTCCACCGCCATGCCGCTTTCCCGCAGTAATTCGACCACGTCCGAAATCTGGTTGGGAATCGATTCAAGCGCGCCCAGGCACACCGCGCCGCGACCCGAATCAAGGCCGAGGCAGTCGATAAGGCCGGTGGCGGCGTTATCCCACCACGGGCCGCCGAGGCCGTTGAAGCCGGGCACGACCACCGCCCCCACGCCGCCGGAGAGATGATGCACCCGCGCCAGTTCCGCCACTTCGCCCGCGTCGATGCCAAGCAGGTTGCCGGCCCATTTCAGGGTCGCGCCGGACGAGCGGATATTCGTCTCCGCCGCCAAGGACGGCGCGTCCTCCACCATCCAGGCGATGGTGAGGCAGATGCCGGGGTGCAGCCGGTCGATGCCGCCGGTCAGGCCCATCACGGACGACCCGGTGCCGTAGGTCGCCTTGACCCCGCCCGGCTGGAACAGGCCGTGGCCGAACAGGGCGGCGTGGGAATCGCCCAGAACCGCCAGGGTCGGGATGCCGTCCGGCAGCCCGGCGACGCCCCGGAGCGCCGGGAAGGGACCGTTCGACCGGCACACGCGCGGCAGGGCCTGGGCCGGGATGTCGAAGACGTCCAGGAGGTCCGGGTCCCATTCGGCCGAGCGGACGTTCAGGAGCTGGGTGCGGCTGGCGTTGCCGGCTTCGGTGAGGTGGTCGTCGCCCGCGAACCGGCTCAGGAAAAACGAATCGATGGTGCCGAGGCAGACGTCGCCCCGGCGGGATTTTTCCCGGTCCGGGTCGTACTCGTCCAGGAGCCACTTGGCCTTGAGGGCGGAGAACATCGGGTCCAGCGGCAGGCCGGACCGTTCCCGCACCAGGTCGGCGTGGCCGAGCCGCCGCAGCGCCTCGCACGCGTCGACCGAGCGCCGGTCCTGCCAGCTTACCAGCGACGACAGCGGTTTTCCCGTCTTCCGGTCCCACAGCAGCATCGATTCCCGCTGCGTCGACAACGCCACCGCCTCGATGCAGCCGGGGTCGCGCCCGTCCAGGCAGGCGGACGCGGCAAAGCCGATACTCGCCCAGATCGCCTCCGGGTCCTGGTCCACCCAGCCCGGCGCCGGGTAGCTTTCGCCCAGGGGCGCACTTCCCCGCGAAGCGATATGGCCCTTTTTGTCGATAAGCACGCACTTGGTGGCGCTGGTGCCCTGGTCGATGGCGAGGATGAATTTTTCCGGCATGGCCTCTCCCTATTTCCGGTTTGTGGCAGACAGTTCCCGCGCCGCGGCGTAGATGCCGTCTTCGTCCAGCCCGTAATGGCGGAAGACGTCCGGCGACGCGCCGGCGACGGCGTTCTCGTCGCCCGGCAGGCCGAGGGTGCGCATCGCCACCGGCCTGTGGGTGGCGGTGATCTGCGCCACCGCCGCGCCGAGGCCGCCGTTGACGCTGTGTTCCTCCACCGTCACGATGGGGCCGATGGCGGCGGCTTCCAGCACGGCCGCCTCGTCCAGCGGACTGAGCGTGTGCATGTCGAGGACGCCGGCGGCGATGCCTTCTCCCGCCAGCTTTTCCGCCGCCTGCAGGGCCGGATAGACCATTTCGCCGCAGGCGATGATGGTGAGGTCGTCGCCGTTCCGGAGCCGGACCGCCTTGCCGATTTCGAATGTCGTCCCGGCCGGATAGATGACCGGCATCGCCACCTTGCCGACGCGGAAATAGGCCGGCGTGTCGGTCGCGGCCAAGGCGTCCATCAGGCCGACCGTCTGGGCTTCGTCGCACGGCAGAACGACGACGATGCCGGGGATGGCCCGGAACACGGCGATATCGTGGGGCGAATGGTGCGACGCGCCGAGCGCGCCATAGCTGATGCCGCCGGACACGGCGAGGATTTTCACGTTCATCCGGGAATAGGCGACGTCGACCTTGATCTGTTCGAGGGCGCGGGCCGAGAGAAAGCTGGCCGGGGCGCACACGTACGGCTTCAGGCCCACCGCCGCCATGCCGGCCGCCATGCCGATCTCGTTCTGCTCGGCAATGCCCACTTCGACGAACTGCTCCGGCAGCGCTTTCGCGAACACACCGAGCGCGGTCGAGCCTTTGGCGTCGGACGTGAGGGCGACGACCCGCTTGTCGGCCGTGCCCATCTCGGTCAGATGGTTGCAGAATACCTCGCGGCAGGACAGTCCCGTGTTCATGCCAAACTCCTTTCCTGCTCGCTCAGCTGCGCCATGGCGCTTTCCATCAGGGCGTCGTCGGGCACGCCGTGGTGCCACTTGGCGACGTTCTCCATTTCCTTCACCCCGCGTCCCTTGACCGTGTGGGCGATAATCATCCTGGGCTTGCCGGCCGGCGGTTCGTGCCCGAGTTCCGCCATCAGGGCGTCCATGTCGTTGCCGTCCAGGTCCACCACGTGCCAGCCGAAGGCGCGCCAGCGGTCGGCCAGCGGTTCCAGGGCCATGACGTCCTCGGTGTCGCCGCTGATTTGCAGATGGTTCCTGTCGATACAGGCGGTGAGGTTGTCCAGTTTGTAGTGGGAGGCCGCCATCGCCGCCTCGTAAATCGACCCCTCGCCCTGCTCGCCGTCGCCCATGACGGTATAGACGCGGTTCGGGCGGCCCATCATTTTCAGGCCCTTGGCCATGCCGGTGGCGACAGGCAGGCCGTGGCCGAGCGCGCCGGTGTTCATTTCCACTCCAGGCACCTTGTTGTTGGGATGGCCGATGAGTCGGGTGCCGAAGCGGCAGAAGGTGTCCAGTTCGGCGGGGTCGAAAAAGCCGAGGTCGGCGAGAATGCAGTACAGCCCCTCGACGCTGTGGCCTTTCGACATGACGAAAAAGTCCCGGCCCTCCCATTTCGGCTGTTTCGGGTTGATGTGCATGACGCCGTAGTAGAGGGCGGTCAGGATGTCGACCGAGGACAGCGCGCCGCCGGTGTGGCCGGCCTTGGCGTGGTGAATCATCTGCAAGAGAGCCCGCCGGATGGCGACGGCTTTCCTGCGCAGTTCGGTTGTTTCCATACAGTCTCCAGAGTGAACGGGGTAAGGCATTCAGGCGTCGATGCCGTCCATGCGGGTGAATCCGGGCAGCTTGTTGATGCGCATGGCGAGGGACCCTTCCTTGACCAAACCCTCCACCTCGGGCCGCCGCATGCGGACAGCGTGGTAGAAGGCTTCGATAATGGCGTATTCGGCGATGCGCCGCGCCACCAGTTCCATGTGCATGGACGAATCGACGGTGGCGGTGAACAGGTGGATGTCGCACACCTTGGTCAGCGGCGACTTGGCGTTTTTGGTGATGCAGATGGTGGTCGCGCCGCCCTGGCGCGCGAGTTCGGTGGCGGCGACGACGTGCCGGGTCTGGCCCGTGTGCGAGACGGCGATGGCGACATCGCCTTTCTTCAGGTTGGCGGCGTCCAGCATCTGCAGATCCGGGTCTGTGTTGGCGCTGCACGGATAGCCCATGCGCCTGAACATCATATAGGCGTATTGACAGGGCATGGACGCGTTCCCGATGGAGAAGAAGGCAAGCTGTCCGGCGGCGAGGATGGCCTCGAGGGCGGCGTCGTACTGCGGCGTATAAAGGGCGAAAGTGTCCTGGAGCTGGCGCACGTTGTAACTGAACACCTCCCGGAGCACATCCGCCATCGGGACGACGCCCCCGCGCGCGGCCGCTTCGCCCTCGTCGCCGCCGGGGAACAGTTCGCCCCGGTCCAGCCGGTTTCCCCGGGTGAGTTCGGCCTTCAACTGCTTGAAGCCGTCCAGGCCCATCGCCTTGCACAGGCGGACGATGGACGCCTGGCTGCACCCGGCCCCGGCGGCGAGTTCGGCCAGGTTGAGGGCGGGAAGCTTGTCGGCGTTTTCCAGCAGATACTCGGCGGCGCGGCGCTCCGATTTGGCAAGGCCGGGGAGGACCAGGCGGAGTTTGGGGATAAGCTGGTTTGTCCCGGTTGTCTGTGCCACGGCGGTCTCCAGGCCTCTTGTCGCTTCCCGATGCCTTGGTGCGGCTTTTCACGTGGTTTCGGGAAGCGTCCATCCACCTCTTCACCTTACAACAC
>JAJQBO010000220.1 GCA_021203245.1 Planctomycetaceae bacterium
GGAGGCTGAGCCTCTGGCTCATTTTAATTTTACACCATTATGCGGACGTTACCGGAGAGGGCGGAAGACATCGGCCCATTGATCGAAGCAATAGTGCTGGAATACCCCTACCCGATACAGATTTCGGACAAGGCGCTGAAATTGCTCTGTGCACACCACTATCCAGGCAATATACGGCAACTGCAGAATATCGTCGAGCGGCTGGTGGTGACCAGCGACAATAATCGCATCGACGAAACACTGACCGCCGACATCCTCGCCAGAGAGCCCACTCTGAAGGTGAATGCCGCACCGGAAAGCGGCAGCCATACCCAGCCAGCCAATATGGAAAAAACTGAGCAGCGTCTTATCCTCAGCACCCTGCGCCAGCTTCACGGGAACAAGGCCGCGACATGCAAGGCGCTCGGCATCAGCAAATCCACATTGTGGCGAAAACTGAAAAAATACGAGCTATAGCCTCCTGTGTCTCGCTGATAGTTCGTCCTCTCCAGCCTCGAATTACGGGTCCGTAGATGATTCAAGAGGTTTTGATTTGAGGCTCTATGGGTTTCAAAATGAATCCATACGGGACGCGCGTGCGCCTCCTCCCCACCTATTTGCACAGGTTACGCAAAATGAAAAACTGGCATTCGTCTTGCATAATTAAAAAGCGGCCAGCACAAAAACTTGATTATCGATTCCTTTCCACCTGTGGCCCGCGCTAAACGAAACACCCCCTCTCACATTATGACGCTTGGTACCGGATGCGCAAAGCATGGCTTTGCGAGGTAGCCCCATTGCGTTGTTGCCTCACTTTTCAACTTCTGGGTCGCATTGTACTCCTGAGGGTTTCTTCTAAAAGGGGAAGAAAAATGAAGAAGGATATCATTGTCAAGCTTCTCGCCGTCGCGGCAGTTCCCATCGTGTTGTGGAACATACCGGCACCAATGGGTTTGGACGCCTCGACATGGCACACGGTGGCCGTCTATCTGGGTCTTTTGGCCGGTCTGGTCATTAAACCGTTCCAGGAGCCGGTCATAACCCTCGTCATCATCGGCATCGGCTCCATGTTTATCAGCAGCTCCACCCTTCTCCAGGGCTATGGCACGCCAATGGTCTGGTTTATCTGTATCGTGACCATCGTCTGTACCGCCTTTGTAAAAACTGGCCTGGAAAAGGCGTATCGCCTACAACTTGCTGCTGCGTTCAGGCAACTCCACGTTGGGGCTGGGGTACCTGATGATGGTGACCGATCTCGTTCTCAGCCCGGCGACCGGGTCGAACTCGGCCCGAACCACCATCATTTATCCCATCTTCAGGCAGATCGCCGAAGGTGTCGGATCGACCCCTACCAGTGAACCGAAGAAATTGGGCGGCTACCTGACCATTCTCATGTATGTCGTCTCCCAAGGAACGTCGGCCCTGTTCCTCACCGGCATGGCGACAAACGCCATCACCGCCTCGCTGGTCAGCGATATGTTCGGCATCAACCTTACATGGGAAACGTGGATGATAGCCTCGATTGTCCCGGCCGGTTTGATGCTGCTCGTCTCACCGCTGATTGTGTACAAGCTGTACAAGCCCGATTTGAAAACATTGGGGGATATCAAGCCCATCGCAAGAAAAGGCCTCGAGGAACTCGGACCGATTAGCCGCGACGAGAAAGTGCTTTTCGTTCTTTTCATCGGCGCGATCCTCGGCTGGATGTTCGGCGCGCAAATACCGTACGTAAATCTGGGCATGCAGGTTGTCGGATTCGTCTTCCTGGCGCTGATTCTTGCGACAGGCGTGATGGACTGGACAGACGTGATTGGCGCCAAGGGCGCGTGGAATATCTTCGTGTGGTACGGCGCGTTTTACGGTGTTGCCATGGCGCTGTCCGGCGCGGGCTTCTACAACTGGCTCGCCGACGGGCTCAACGGTGTCATGGACCTTTCCAACGTGAACGGCCTGCTGGTGACGCTCATTCTCGTTCTCGCCAGCCTTGCGGTTCGCTACTTCTTCGTGTCAAACTCCGCGTTTGTGGCTTCGTTTTACCCGGTTATGCTCGCCATCGCCCTGACCACCAAGGCCAATCCTATGGTGATAGCGTTGATGCTGGCGTTTTTCGCGAGCTACGGCGCCCTGCTCACCCACTATGGCAACGGCGCGGGGCTGGTTGCGTTCGCTTCCGGCTATGTGTCGCAAAAGGATTTCTGGCTTGTGGGCACGATTATGCTGGCGGTGGCTCTGGTAATCTTCTTCTGTATCGGCATGCCGTACTGGTACCTGATTGGTCTGTGCTAGATCGGTCTGTGCCAGCGCTTTTTAAAGAATGAATCGTTCCTGCCTACGTTTGACGGTCGGTACTCGAAAATGCCGAAAAACGCAGGAGAAGGTTCACGATCAATGTAAACGTTCTAACCAAACGTCGGCACTGCCGACGGCCCACAAAGAGAGTTCACCATGCTGGATCTATTGATTACCAACGGCCATGTCGTCGATCCGAAAAACGATGTCGATGAGGTGCGCGATATCGCGGTCGACAACGGAAGGATCGTCGCCTATGAACCGGGGGATAAGGCCAATCATGTCGTCGACGCCACGGGCCGTTATGTTTTTCCTGGCCTGATTGACGCCCATGCCCACATGTTCCAGGACGGTACCGATATAGGCATCTATCCCGACAGCACCTACCTTCCGACCGGCGTGACAAGCGCGATTGACTGCTCGGCGGGCGCATCGAACTACACGATATTTCGTAACGTCGTCATCGCCAGAAGCAAGGTCACCATAAAGAGTTTTCTTCAGGTCTGCTCCGCCGGTCTGGTCACGTCGCAATATCACGAATGCATAGACCCCAGGTATTTCGACGAGAAGAAGATCGCGCGCATTTACGATGAAAACAGGGATACCATTCTAGGTCTTAAAATCCGGCAGAGTGAAGAGTTGGCGGAGGGTCTCGGTATCGAACCTCTGAAAGCCACCATCGCTATCGCCGACAAAATTGCCTGCCCGGTGGAAGTTCATTGCACAAACATCCCTGTTGCCACCGAAGAAGTCCTGAACGTGCTCCGCCCTGGCGATGTCTTTGAACACGTCTATCAGGGAGTCAAAAACACCATACTGGACGAGCGTGGCTCGCTGCGTCAGTGTGTTGTGGATGCACGCAAGCGCGGCATCATATTCGATACCGCCGAGGGCCGGAAACACGGCGACTTCGAGATCATGCAGAAAGCCAAGGAGCAGGGCTTTGTCGCCGACATGTGCAGCACCGATTTGGTGGCTGGAAGCATGTTTCGGCGGCCTCTGTTTTCCCTGCCGAATCTCATGTCCCGATACATCTGCATGGGAATTCCGCTGTCGCAGGTGATCGACATGACGACCAGGCGTCCGGCCGAAGTGATGAACATGGCGGGGCAAATCGGTTGCCTGTCCCACGGAGCCTGGGCCGATATCGCGATTTTCGATTGGATTGACTGCAAGCAGACGTACCGCGATTGGAAGGGAAGTGTTTTTACGGCGGACAAACTGCTCAAGCCGGAAATGACGATCAAAAGAGGAACGATGGTCTACTGTGCGCCTGATTTTATTTACGAGAAATGACATTTACCACTCTTTTTCTTTTTAGGAGGAACGACGATGGGTTACAAGGTCTTATTGCCGCAGGAAATCATGAAGGATGGCCGTGAATATCTGAAGAGCCGCGGGTGGGAACTGGTGCCGGGCAGCGGCATGGAAACGGAACACATCATCCAGGACATCAAGGGTATGGACGCGATGGTGGTGCGGCTGTCCAAAATCACCAGGGAGGTATTCGAGGCGGCGGACAAGCTGAAAGTGATTGTTCGGCATGGTGCCGGCTTCGACACGGTCGATCTCCAGGCCGCCAAAGAGCACAATGTCCAGGTCCTCTACTGTCCGGTGGCGAACAGCACCTCGGTGGCGGAAGCAGCGATGATGTACATTCTCTACTGCTCGCGGAATTTCACTGTTGTCCGGCGCGATTTCATCAGCGATTATTACAAGGCGAAGCTTAAGACGCCGAAATCCGAAATCGCCGGAAAAGTGCTCGGCCTGGTGGGCTGCGGCAATATCGGATCGCGGGTCGCGAAAATGGCGCTCGGCTTCGATATGAAGGTCATGGCCTATGATCCGTACAAGGCGCGGGCCGATTTCCCCGAAGGGGTCGAGGTGGTCCGGGATCTCGACGTGATCTTCACGAAGAGCGATTTTGTCTCCCTCCACTGTCCGACCACCAAATTGACCAGGCAGTTTGTCAACAAGGACAAGATCAGCCTGATGAAACCGACCGCGTTCCTCATAAACACCTCGCGCGGCATGGTGGTGAATGAAAAGGATCTCTACGAAGCGTGCCGCGACCGGGTTATCGCCGGGGCAGGGCTGGATGTGCTGCAACAGGAGCCGGTGGATCCCGAAAACCCGATACTGTATCTGGACAACGTCGTTGTCGGCCCGCACATAGGCGCAGCCACCAAGGAAGCGACCGACCGAGCCTCGCTGCACTCGGCGATGGGCATTGTCGAAGTGTTCGAAGGCAAGGAACCGACTTGGCCGGTCAGAGAAATCGACTGGGAGACGGCGCCTGTCTTTACCGACTGATCGATCGCAACGCGTTCTTACGAATTCCTCATGGAAAAATACCTATTGGAGAAGCAAAATGCCAATTGGAAACAGAGTGTATCTGCAACGTCGCTTACCGGATGCCGCACTGGTGGAACGCTTCCGCAGGCTTCCCGCCGCCAACGTGGCGGATTGCATGAATCGGCTTTGCGCGCTGCCGGCCGACATCAATCTTCTCTCGTCGCCGAAGAGCAATATGTGCGGCGTTGCCTTGACCGTGCACGTCAGGGAGGGCGACAACCTGATGCTGCACCAGGCGCTCAACATGGCGCAGGAAGGGGATGTCATCGTTCTTTCCAATGACGGTGGCCGCAATCGCGCGATCATGGGAGAGATCATGTACCGCTACCTTGCCGACTACAAAAAAGTCGCGGGGATTGTCATCGACGGCCCGATCCGGGATATCGACGCGATTTCGAAATCGTCCTGCCCGCTGTACGCCGCCGGATTCACGCCTGGCGGACCGTACAAGGAAGGGCCGGGCGAAATCAATGCGCCCATATCCATAGGCGGCGTCTCCATCAACCCCGGCGATATCATTCTGGGCGACGAGGACGGCGTCATCGTTATCGACCAGCGGGATGCGGCCGGCCTTATTGAAAAAGCGGAGGAAAACGCCGCTTCGGATCGCGCAAAGGTGGAAAAGGCATCGAGCGGAAGCGGCAACCGGCAGTGGGTGGCCGATTCACTCGCGGCGAAAAAAAAGTCGAGTTCATCGACGCAGTGTGCTGCGCCTAGCGTTTTTTAAACGCTCTAATCTTTTTGCCCGTGAAGCAGCGCCGTCTCCGAGGTTTATTTGTGAGCAATCAGGAATAAGCCTCGGAGCGGCGAAGCGGTATGCACCGGGAGTTTTTTGCCAGCTTGCCGGTCTTATGCGCAAGGGGTGGCAGGTGGAGACGGTTATGACGGTCAACAGCCTGTTTCAGGACATGATGCTGCTGTGCGTGTTTTTCATAGCCGGCTATGTCATTCGCGAATGCTGTCCCCTGTTCCGTAAATTGTATCTCCCTTCGGCGGTTGTCGGCGGCGGGCTCGCCCTGTTGGCAGGCGATCAAATGCTGGGCGTAATCGTCATACCAAAGTCCTTTTCATCCTTATCGGAAGTTCTCATCGCTCCTGTCATTTGCGCACTCGTCTTTGGCGTCACCATCAACAGGCGGAAGCCGACGTCGTTTCTGGATTACTCGACCATGTGCCTCGGGCTGAAGGGTGCGCAACTTGGCATCGGCGTCCTGTTTGGCATTGTATTCGCCGCGATTTGGCCGAACCTGCCGGTCGGCTGGGCCACCATGGGGATGTTTGCCTTTCACGGCGGGCATGGTCATAGCGCGACAGCGGGAAGCGTTTATTCGGAAATGGGCTTTACCGAGACCATAGGCGTCGGCATGATTTTCGCCACAATCGGCCTGCTGGGGGCAGTTGTCGTCGGCATGACTATCGTCAACATCGGGATCAGGAAAGGCTGGACCCGGTATCTCGACCCCAACCGCACCGGCAGCGGGACGGGAAAATCCATCGCGCTGGTGCCTGAGCAAAAGCGCCGCCCGATCGGCATGTCGCGCGTATATTCCGCCAGCGCCAACAATCTTGCCTTCCAGTTCGCCCTGCTGATGGTTGCCATGTATTTCGGTTCATCGTTGTTTGTTGTGTTGGGCGACCATGTGCACCCGTTCTTTCATACCCTGCCGTCGATGATGAAAGGAGTTGTCGGCGGCGTTCTGCTGTGGCTCGCCATGTGCTGGCTGAAGTTGGACGGGTATGTGGACAAGGCGACAATCAATACGATATCAGGTTTCATACTGGAAATTATCATCGTTTCGGCCATTGCCACATTACGGCTCGACCTCTTTACCACCCACCTGATGCCGCTCCTTCTCTATTCGCTGCTCTTAATTATCGTTTCGGTCGTTCTCTGTCTCGCGTATGCCAGGAAGTGCTGCAGGGACGAGTGGTTTGAAAAAGCCGTCATGTGTTTTGGCGCCGGGACCGGCAATACGGCCACGGGGCTTGCCTTGGTGCGTGCGGTGGATCCGGATGGACAGAGCTCTGCTCCGGATGCGCATGCCGCGTACGTCAGTTCGCTGGGCCTGCCGACAAATTTCTTTCCGGTTCTAGTCCCGATGCTCTTTATCCAGAACCCCTGGAGTACCGTCCTGCTGGGCTTGGGAATCATGGCGGTTTCGCTTGGATTAGGAGTCATTGTCTTCCGAAAATAACCCACGAATAATGGGTCGACCCTAAAATATCCTCCAAGACAGAGCCACCAACCGCAACAATCCAACAATCCAACAGAACCTCGAAAACCCTGGAAATAAAAAAACCGCAACTCTTTCTAGTGAAAGTAGTTGCGGTCATTTTAATATGGAGCGGGCGAAGAGATTCGAATCGGTCAAAAGGGTAAATTTCGATACGGATAATGCAAGTCAGGGCGATGTAAATCTCGGTCAAAATCCATCTAACTATGTTGAATATCAGACTGTTCCAAATATCAACGATGTGAACGTCCAGACAGTCGTTGTTGTATGTCCGACTTGCGGAACATGTATAAAGTCCACACAAAAAACACAAGTACCACACAAGGATTACATAAGGATTATCCAAAGATAATCGAATTCAGACTCCACTTGAGCTTATGGGAGCGATCGCATGTTGGTCTATATTGGCAGAGCCACAAAAGAGACTATCTTGTCATTTTTTACAAAAGCCGAAGCTATGGTAAAGAGAACTAAGTAATGTCCAACGTCATTTACAAGCAGGACATGTGGTGTGTGGATTCATTCGGGAATGCCAACATAAAGGGTCAAATAGTTTGGCCGGATGCTCATGAGATACAATGCACTCTTTGGGCAAATTTCTACCAATCCAAAAACTGCAATTATCATCATCGGGGTCGTATTGCTTATTTATATCATCGATTTGTGATTGTGAAAGAAAATGTATTGGAACGTCGCAGGTAAAAATGGTGGGGTAGCCAAGCTCCAGCAAAATTCTATGAAACGGCCCTGTGGTCGATTCATCTAGGCACGCTGCCAAGCCAGCTAGATACTCGCTTCCATAACACAAATAATGTCCAGCATCCTCGATAAGAGGTTGTTTGAAGGCGGAAAAATAAATAATATTTTCTTCATAAATATTTCGGTCGGGATAGTTTAGTAATATTTGTTCGACTTCGTGACCAAAAATAGTCTCTGCGTGCTTTTTTACATCAAATGAATTCCATGCTTTGATGCCGTGCTCTTAATAGTCGGATACATTCGTAGGGCGGCAGCCGTGATAGCCTCTGATATGGGTATGTTTTTGAAGTTGTGGTCGTTTCCTATTTGGATTCTCATCGCAAATAAATACGCTTTTTGTTTTATTTCGCATCGATTAATCCGATCATGGTAAAATCTTTAGAATATTTTTGTACATCTGTACCGCGGTTTGATGTATTTGTGAAAATGCGAACCAATAGAGCTTGCAGTTCTTAAGGCAGTAAATGCCTGATAGTCAACCCCAATATATTGATAAACTCCTTCATCCTTAAATTCTATTTCAAGAATGGAAGAATCCCGATCATAGCCTATCGAAGAGATATTTGATGACGAAACATAACTTCTAGGGTGTGTCGTCACAATGAATTTACGAGTTTTTTAATACTTCCCAATCT
>JAJQBO010000052.1 GCA_021203245.1 Planctomycetaceae bacterium
ATCACCCACACCCCAGCCCACTCCCGCAAAGGGAGAGGGAGCAGGTTTTGCATAATTGATCTCACGACAGCAGATCCACCAACACCTTGACAAGCAGCATCGTAATCACCACCAGGATCATCGGCCGGATAATTCGGGAGCCGTTGTTAATGGCGAGCCGCGTCCCGGTCAGACTGCCGAGGATAAAACACGCCGCACACGGCGCGCCTAAACGGTAGTCGATATGGCCCGAGGCGATAAATGTCCCAACGGCGGCGATGTTGGAGGCAAAATTCACGATCTTGGTATTGCCGCACGCGGTAAGGAGATCCAGTCCGAGCACGGTCGTAAAAGCGATGATAAGGAACGTCCCGGTGCCGGGACCAAAAAAGCCGTCGTAACAGCCGACCGCGAATCCGATCAGGAGTGCCACCAACCGCAGCCGCCTGTCCGGCAGTGTTTTGACCGGGGTGCCGAAATCGCGCCGAAACAGGACAAACCCGGCCACCAGCGGAATCGCGATAAGGAGTACCCACGCCAGCGTCCTGTCGTCCACCAGCAGGACCAGCTTCGCGCCCAGGACAGACCCGATCACCGCACCCGTAAAGGACAGCAGGGCCGCGTCCCACTTGACATGACCGCCCCGGACAAACATCCCGGCCGAAATGCCGGTCCCGATAAAGGTGGAGAACTTGTTGGTCGCGACGGCGATGTGGGGCGGCAGGCCGACGGCGAGGTAGCCGCTCAGGGATATCAGGCCGCCGCCGCCGGCGATGGCGTCCACGAATCCGGCCAGGAAGAGGAGCGGATAAATCACCCACATGCTAGAGTTCAATCTGGAGAAGGTGCTTGGCCAGGAAGCCGATGGCGAAGGATATCACCGCCACGCCGAGGCTGATGGCGGCCATCTCGAGAAAGCGCGGCCAGAACGGCGTCTGTTTGGCGACGGCGATGTAGTAATTGAAGAAAAAGATAATGCACACCACCACCGCCAGCATGGTGACGAGCGCCGCGAGGTAGCGGTCGTCCGGGAGGAGGAGGTACGGGAGCACCAGCAGCACCACGGTGACGAGATAAGCGACGCCAGTATAGAGGCTGGAGCGGAAAGCGTCGTCCTTGCCGTCGGCGCGCTCGGCCAGATAGTTTGAAGCGGCCATGGACAGGGTTGCCGAGACGCCGGTGATAATGCCGGCCATGGCGACGATGCGGTTGTCCTGCAGGGCGAAGGTGAGGCCGGCGATGGTGCCGGTGAGTTCGACCAGGGCGTCGTTCAGGCCAAGGACCATCGCGCCGACATAGTGCAGGCGTTCCTCGTCCAGCATTTCGTGCAGTTCGGCCTCATGCTGTTCCTCTTCGAGGATAATGGCGCGCATCTCGGGAATCTCATCCACCAGGCTGTGGTAATCGCCGGCGGTAAGGGTCTCGGCCTTTTCCATGACCTGGACGACAAAGGTGAATCCGAGGAGCCAGGAGAGGAAAGCATACCACCAGGCCCTGATACGGCTGTGCGACATGTCGACGCCGCTGTACTGGCGGAAAGTGGCGGCGTGCTTGCGTTCCTCGGCCGCCATGCGCAGCAGGACCGAACGGTTTGTGTCCTGTTCGCGCGCGGCCATGCGGGCGTAGACGACGGCGCTCGTCAGTTCATCGCGCTGGTAGCGGATGAGGCGTTCCCTGACGGTCTTGCTGGTGTTTTTCAGTATCATGCCATTTTTCCTGTCGAACGGGAGAAGGCCTATTGTCCCGCTGACGGCCGCCCGCGCAACCGTTTCGTCACCGCCCGGTCCAATGCGTTGGCGAATTTGCCCCGATCCGCCTCGCTGTAGCCCGACGGTCCGGGCGTCTGCATGCCGGTGGAACGGAGATGCTCCATGAGGTTCCGGGTGGCGAGGCGGTCGCCTATCGTCGCCTCGGTCCACTCGCCGCCCCGCGGGTCGAGGGCGAAAATCCCCTTCCCGACCAGCCGCGCCGCCAGCGGCACGTCGGCGGTGACGGCGATGTCGTCACCGGCCGATTCCTGGACAATCAGGTCGTCCGCCTTGTCGTCGCCGCCCGGGACGATGCGGAACTCGAGGCAGTCGCGTTCCGGCAGGTATTGCGGCTGATTGGCGACAAAAACCGCCTTGACGGTGCAGCGCAGGGCGGTCCGGATGACCAGCTCGCGCACCTCGCGCGGGCAGGCGTCGGCGTCGACCCAGATTGTGAAAGCTATTGGAGTATTGCCCTCGATTCAAGCAGCGCGAAATGAATAACGGAGGCGCGTCCATAACGCCTCCGCTCAAAGTGTGACAGCTTAAACATGCCCCCTCGCCCCCGAAGGGGGAGAGGGTTGGGGTGAGGGGTCTTTCGGTCAGTATTCCCCTGTGCCACAGCAACAAACATCGCGTGGGGAGTCACCCTCACCCCGGCCCTCTCCCTCAAAGGGAGAGGGAGAGAAAGGCGTTACGTCAGCTCCGAATACCTCCCCCTACAACAACAACCCCATCGCCGCCGTCGCGATCAGTTCCTGGTTGCCGCTCTCGTTCGAGGGCTTGATGACGCAGGCGTCGACGCCGTTGCCGGGGGCCATCACCGTATCCACCTTTTCGCTGTTGGCGGTGCAGATGACGAAGAAACAGGGCATGAACTTCTGGGTGATCTTGAGGTCGTGGCAGAACTCGATGCCGTTCTTCCCCTCCATTTCGAGATCGCTGATGACGATGCGCGGCTTTTCGGCCAGGGCCACCCGCGTGCCTTCGTCCGGGTTCGTCGCCAGGTGGACCATGAAACCGTGATCTTCAAGCGGCTTTTTCAAATAGTCCTGCTGATAATTGGAGTCGGAGACGACCAGCGCGGTCCGGTGCTGGGCCGACAGCGGCGTCGACATCAGGAAGGAAATGAGCTTGCGGGTCGAGGCCATCTGCATCTTCATGACCTTGAACTCGTGCTCCATCTCGGCGATTTCCTCGGCGCGGGTGTTTTCCATGTCGAGTTCGTAGCGGAACCGCGACGGGCCGTTGATGGCGCGCTCGATATAGTTGTCCAGGGATTCCAGGTTGACGGGACGCTGGAGAATAGCCGACGCGCCTTCGTTCACCGCCATGAGGACGTGCGACAGCGGGGCGTCCTCCGGGAGGACGAAGATGAAGCGGGGAATGCGCGCGTGATCGGTGGCGGCCTGGAGCATCTTGACGCTGAAGGCGTCCTCGACCAGATAGTCGACGATGGCGACCTGGGCCTTCTCGTCCACCATCCGCTGGGCGACGGCCTTGGGGTTTTCCTCCGGCGTGGCGGGCGGGAGCGCCTTGACCGAATGACGTTTCAGGCGCAGCGCCGAGCAGATGTTCTCCTGGTCCTCGGCGTTGGCGAGGCTGACGATAATCTTCGGCATGGGCTACTTCATTATGAGATTTTCAAACATATCCACCGAGTAGTAGCGCTGCAATTGGTTCTTGAAAAAGCGGTTGATGTCCTCCAGCGGCAGCTTGGAGGCGAACATGATTTTCATCTTGTCCTTGACGATGCCCTGCTCGATGCGCTCCAACGACGGCACCGAATCGATGATGTCGGCGATCATCGTCAGGCGGCGGATGATCAGGTAGGCGATGAGGGACGAGTCCTGGAACGACGGCTTCAACTGGATCATCGACTGGAAGACGTTCGTGTCCGGGGTCGACATCTTGGCGTGGAACAGCAGCGTCCCGAGGGGCGACATGCGGAAGACGCCGTCGTCCTGCGCCTCTTCCTCCTCTTTCTTGCGGATGATGGTGTCGCGGCGGCGGTAGCGGTCGAGGGTGGCGAGGAGGTCCTTGTCCGTCACCTCGTAGCCCTTGCCGGAACGGATCAACGCCAGGCCGCCTTCGAGATTCTTCACCGCGTCCAGCAGCAAGTCGATAATCTCCTGCGAGACGTCCAGGGTCTTTTCGCGGATTTGGTCCAGGACCGACTCGACGTGGTGCACGAACGCGCCCACGTTGGTGAAGCCGGTCATCATGAAATTGCCCTTTATGGAGTGGAAATGGCGGAAGATGGTGTTGACGCGGCTGGTGCTGTCCGGCTCCTTCTCGAGCTGGAAGATGTCTTCGTTCAGTTCGTTCAGGATGTCGCGGATTTCGACAAAGAACTGCTCGGCCAGGCCTTCGTCCATCTCCGGTGCGGGCGGCGCCTGGCGGGCTCCCGGTTGGTCGTCCTTCTGGTCGGCGGCCTGGGCGGCCGGAATCACCGCCGTTCCGCCCCGGACCGACG
This sequence comes from Planctomycetaceae bacterium, assembly GCA_021203245.1. Classification (GTDB taxonomy): domain Bacteria; phylum Planctomycetota; class SZUA-567; order SZUA-567; family SZUA-567; genus JAJBSZ01. Next base: position 4,204 of record JAJQBO010000052.1, read on the forward strand.
ACGCGGCCTCGGCCTCGGGCGCGGGCGCGGCAAAGTCGTCCCCCATCGGGATGGCGGAGGAGGTGGTGTAGGAGTCCTGGTCGAGGCCGGTGCCGCTCGCCATGGCGACCAGTTCGAACGGTTCAATAATCATGCCAAGCTGGCTGCCGCCAAGGATGGTGGTGCCGGAGATGCCGCCGGCGTGGAAGCCTTCCGGCAGCGGAATAAGCACCAGCTTTTGCGGGCGGATAAACTCGGACACCTTGCAGGCGATGCGGCCGTTCTTCGCTTCGATGATGATAATCGGGACGGCGTCTGCCTCGGGATCGGCCTCGAGCGGCGTGCCGGTCAGGAGTTGGAGCAGGTCGTGCAGCGGCAGGATGGAGTCCAGATACTTGATGTTTTCGGTCCTGCCCATCGTGGTGTGGATTTCGTCGTGGCGGATGGACTGGGTGGCGACGACGTTGCCGACCGGCACGGCGAAATAGCCGTAGCCGGCGCGGATGATGACCGCGTCCGTGATGTTGACGGCGGAGAGCTGCGGAATCTTGTAGGTGAATTCCGAGCCCTTGCCCTTTTCCGTTTCGATGCTGATTTCGCCGCCCATCGACTCGACCGTCGACTTGACGACATCCATGCCGACGCCCCGGCCGGAAATTTCCGTCGCCTCGCGTGCGGTGGAGAATCCGGGATTCATGATCATCTGCCGGCATTCCTCGGGCGACAGTTGCGCGCCGGGCTGGACATAGCCTTTTTCGATCGCGATCTGGCGGATAAGGTCGAGGTCCAGGCCCTTGCCGTCGTCCTTCACCGAGACGTAGGTAAAGCCCTCTTTTTTGTAGGCGGAAAGGGTGAGGTTGCCGGTGGGGTTTTTGCCCGCGTGCTGGCGCTCGAGCGGATCCTCGAGGCCGTGGTCGATGGCGTTTCGGATCTGGTGCGCGAGCGGCTCGTACAGGCGTTCGGCGACGGTCTTGTCCACCAGCGTGTCTTCGCCGACGATCTCGAAATTGACCTGCCTGCCGCGCTTTTTGGCGATGTCACGGACCAGGCGGCGGAAGCGCAGAAAGGTCTCTTTGATGGGGACCATGCGGATGTCCATGACCAGGTGGTGGAGGTCGGAGGAGATGCGGTTTGTGGACATGGCCGCCAGCTTGACCATCTCCATCGTCTCCTTGTCCACCTCGTCCTCGACGTTGTTGAGGTGGCGCTGGAGAATCGAGATATTGGACGCGGCGATGATTATTTCGCCCGTCAGGCCGAGCAGCGTGTCGAGATGGGAAATCTTCACCGGCATCCGGTCGATTTCGCCCGTTTTGGCGTCGGCCTTTTGTTCGGCTTTGGGTTCGGCGGCTTGCACGTTACCAGTCATAGTCGAATATCCTCGCGAGAACCGTCTTGACCATCTCCATGGACGGCGGCTTGATGATATAGTCGTCGGCGCCGAGGTGCAGGGCCCGGAATATGTATTTGGCGTCGTCATGGGTGGAGATGATGACGACAGGCAGGCGGCGGTACTCGGGCGTGTTGCGGAGCGCCTCCGTGAGTTCGAAGCCGTCCATCTCGGGCATCACCAGGTCGGAGATGACCATGTCGAACGTGGTGTTCTTGAGGGCGGCGAGGGCCTCGAGCCCGTTTTCCGCCTCCTGGGCCGACATTCCCAGGCCAACGATGATATCCTTGATGGCGCGGCGCACGGCAGGGTAATCGTCGACGATGAGTATCGATTTCCCCTTCCAGGGCGAAGCTTCACTGGCGGACATCGGAACCCTTTCCGGACGAGATTTACGGCGGGGCAAAAATACAACGTGTGTCAGCGTACTTTTGGCCTGAACAGATCGCTTAACAAAACATTATATCCGGTCGGTCCACCATGTCCAATGAGTTTTCGCGATATGTTCAATAACCGCACCGATTTTGGGTTGAAGTTGAGCCAACCGGCCCGACCGGGCGGTTGAGATGGTTTGATGGATGTTATCTGCCCAGGGTTTGCAGCTTGGCGGCGGCGGCTCTCGCATCGGGGCTGTCGGCCGGTTCAATCCGCAAAAATTCCTCCAGATAGTCCCGCGCTGACGTGGTGTGCCGCGCCATGAGGGTCTGCGATTCCACTGTCGGGGTCATGCGGTTTTCGCGGGTATAATAAGCGGCGAGGTTTTCGTGAAAGGAGGCGAGGTTGTAGACAATCGCCGCGTATTCCGCGCCCGGCGTCGCGTCCACCTGCTGCGCCTGGATAAGAGCGAGGGAGCGGGCGCGTTCCAGCGCTTCTTCGGCCGAGGCGAATTCACGCAGGTTGATCCGCACCAGTCCGAGCGTGTTCCATGCAGCCACGAAATTCTTGTCGATTTCCACCGCCCGCTCGAGATCCCGCGACGCCGGACCGAACAGGCCTTCGGCGCGATTGAGGACGCCCCGGATGTAGTAGAGGTGGGGGTTGTCCGGCGCGGCGGCGATGCCTTCGTCCAGCAGTTGCCTGAGCGCGTTCATCTCGGCCGGCGGATACGAGGGGGATTCGGTGAAGAAACCGGTGGATTGGGGGATGCGGCGGTTTATCCGCTCCCAGGTCGTGGAGGCGAGGTATTGGATAGCTTCGCCCTTTTGCGCGTTGAAGCGGTATTCCTTCGTGAGGAAGCCGGTCTCCTGGCGCGCCTGGGCGTCGGCCTGGGTGGCGATGTCGATGACCGGCAGAGCCAGGGAGCGCACTTTTTCGTAATCGGCGACAGGGTCGAATTCCTCGCTTTCAATCAGGGTGCGCGTCTGGGTCAGGAGCTTGTCGAGTGGGGCCAGAACCATGTCGTAGCTGGCTGGGCGGCGTTCGCCCGGCTGGCGCTCCCGCACCGCCTGCAGGGAGCGGGTGGCTTCGGCGACGAGCTCGCCCGTTTCGTCAGGGGTGTCGAAAAACGAGAACGGCTCGATAAACCCGAACGATCGCAATCCTGCCACAAGAACGAGCCCGAGGACCAGGGTGACGACCAGCGTGGTGAGGAATCTGGAAAATCTGAAGGTCATGGCGGTGTGCTTTCCCTTGTCCAGCGTCTGGCCGGAATTTTCGTGATCCCCCAATCCTCCCGATCACGAAAAATGGACGCTGGCGACAGCGTCCATTATAGCAGATCTAAATAGTGGAATTCCAATTTTAAAATTTCGCGCCCGGCGCCGTGAACGGACTCGGTACCCATTCGCTGGCGCTGCGGGCCGGCGAGGCGATAGGAGCCAGGGCCCGCTCCGCCTCGGACGACTGCACCGACGGCGTCCGGAACGACTCGAAGGTTTGGCCGACGCGGCTGCTCATCATCACCCCGTTCGGGGTGGCCGGGACAGCCGGCGCGGGCGTGGCGACGCGCTGGTAGCGGACAGGCTCGAGTTCGGGAATCGGGGCGGCATAGTGGGTGGCCGCTGCCGGCATCACCAGGTCGCGGTCGTTCGCGGTCGGGATGGGGGCGGCAGGAGCCGGGTACGGGGCGAACGTGGGCTGGAGCGCGGCCTGGGCCATGGCCAGTTGCGGGCTCAGGACCACGACCGGGACGGGTGGGTCATACACCGTCATGCTGGCGGGATAGCCGTATTCGGTGCCGTTGTAGGCGTGCTGGGACGGGACGGCGGCAAGTGCGGCCGGGGCGGCCGGGACTGGCGCGGCGGCATAGCCCGCCCCATACATCGGGGCCGGCTGGACCGGCTCGGTGCGGGCGAACTCACTGGCGGAGATGGGCTGGACGCCCTCCTCCCGCAGTTGGCTGGCGCCGCGACGCCGCGTCCGGGCCTCGGATGGCTGCCGGGACCTGCCGGGCTGCCGCCTGACGGTCGAGGCAAGGACCTCGGCCGGGCGCGGGCCATTGGGGCGCAGGCTGGCCAGTTCTGTATGTTCCGTGGATTCGGCGCGTGACCGCCTTGACTGCTTGGACTGCTTGGTGCGGGCGCGCTGGCGGGATTCCTGCCGGTTGCGCCGCGCTTCCATGGCGACGTCGCGATTGCGGTTGCAGCCCGACACCACCACCCCAAATAAGAGGGCTGCAGCCAAAGCGGAAGCAACAATCAATCTTCTTGACATACAGACGCCTTCCCCCCCC
>JAJQBO010000130.1 GCA_021203245.1 Planctomycetaceae bacterium
ATAGAGCTTTATCTAACCAGCCAACATTGTTCGACTTATAATGGGACAGTAGTGATAATTCACAATGAGCCATACCCCACCACGGATCTCAAAAAGATCGGTTTCATTGTGCATTGTGAATTGTTAATTGTGAATTATCGGTTAGTCTTCGCCGACCGTCGCCACCATTATCGCATCCGCCGTGCCGACTTGGCCGAAGCTGCTGCCGGAGATGATGAGGATCCGGTCGCCGTTCTTGACCATGTTCTTGTCCTGCAGATATTTTGTCGCGGCGACGCGGAGTTCGTTGCGGCTGCGGATGTCCTTGGCGAGGACGGGCGTTACGCCCCAATACAGGCACAAGCGCCGCACCGCGCTCTCGCTCGGGGTGAAGGCGACAATCGGCACAAACGGCCGCGCCTTCGACATGAACAAGGCCGTGCCGCCGGATGCGGTGTGAATCACCACCGCCTTGACGCCGAGATCCTCGACCAGCTTGAGGGCGGCGTGGCCGAGCGCGTCCTGGAGCGGGTTTTCGGACGACAGGTTTTTGGCCCAATCCCAGGTCGTCGGGCGCTGGCGCAGATATTTTTCCGTCTCGAGCGCGATGGACGACATCATCGTCACCACACCGACCGGGTCGCGGCCGGCCGCCGTCTCGCCCGACAGCATGACCGCGTCCGTGCCGTCGACGATGGCGTTGACGACGTCCGAGACTTCCGCCCGGGTCGGGAGCGCGTTGACGGTCATCGATTCCAGCATCTGCGTGGCGGTGATGACGTACCGGTCCATCGCGTTCGCGAGGTAGATAAGCCGCTTCTGCAGGACAGGGACCCGTTGAATCGGCATCTCGATGCCGAGGTCTCCCCGCGCCACCATCACGCCGTCGGAATGGCGGACGATGGATTCGATCCTTTCAATCGCTTCCGGTTTTTCAATTTTGGCGATCAGCCGCGCCTGGCAATGGGCGTTCGCCAATGCTTCGCGGACCGGGTTCATGTCTTCGGGCCGGCGAATAAACGACAGGGCGACAAAGTCGACGCCTTCGGCAATGCCCATCCGCAGATCGACGAGATCCTTTTCCGTCACCGACGGAGCCGAGACCTTGATGCCCGGCAGGTTCATCCCCTTGTTGTCCTTCAGGAGGCCGCCGCGGATCACGGTCGCGGTGATGTCGTTCCCCGATACCTTCGCCACCTCCAGTTCAAGCTGGCCGTCGTCCAGAAGAATATGCTCGCCCGGATTGACGTCCCGGGGCAATTCGCGGTATTGGGTGTGGAAGCGTTCCGGCGTCCCCACCACGTCGTCGGCGGTGATTATCGTTTCCGCGCCGGCGCGCAATTCCACCGCGCCGTTTTCCATCCTGCCCACCCGCACCTTCGGGCCGCACAAGTCCTGCATAATGGCGACGCTGATGCCGAGTTCGCGTGAAGCGGACCGGATACGCGTGATCGCCTCGCGGTGCGACTCGTGGGTGCCGTGGGAAAAATTCAGGCGGAAAACATTGACCCCTGCCGTAATCAGGCCGGCGATCATTTCTGGAGAACTGGAAGCAGGGCCGATAGTGGCCACTATCTTGGTGTTGCGCATATGCTACTCCCGGGCGCTCTGGCCGTAGTCCCCACCGAGTTAATAGTATAGCGGCATCGTCAACTTCAAGCGATAGAAAAATCGCAACCACTTGGCCCTTGCACCGCCCCGGATAAAGCGTATGATTTGATATTTCGATGTAATCCGCGTATCCATGGGTCGATCACCCGCGCCGCGAAGGGGAAACGGGAAAATTATGTCGCGCCTTGACAATACTCTGGCCCATCTGGCGCCTGGCGTGGTCAATTGCCGCGACCTGGACGGCCACTACAATCCCCGTCACGGGCTGGCGATTTATTGTCTGCCGATTCCCGGCTATTCGCCGTCCTCGCCCGGCGTGGTGCTGGGGGAAGCCCTGGCCGCCCGCAGCGGCCTCGGCTGCACGCTCCTTGAAGGCATTCCGAAAAAAATCCCCGAAGGCGCGGTCGTCATCGCCCAATACAACGCCCTCAAGGCGGTGCGGCCCGACCTCCTGGAAAACGTGCCGGAGATGCGCGAACAAGGCCAGTACGCGGTCAAGCTCGGCCACAGCGCCCTCGTCACCTCGCCCAGCCGCGAGGGATTATCCTCCGGAATGCAAACGCTCGCCATGATAATTCTCCGCCACGGCGAAGAAAACATCCCCGCCTGCGTGATGACGGACAATCCGTTCTGCGACGTGCGCGGGCTGGCGGTGGAACTGGAGTCGCGGGAAATCACCTCCACCCTCCTGATGCAAATCGTTTCCTTTGTCGCCACCTTCAAGGCGAACCGGTTGCAAATTATCCTCAACCAGGACTTCGATCCGTCCCGGGAGATGCCCGGCATGGACACCGTCGCCCAGGCGTGCCAGTCCTTCGGCATCGGTTTGGGCGTACGCCTGAAGCTGCTCAGGCCCATTCTCGCGGGCGAAATGACCCTAATCGAAGCCTGGTCGGCCGTTCGCGCCGCCGCGCGCGCCTTCGGGGCCAGCCACGCCGCCTTCGACGACGAAGTCCCGCCCGACGCCGACCCGGAGGCCTGCCGGGCCATCGTCCAGTCGGTGGCGGCGGGTGAAGTGGGATTGCAGAATTTCTCCCTCGACGCCAGGTTCATCGTCCGCGCCGGCTTCCCGGTCGCGGAACTGAAATCGTCGGGCGTCACCGGCTGGCACCGGCTCTGGGACCGCGCCGACCCGCCCACGCCGGAGATGGACGGCATCCCGCTCGTCTTCGACGTTCAGTCGCCGGTTCCCGGATTTTCGGCCCGCACCTCGGGCGGCTTTTTCCGCCGTCTCGACGCAGCCATGCGCCGCTTGAAACGGAGCAACCGGCGCGAGTTCATGGTGTCGTTCCGCAACATCGGCGTCAGCCACATGTGGCAGAACCTGCTGTACCCGACGGCCACCGGCCTCATAGCCGCGTGGGGATCGCCGGCCAACGCCGCCGAAGCCACCTACCGTTTCTCCAATCTGCTCTATGGCGACGCGGCCGAGCAGATAATCCGCATGTGGGGCAACATCACCAAGGCGTTTCCGCCCGGCCTGACCGAGGATGCCGAGACGCTGGTCCGCCGCACCGCCTTCGGCCATTGGCCCGAGGAAGTCCGCGAGCGGCGCATCCTCGAATCCATCGACTGGATGGGCGTGGCCAACACCATCAAGGACGCAGCCGAATCGCTGAAATATGCCGCAGGCAGCCTGTCCCGAAACGCCGCCACCCTGTCGGGGGCGAGGCTGTCCCTGTACGCCCTCTCGTGGCTGCACTGCTTCGTCGCCCTCGCGTCGGAACTCGAGCGCCGGCAGGGCCGCGACGACGACGGCCGAACCCGTCCCATCGCCTCCGAACTGATGAACAACTTCCGCGCCTGGCACGCGCACCTGCAGGAACTGTATGCCGAATCCGGCCTCGAGGTGAGCGAAATGCCGCAAATCGAGGCCATGGGGGTGCGCCTGAAGGCCCTCTGCGAGGGAAAATTCCACTAACCGTACAGTTTATGATATTTATCGCCGCCGTGGATCCAACCATGACGGCAGGGAGACACATATGCCATCCACAAGCCAATGCCCGAATCCGGAACCCTATGTCGCGCTTCTCCGGTCGACGCCCGCGCGCACCGTCTGCCCCAATTTTTACCTGCTCGATCACGCGCGCGGCTGCAATTTCAACTGCAGCTACTGCTTCCTGCGGGACATCGAATACAACCGGAAAGAGCGCCGCCTCTTCGACGACACCGACCGCCTCTTTGCGGAAATCCGCGATTGGGTCGACCACGACAACCTGGAGACCTACCTCGCCAACGCGGGCAATATGACAGACGGCCTCTCGTTCGAGAACGAGCGCCCGATCTGGGGCGACCTTGTTGAACTGATGCGCGGGCATGCGGAAAAACGCAACCGCCCGCACTGCCTCCTTGTCGTTACCAAGGCCGGGCTGTCCCATTGCCGGGCGTTCCTCGAGCACAAGCCGCCCCGCAACGTCATTGTCAGTTTTTCCATCAACGCGCCCGAGGCGGCCCGCGACCACGAAGCCGGCGCGGCACCGTCGGCGGAACGCATCGCCGCCGCGAACAAACTTATCGAGCTCGGCTGGCGGGTGCGGGTGCGGATGGATCCGATGATCCAGGGCTACGACTACACCTGGGTGACGGAGGAAGTCCGCCGCATGGCGCCGGAACGGGTCACCCTCGGCACGCTGCGGGCAGACCCGACCCTCCTGCCCGAGGTCCGGGGCGTCGGCATCTTCGCCGCCCTCGACGAGCCGGAACCGGAATCCATCGCCCGCTATCCCCGCGAGGTGCGGATGGCGATGTACGGTCCGGTGGTGGAGCGGCTCCGCGACGTCACGTCGCTTGGATTGTGCGAGGAGACCGAGGATATCTGGGCCGATCTCGGGCTTGATTACGTCAACAAGACGTGTAACTGCAACCACATTTGACCTGATTACAGCACTGCCGAAGCGGCGGGAGGGCGAGCGCGACATTACCCTTTACCGTGATAGCGAGGCAGGTATACTTGTGTTTGGCGCGTGTTCCAGAGGGACTGTTTATGACCACTTTTCAAAAAACCATCACGATTCCGGCCAACCACCGGATTGAACTGGATCTTCCCGACAGCCTTGCTGTTGGACAGGAAATAGTCGTCACCATTTCGCCCAAAGGCAGTAAAAAGCCACGAAGGACGCTGGCGAGCCTGGCCGGTTCATTGGCCGATAGCGCGAACTTTAGCGGCGACGCAGTCGGATTGGTGAGGCAGTGGCGGGATGAATGGTGATGAACGACGACCGCCTCGTCCTGATACCAACGTGATTATCCAGTACCTGAATGGACTGCCGGTCATTACCGAGTTTTTGCTGTCGCGGGCGAACGCCAGTCTCGTAGTCAGCGACATTACCCGTCTTGAACTTCTCTCATTTCCGCATCTTACCGAATTGGAAAAAGACGCCATCGACAAATTTCTCGATAACGTAGCGATTGATCCGGTAACCGAGACGATCGGCTATATCGCCATTGCGTTCCGCAAAGCCAACCATACGAAACTGCCTGATGCGATTATCGCGGCAACGGCAATCAACGCGCACGCGATTCTCGTCACGAGCGACAAGGTCCTACTGGCTTCCTCTTTCCCGGTTTTACCACCCTCATGCCATAGCGCATTTCATGGAGTATCAAACCCCTTCGGATGGTTCCGGTGCCATTCCCACGCGCTCGCGACGATATCGTCAAGGCGCGGCGTCGCCGCCGAAAACCCAAGCACCTCCTGCGCCCGTAACGACGACGCGACCAGTTGATCCGGGTCGCCGGCCCGGCGCGGGCCGGGGACGGCGCGGATGTCCTTCCCGGTCACGCTCCGGCAGGTGTCGACCACCTCCCTGACGGAAAAGCCGACGCCGTTGCCGAGGTTGATGATTTCATTGCCGCCCCCGTTCCGGAGGTGCTTCAAGGCCAGCAGGTGCGCCTGGGCGAGATCCATGACATGGATATAATCGCGGATGCAGGTGCCGTCGGGGGTGTTGTAATCGTCGCCGAAAATGGTCACTTCCGGCCGGGTGCCGGTGGCGACCTGGAGCACGATGGGGATGAGGTGCGTTTCGTTGCGGTGGTCTTCGCCGATCGTCCCGCCCGGTAGCGCGCCGCAGGCGTTGAAATACCGCAGCGAAACAAAGCGCAGACGGCTCGCCGCCGACACCCATTTCATCATCGTCTCCATCGCCAGCTTCGTCTCGCCGTAGGGATTGGCGGGCCGGGTCGGCGCCGATTCGAGAATCGGCACGCTGTCCGGGCTGCCGTAGGTGGCGGCGGTGGACGAGAAAACTATCTTGTCCACATCGTGCTTGGCCATGCAGCGAAGCAGCACCATGGTGCCGTAGAGGTTGTTGTCGTAGTAGTCAAGGGGTTTGACCACGCTTTCGCCGACCAGGGAATTGGCGGCGAAGTGGATGACCGCTTCGATCGGCTCTTTCGTGAACAACTCGTCCAGAAACGCCTCGTGGCGGATGTCCCCTTCCCACAGCCGCGCGCTCGGGTGGACGGCGGCGCGGTGGCCGGTTTGCATGTTGTCCACCACCACCACGTCCTCGCCCTGATCGATCAGGGCGTACACCGTATGGGAGCCGATATAGCCGGTGCCGCCGGGAACAAGAATAGCCATGCGCTGCTCCTTACTTAAGCCGAACGCTGCCTGCTTCGCGAATGGAAACGACGTGACAGCGCCCGCCGCCAAATACCGCTTCGATGCCTGATTTGAACCCGTCCAGCATGTCCAGCGGGACAAACGCCTGCACCGTCCCGGCAAAGCCGCCGCCGTGAATGCGGAACCCACCGCGCCCGCCCAGCAGTTCGTCGCACAGGGCGAGGGCGAGGCCGACGTCCTGGTGGACGCTGCTCCCCAGGGGATAGACGTTTTGCAGATACATATGGGACGACCGCCCCGATTCGTTCACGAACTGGAGAAAGCGGCCGATATCGCCCGTTTCCACTGCTTCGGCTTCGCGCACGGTGCGCTCGTTGTCGCCGAAGAAATGCAGCGCGCGGATAACCGCCCGGTCGCCCGCTTCGCGGCGGATGACGGGGATTTCCCGCACGAACGCGGCCTTGTCAACTTCGCGGAGGACCTGTTTGCCGAAGTGCGACGCCATCATCCCCATTTCGCGGGGGATGGGGCTGTATTCGTCCGTCAGGTCGGCGTGGTCGGCCCCGGAGTCGATAATGCACAGGGCCAGGCCGTGGGCGCGGAAATCGCCCGACAGTTTTTTGATAAACGGGTTATCGATGTCGCGGAAGTCGATGAACTGCACCCCGCCGACGCAGCAGGCGAGTTGGTCCATCAGCCCGCAAGGTTTGCCGAAATAGCAGTTTTCGGCATAACGGCCAATCGTGCACACTTCCACCGGCGTCAGGACCGCGCCGGCGAAGAGGTGGTTCATGATGGTCCCGAGCATCACTTCGAACGCCGCCGACGACGACAAGCCCGACCCCTTGAGGACCGACGAGGTCATGGCGATTTCCAGCCCTGACACGGGATAGCCCCGTTCGGTGTATTGGGCGGCGATGCCCCGCACCAGGGCCGAGGACTGGTTGAATTCGGCCGGGTTCGGCGCCAGGCTGTCCAGGTGCACCACCGTCTCGGGATAGCCGTCCGATCGCAGCCGCACCAGCTTGTCGGCGATGGGACGCACCACGGCGATGATGTCCATGTCGACGCTGCCGGCGAGGACGCAACCGTGCTGGTGATCGGTGTGGTTGCCGCCGATTTCGGTCCGGCCCGGCGTCGAGAACAGGGCCGCGCCGCCGTCCCCGAACGCATCCGCGAAGGACTGCACCAGCGCGCCGTAGCGCCGGCGGGCTTCGCCTATGTCGCGGCCGGGGTACAACGGTGCGAGGATGGGGTCTATGCCGCCCGATTCAAGCGTTGTGGCGATATCGGCGAGGGGGATGAGCTTTTCCGCGTCCATAGCTATTTTTGTCCATAATAGGCGTTCGGACCGTGCTTGCGGGAGTAGTGCTTTTCCAGCACATAATCAGGCACGGGCCGGACGCCCGGGTTTATGCCCCGGGTCAGGATGGCCATCTTCGCCACGCTCTCCAGTATCAACGCATTGTCCGCCGCGTCAACCGGGCTTTTCCCCCAGGCGAACGGTCCGTGGCACTGCTGCAACGCGCCCGGATACTCGTTCGGCTTCAGCCCGCGCTCCGTATAATAGCGGACAATCGCCTTGCCGGTGTTGGCCTCGTACGCCTCCTCCACTTCCTCCCTGGTGAGGGGCGGCACGCAGGGGATGTCGCCGGGGCAGAAATCCGCCTGGGTGGTGCCGTAGCAGGGTATCGGGCAGCCCGCCTGGGCAAAGGCGGTGGCATAGATGGAATGGGTATGGACGACCCCGGCGATATCCGGCCACGCCTTGTACAGGGCGAGATGGGTGGCGGTGTCTGAACTTGGGCGGAGATTCCCTTCGACGACAACGCCGTCCATATCCACCACCGCCAGGTCTTCGGGGCGCATGTCCTGGTAGGCCATGCCGGAGGGTTTAATCACCATCAGGCCGCGCGCGCGGTCGATGCCACTGGCATTGCCCCAGGTCAGCACCACCAGCCCGTTCTCGACCAGCATGAAATTGGCGCGGAACACCTCTTTCCGTAGTTGCCGCAATGGCATGGGAAATTTCCTTTCGTCAAGCATTCAGGAACAAGCGCCCCACCCTCCCCCAACGTC
>JAJQBO010000059.1 GCA_021203245.1 Planctomycetaceae bacterium
GAGTAGTGGGGTAGGGTGGGCTTGAATTTATAATTCACAATTCACAATTCACAATTCACAATTCACAATTCACAATTCACAATTGTCTGGTAATGCATTGTGAATTGCGTCATTGGTCCATAATTATGCATTGTGAATTGTGAACTGTGCATTCGAGAATGGGTATGTACCACCGTTCCCTTGTTGCTCTGTCCGCTGGGCCCCCACGTTCGCGGAGGCGACGGGGGTGTGGCGGACGTGTATGGGGTGACGATGAGTTTGGTGTAATGATTGTCTCTGGCGTGGACCCCGGCCGAACCGCCTGTACTACGCGCTGGTGGAGGTCCGCACGCCGGGGTGACTGAAATCTAATTCACAATGCACAATTCACAATTGTCTGGCGATGCATTGTGAATTGCATCATTGGTCCATAATTGTGCATTGTGAATTGTGAATTGTGCATTCGAGAACGGGTATGTACCACCGTTCCTCTGGTGTTCCGTCCGCTGGGCCCCGCGTTCGCGGGTTTTCTGGAGCGCGTGGGGGAGGGTGGGGCGACGAGATTGTTGCGTCTCGACTCCATCACACCGTCTGCGTCTTGTACAGAAACGCGTACACGCCGTCCCGGGCCAGCAGTTCCTCGTGTTTTCCCATTTCCGCAATCCGGCCGTCCTTCAATACCACGATGCGATCGGCGTTCACCACGGTCGAGAGGCGGTGGGCGATGATGAGGACGGTGCGGTTCTGCATCAGATTTTCGATAGCCTGCTGCACCACTTTTTCACTCTCGTTGTCGAGGGCGGAGGTGGCTTCGTCCAGGATGACGATGGGCGACGACTTGATAAAGGCGCGGGCGATGGCGACCCGCTGGCGCTGGCCGCCCGACAGCATGACGCCCCGCTCGCCGATGTGGGTGTCGAGGCCCTTTTCCAGGGTATAGACGAAGTCGTCCAGGCACGCGGCCGAGACGGCGGCGCGGAGTTCGTCCTCGCTGGCGTCCCGTTTGCCCAGCATGATGTTTTCGCGGATAGTGCCGAAAAAGAGGAAGTTGTCCTGGAACACGATGGAAATCAGGTTGCGGAGATTGGTCAAGTCAAGCTCGCGCACATCCACGCCGTCGATACGAATGGAGCCGGAAGTCACGTCGTAGAAACGCGGGAGCAGGTTGACAAGCGTTGTTTTGCCGCCGCCGGAACTGCCGACAAAGGCGATGGACTCGCCCGGGCGAATCTGTAAATCGATGCCCCGCAGCACCGGCCGACCAGGCTTGTAGGAGAAGAAGACGTTGTCGTAGGTGATGCCGTCCCGCACCGTATCCAGGCGCTTGGCGTCGGCGGGCGAAGTTATGGACGGGGTGATGTCCAGGACGGCGAGAACGCGCTGAATCGCCATGATGCTGGCCTGGACCTTGGTATAGGTGTTGCCGATCTTCTTGATCGGCTGGTACAGCATCAAGAGCGCCGCCATGAACGACACCAGGTTGCCCGGCGTCATGTGGCCGTTCTGGATAAGATAGCCCTGCAGCCAAATGGTCGCGGCGATGCCGAGGCTGGTGGCGAAGTGCATCGACAGGGACATGATGTTTGTCCGCTGCACCATCTTGATGGAGAGGCGGAACAGCCTGTCCAGGGTCGCCCTGAGCCGGTCGTGGGCGTAGTCGTGCAGATTGTAGGAGGTGATGACCCGGTTGCCCGAATAGGCTTCTGTGTAATTGGTGGTGACTTCCGCGCCCTTCATGGCATAGTCGAGGTTATACTGCTTGAGCCGCTTGCGGACCTTGTTCAGGGGCACCACGGCAACGACCAGCACGCCGACGGCGACGATGGCGAGAATCCAGCTGTTGTAGAGGAGGACGCCAATCAGCACCACCGACATCACCAGGCGGGTGACGAAGGTCTTGACGTTGTTCAGGAGCGCCTCAGACGAGGTGTCGGCGTCGGAACAATAGCGCAGGATGATGTCGCCGGAGGTGTTTTTGTCGAACAAGACCGTGTCGGAATGGGTGAGCTTGCCGAAAAGGGCCATCTTGATGTCGTTGCCGATATGTTTGCCGACCCAGGTGGAAAGGTAGTTCGACCCGTAATCGAAAAGGCTCTGCACGACGGCGAAGACGACGATCAGGATAGGAAAGAGCGCGTTCGAGGCGCTGCCGTCGCCCAGGATGACCAGGTCGATATATGGTTTAAGAATGATGGCGATGACGCCGTCGAGACTGCCGGCGAGGGCGGTGATGGCCATCGCCCCCAGCCCGCGCAGCCGGTACGGCTTGACGAACGTGTAAAAACGGAGCAAATCCTGCTTGATGGTCTTATCCATTAGTTCGCGCCTTGCGTCCTGGATGAGTCGAGAGAGCGATCGTGGTCCTGCGCCTTCGCGACCATCCGGCTGAGGCTGCGGATGTCCCGCATGCTGAAACGGTCGAAAAGTCGGCATTCGGCCAGCCGCACCGGCCGCAATCCTTCAAGGGCCTGGCGGAGCCGCGTCCACAGGGCGCGCCAGCCGTCGCCGGCATAGACGCGGCAGAGTCGGGGCAGGTCGGGGTCGTGGCCGAGCCGCTCCAGCGACAGCATGAACAGGAAAACATCCCGCAACTGGAAGTCCGCCAGCCGCGCCTGCGGCACGCTTTCCTCAAAGTCGATCAGGTAGATGCGCCCGTCCTGGATGGTGAAATTCTTGATCTGCGCGCCGCCGTGGGCAAGCCCCAACGCGTGCAGGCCCCGGAGCTCGATCAGCGCCTTGTCTATCCACATGCTGGCTTCGGGATTGCCGTCGAGAAAGTGCGCCATACTGACGCCGCAGTCGGCCATGACGAAATAATCGGCCTCCTGGTGCAGGACCTCCGGAACCGGCACGCCCAGCCCGGCCAGCCGCCGCAGGGTCGACGCTTCAAAATCGACGCGGTTGTTTGTCATCCGTTCCGGCGGCAGCAGCAGGAGCAGGCCGCTCAGGCCATAGGCCAGGCGCTGCGCCCACCAGCCGAAGGGGTTTTCGTGCCGCCGTGCCTGTTTGACCCAGACCGGCCGGTCGCCGGCCATGGTGCGAAACACCGATGTCATCGCCCGCCGCACCTCGACGGGAACTGCGTACTGACTCATGCGGGTATCCAATAAAGAACCGGAGCACAGTCCCCCCGCGGCCCCAAAATCCCGCCATAGTGTCGCGACCCCGCGCCGCAGGCCAACCCCAAATTGGGCGCGGGGGCCGGGGTGGGGGCCGCCGCGAGGGTGGGTTGGGACAGTGTGCCGGTTCCGCCTTTTACCCGGCCGCGACCGGCTGCAGCGCGCCGGCGAGGGCGGCGGAATCGGTCCTGCCGAGGCGCTCCAGCAGGGTGAGGCGGTCGGTCTGGACCGCCTGGGGGTCGGCGGCATCTTCGAGTCGTTGCGGCCGCTGGGCAAGGCGGCGTCTGGCTATTTCAAGCTCTTCGGCCGAGGGCGAGGGAAGGCCGCCCGGCCAGGAGACCGGCTCGCCCTTTTCGCCGCTGTGGCCCATCATGGCGAGGGCGGAGACGGCGGCGAAGATGCGGTCCTCGCGCAGGCGCTCGGTAGTGTCGTCCGGTGTGTTGCCGCCTGCGGCGAGGGTTTGCCCGGCCGACAGCGCCTGTTCCAGATAGTCCGCCGTAAGCGGACGCGGCGCATTGGCCGACAGCGTCACCTTGTCGACCGACTGCGGCGCGTCGTCGCCGTTCACGCCGGCGACGGCCTTCTGCCTGCCGTAAAGGGCCGGCACGTTTTGCCGCGCGTACATCCGCCCGACATTGCCAAATGCGTAGGGTGCCACTGTCACCGCCATGATTGCGTCTCCCGGTCGTCCTGATACGGATGCCCGGTGTTTTTATCGACACGATGGCGGTTGCGGCTCCAGTTTTATCGGCGCGTGCGGACAAAAAACGCCTCCCGCGACGGGGAGGCGCTTTGGTGTTTCGTTTTTCCCATGGCTGTTACAGAACAACCCTCACCCCGGCGGGAAAAACGGCCGCTGCATCCCAAGCGGGAAGTTGTACCGGGGCAGGCGGGATTGACTTGCAACACAGGGTCATTCGCCCTTGCCCCGGCACAACCACACGCGTGCGCGCTGGTCGACGCTGCACCGCCGGGGTGACGTTTGGGGAAGGCGACACGATTTTTTGAAGAAGACGGGAAAAGGACAGTGAGAGCGCCTCCCGCGATTGAGGAAGCGCTCGTTGGTGCGTTTGTGTTGTCGCCGAGTATCGCGCAGACCTCGGCCGAACCGCCCGCTCCTCTAATGGATACCGAACGGCAGGCGCAGGCCGGGCCGGCGCTGTTCCTGCTGTTGTTGCTGTTGCTGCGGCTCTGCGTCTTCGGTCGCGTCCTGGTCCTGACTGTCGCGGTTCCGGGTGATGCCGAACATCTGGCCCAAACCCTTGACCACGTTCTCGGGGGTCCTGACGATGTTCCCTGGCGCGTTTCTGACCGCTTCGCCCGGGTTCATTAACTCGCCGACAACCGCCTCGCCGACGCCCTTCAAGGCGCCCGGCGCGTCCTTGCCGAGGTTCAGCACGCCGCCGATGATATGGCCGGGAACGGAGACGACGATATCCTTCAGGAAGGCGGCGGCGATTTCACCGATGCCGGAGATGTCGGGGCTGGACAGGTTGCCCCGGATATTGAGGTCGTAATTCCCCTTGGCCGCGTTCTCGTTCATCTTTGCCATGAAGCGGTTCTGTTCCTCCTGGCCGGCGCTGCGCAGGTTGGGGATAAGGTTCGGCAGGGTAAAGCCAATGAGGTTTTCCAGCTTGCCCGCCACCATCACCCGCATGTCGAGTGTGTGGTTGGCGTTGACGACGCCATGGGCGCGGAAGTTGGCGGTATTGTCGCCGATGAGGTTGATAGGTGCGGACTGCGGAATCGAGATGACGCCGGTGCCGTCGGCGACGGCGGAGCCGGTGATGTTCGTAAAGGTTATTTCCCGCGCCTTGTTGTCGGTGATCTGCTGGCGCATGAGGGAGCGTGCCTTGTCCAGTTCCACGTTCAGGACCGGGCCGGTGAGCAGCTTGACCGGACCGGTGGAGAAGGTGAAATTGGACAGCCGCAGGGTGCGGAGAATCACGTCCTCAGAAAAACCGGTAAAGGCGACGCCGGCCACCTGACCCGGGGTGGCGGGGACGTTGAGGACGCCCGACTCGAACGTAAAGTAGTCGGACAGTTCGCTGTTCAGTTCGGAGAGCGGGATGGCTTGCATCGCCAGTTGTGTGTTCACGGCGGGTTGTTCGCCGTTGAAGTCGATGACGCCGTTCAGGGCGACGGTGCCGCCCGCGCCGCCGCCGATGTTCACGCTGGCCCGCTGGATGGTGAAGACGCCGTTCTCCAGGGTAAAGGTGGAGGAAAGGTCGGAAATCACCTTGTCCTTGACCGTCATGCCGGTGACGGCGGCGCGGCCGTCGTAGAGGTTGAACATGCGCAGCATATCCCAGTCCGACCCGGTGGCGCGGCCGCGGAAATGCAGGTCCATAATCGCGCCGAAGGTGGCGGAACCGTCCAGGATGGCGACGTCTATCCCTTCCGCCACGGCGGCCTTGAAGCCCTGGAAGCGGACCGTGCCTTCGTTGACGCGGACGCTGTTGCCGCTGCCGCCGGCCTGGAAAACGCCGTCGATGCGGCCGGCCAGGCCCATGTTGGGAATCAGCCCCGGCAGCATGGCGGCGGTGCGGGCGAGATCGGCGACGCTTAGGCGGGCGTTGACCGCGACCTGACCGATGCCGGGGACGGACGGGTCGGGCGAGTTGAAATCGACCGTGCCGGCCAATTCGCCCTGCGCGCCAATCGAGTCGGCGGCGTTCAGGCGCGCGTGCTGCAGGGTGAGGACCCCGTTCTCGAGCGAGAAGGCGGCGGAGAGCTCCTGAATCGTCTGGCCGCGAAGCTGGACGCCGGACACGGCCGCCGTGCCGCCGGTGATGTTCATCATGTGGAAAACGTCGAAGGGCGACCCGGTGGCCTGGTCGAGGCGCAGGGTTGCGGTCGCGCCAAAGGTCGCGCCGCCCTGGGGAATGGCGAGTTCCAATCCCTCCGGCGTCGCGGCGCTGAAATTCTGGAACCGGACCGCGCCTTCGCTGATGCGGATGTCCTGGGCCGAACCGCCGGCCTGGAAGACGCCTTCCATCCTGCCGGCGAGGGTCGTCCCGGCCGGCACCACGCCCGGGAAGGCGAGGGCGGCTTTGGCCATGTCGGCCATGACGAAGCGCAGGTTGAGGTTGATGTTTTCGATGCCGGTCGGGAGGCCGTTTTCGTCCGGCGTATAGGCGGCGGCAAGCGCGCCGTCGGCCTGCATCATGCCTGAGTCGGACCGGAGCAGCAGCCGGGAGAGGCGAAGCTGGTTGTCCCGGTAGGCGAGTTCCCCTTCGACGGCGGCGGACAGTTGCGCCGCTTCGGCGAGGAAGGGCTGGCCGCCGAGGGCGAGCGCCGCCCCCTGCCAGACGCCGCCCAGGTTGAGGCCGAGGGTGGCGTCGTCCTTGTCACGAATCTGGAGCCAGGCGTTGTAAACGCCGTCGGCCTGGGTCGTGTAGAGAGTATTCGACAATTCGTACAATTGCGGGACCATCATCGACAGGCCGAGAAGGAGATGACGGGTGGGCGCGGCCGATCCGTTGAAGCGGATGTCGAGAAGCCCCTTCGACCCGGCGCGGCTCAGGAGCAGCCGCGACTGCTGCGCCTGCATGGTGGCGACGGCTTCGCCGGATGCCGTGGTCACGCCGCCTTCGAGACGGCGGACGTCGAAGGCGAGGGTGCGGGCCTCCTGATCCCACACGGCGGAAAGGTCGTGGGCGGCCTGGAAGGGATACGTTTCATTTTCGCCCGCGCTCAACTGGCCCTGCGCCGTTCCCTTCGCCTCGACCATGGCATCGGAAAAGGTGAGGGTCCCCGAGACGGCGGCGTCGGTGAGGAGCGCCGGCGGCAGGCCGAGGTAGCCGAACAGCGAGGCAAGGCCGCTTGGCGCGACCCGCGCGGCATATTGGGCGACCAGGGCGTTGGAGCCGAGGTCGAACTGGCCGCGCGAATTCACCGCTATGGGCGCGGCCGCGAGGCTGGCGGTGCGGAGATTGACGAGCTGGCGCTTGTCGGGCCCGATATAGCCGTCAATCCCTACCTTTGCCCTGACATTGCCGAAGTTGGACGGCTGATCGTTGAACTGGAACACCAGGTTGTCGACGCCGAAGTCGAGGCTCGGCACGGCGAAGTCTCCCGTCCCCAGGAACGGCAGCAGGAGCGGCTGCTCGGCCGACCCGACCAGCACCGTCTTCATAAGGCCCGAGGCGATGGACGCGACCTGCTGGCCGTCCTTCCCGAGCGCGACAGCCATGCCGTTCAGGTCGACGGACACGGCGGAAAAGGCACCGACGAGGTTGTCGGCGTCCACCGTGCCCGCCGTCTTGAACAAGGTGGGACCGAAGTTGCCGACAACCGCGTTGCCGTCCCGGTCGGAATAGCGCAGTACGGCGCCGGTTCCGCTGGCTTCAAGGGAATGGACGACGATGGCCGTCGGGTTTTCCAGAGTGACCGAGGCGAGGAGAGCGAGGTTGGCCTTGGGCAAATCCACTTCGGCCTGACCCACCCCGGGCGCGACGGTCAGGATGACGTTCGAATTGTCGACTTCACCCTGGACAAACGCCTCGGCCGCGCCGTGTTCCAGCTTCAGGCGGGTGACGCCCCGAAGCGCCCCGGCGATTTGCGGCACCAGGTCGGAGGGGAACAACGGCTGGATGAGTTCCTTGATGTTTTGCAGCAAGGCGGAAAGCTGCAAGTCGACCTGTCCCTGCGGATCGCCAGCCAGCACACCGCCGACCGACCCCGACACCACCCTGCCTTCAACAACGTCGTTGATGGTGGCCTGGGCCGAGGCGATATGGAGGAGGTCCTGATTCAGGTCGTAGGTGATACGGCTCTCGATGCCGCCGACGGTCATGGCCGAGGACCACGGGGTGGCCGGGACGGCGGCGCGGGTGTCGTTCAACCGCAGTTCGACCGCCGTCGTCTCGGGCGAATGCTGCAGGGCGGCGCCGCCGTTGACGGTCACGCTTATGGCGCCCTGGCCAAGCTGCGGAATAAGGGCTCGGACCGGGACGTTGGCCAGGTTGATCTGCGAATTCACCTCGAGATCGTCGCCGGCCGCGGCGGTGGCGCGCACGCCGACCCCCTGCAGACCGAGGTGTGCGGTGATGCCGGCTGCGGCTTCGATAACCCCGAGCGAGCCTTCGTTGAAATCGATGGACAGGCTGGGGGAGGGCGGGGTTCCCGGC
>JAJQBO010000157.1 GCA_021203245.1 Planctomycetaceae bacterium
GTGTTTTGGTGTTTTTGTTTTTTTTTTTTTTTGTAGATCTTAGTGTTATAAAGAATTATGTGTTTGTGTATCCCGCCTGCCCCGGCACAACCGCCCGTTAATTCCACGGCGGATGTCAAGACGCCGGGGTGACGTGTGGGGGAGCAAATGTGGACATTTTTACCATGATCGGTTTTCTAAAAAATGTCTGCAAAAACTCATGAGCGCGAAGTAAATCTCTTCGTCACAGCAACTTGACCGGAAACGGATTGCGCTCGCTATAGACCTGCAACTGGTGCCAGTAGGGATAGGCGGGGACGCGGGCGCTGGCGTTGTCGAGGCGCTCGACCTGGTCGCCGGTCAGGCGGAACTCGAGGACGCCCAGGTTGTCCCGGAGTTGCTCTTCGTTCCGAGCGCCGATGATGATGGTCGACACGGACGGACGATGCAACACCCAGTTGAGGGCCACCTGCGAGACGCTGCGGCCGGACTCGGCCGCGACAGCCTCCAGGGCGTCGACGAGCGAGTAGAATTGTTCCTTCGGCATGACGTTGTCGAACATCATGTCGCCGCCCTGCTGGGCGACGCGGCTCACCTCCGGCGCGGGGCGGTTTCTCCCGATCTTTCCCGTCAACCGGCCTTGCGCGAGCGGGCTCCACACCACCGTGCCGATCCCTTCCGACAGGGCGAGCGACATCAGTTCCCACTCGAACTCGCGCGACAGGAGCGAGTAATGGGCCTGGTGGGCGACAAATGGTGTCAGGCCCAGCCTGTCCGCCGCCCACAGCGATTTCAGCACCTGCCAGCCGGAATAGTTCGAGCAGCCGATATAGCGTATTTTGCCGGCGCGGACAAGATCGTCGAGGGCGCGCATCGTCTCCTCGACCGGGGTCATGGCGTCGAAGCAGTGAATCTGGAACAGGTCGATGGCGTCCACTCCGAGCCGTTTCAGGCTGGCCTCGACCGTGGCGACGAGGTGGATGCGGGAGGTGCCGACGTCGTTCGGGCCGTCGCCGACCCGTTGCGCCGCCTTGGTGGAGATGAGGACGCGGTTGCGCCGGCCGGCGATGGCCTTGCCGAGGATGGTCTCGGATTCGCCGTCCGAGTAGGCGTCGGCGCTGTCGAACATGCAGACCCCGGCGTCCAGGCAGATGTCGACGATTTTCGTCGCCGCCTCGACGCCGGTGCTTCCCCACGCCGAGAATTTGCCGCCCTCGTTGAAGGTGCCGGTACCCATGGTCAGGACGGGGACCGACATCCCCGAACGGCCAAGCAGACGGTATTCCATTGTCTTCCTCCTGTAAAGTGGATGACCTCGTGTCCCGCCCCATCCTACCGCAACCCCTTCGGGAGGAAAACCGGGAAAATTATCCGTCGCGCCCTTCGCGGTCGCCCTCGGTCTGCCACGCAGTCGCCGCACCACAGACCGCAGGAGGTGGTGAGTTGCCGGGGCGATTCCTGGAGCATGGCGGTTATCCTGAAATGGGCAGGGGCCTCGACGCGGCGCGGTTGAGGACGGTGTCCCGGAGCATCAGTTGCGGCGGGAAGTGCATCGTCACGTCGTCCACGGCGTCGGGGCGGTCGATGAGGGTCAGGAGCGCCTTGGCGGCGGCGCGGCCGAGCGCCTCTTTCGGATGCACGATGGTGGTCAGGGGCTTGATGTCGCTGCGTTCGATCGAGTCGTCGAAGCCGACCACGGACATGTCCTCGGGAATGCGGATGTTGTGGCGCTCGAGGAACGGGTAGAAGCGGCTGACAAGCTGGTCGTTGAAGCAGACCACCGCCGTGCACCCGGCCAGGGCGGCGAAGATGCGGGCGGCGTTGGCGTCGGAGCAGAGATCCTCGAACTCGTCGTCGACAAACCAGAGCACGCGTTTTTCCTCGAGGACGAGGTTGTTGCGGCGCAGCCCTTCGCAATAGCCGACAAAGCGGTTGACCCCGGTCTGCTCGTCCGACTTGCAGATGGCGGCGATGGCGGTGTGGCCGTTTTCGACCAGGTTGTCCACCAGCAGGGCCACCCCTTCGACATCCGACACCCCGACCGAGGCGAAGCGAAAGTCCGGCAGCCGCGAATGGGTGAGGACGCAGGGCATCCGCGCCTCGATGCGGCGGTAGAGATCGTAGTTCGGGCGCGGCCAGGCGGCGCGGGCCGGTTCGATGATGAGGCCGGCGACATTGGACTCGAGCACCTCCTGGAGAATCTGTTCCTCCTTGGCGATGTGGTTGGCGGCGATTCGCAGGAACAGGGAATAGCCGCGCTCGAACAGGCAGTCGCTCACGCCCATGAGGACGTTCGGGAAGATGTAGGAGCCGAAATTGTTCATCACCACCGCGACCCGCTTTTCGGCGGGCGCGTCGGACCTGGACGTCGCCGGGCGGGTGCCGGCGACAAAGGTGCCGCTCCCCTGGACGCCGAAGAGGTAGCCCTCCTCTTCCAGCAGTTTCAAGGCCTGGCGCACGGTGTTGCGGCTGAGGGAGTACTGCTCGGCCAGCGCTTCCTCGGTCGGAAGGCGCTGTCCCGGGGCAAGCGCCGCCGCGTGGATTGCCTCGCGAATCTGGTCGGCAAGCTGTACATATTTGAAAATGGCCAATGCCGCCTCCCGGATCGCCTGAAGAAAAATGAAGAGATACGCAATGGGAAAAGGCTAAAGGCTTTTATCGAAAAGTCAAGAGGACCGCCACGGCACTCAGGGCGCTAGCGGAAAAATTCGCCGCGCGATGTCGATGTCCCGCGCCAGCAGCCGGAACGGGTCGGGGGTCGAGGTCGCTGAGGGGCCGGATGTGGTAGTAGTTCTCGAGCAGCAGCCAGTCGCCCGCGTACGTCTCCCTGATGACCCCGGCCGTTTCCAAAAAGCCGTTTTCGCCTTCGCCCAGGAGGGCGGAACTGATGGTCCCGTTGTAGCCGTCCTTGATGTGGATTTGCGCCACCAGGGGGTGGATGCGGCGCAGCAGGTCGGCCTGGTGGTAGCCGTGGTTCAGGTGGTAGTTCTGCGTGTCGTACATGATGCGGAAATTCGGCTGGTTCACCTCCGCCGCCAGGCGCTCCGTTTCGTCGGCGGAGAGGACGTTTTCCGACGCGATTATGATGCCGTGATCGGCGGCGAGGCGGCAGGCGAGGCGGAGCTTTTCGGCGGTGTTGCGGAAGTCGTCCTCGGTGACGATGCGGCCGTCGTCGAAGCTGGGGGCCTGCACGACGGGAATCCCCATCGCCGCCGCCGCCTGGACGCACGCCTTTATGGCCGCCACCGCCGCCAGGCCCTTGCCGCTGTCGCGGGGCCGGGACATGCCGTTTTTCGCAAACGCGTTCAGGGCGACGGACGGGAACGAGACGCCGTACGTTTCGCCGTACTCGAGGTACAACTGCTGCACCCGCTCGTTCGCGAGGGGGAATCCGGCCTCAAAATCGCCGAAATCCAGTTCCATGCCGCGCAGGCCGGCTTCGGCCGCAAGCCGCACCGCGGCCGGCCCGGTGACGGGCATCGCCCATTCGACGATGCCGAGTGTGTAGCTGTGCATCTATCTTCCCTTCTTCCGCGTTTCCAGGAGGACGGCGAACAGAATCACCCCGCCCTTGACGACGTATTGGGCGAAGGAGTCGACGCCGAGCATGTTCATGCCGTTCATGAGGACGCCGAGAATGAGCGTGCCGATAAAGGTGCCGATGATCGTGCCGCTGCCGCCAGCCAGGGATGTGCCGCCGATGACGACGGCCGCGATGGCGTCCATCTCGAACTTGTCGCCCATGGACGGCTGGGCCGAGTTCAGGCGGGCGATAAGGATGAGGCTGCCGATGGACGCGGTCAGGCCGGCGATGACGTAGGCGAGGGCCTTGTAGTACGGCACGTTGACGCCGGACAGCTTGGTGCACTCTTCGCTGCCGCCGATGGCGTAGGTGTAGCGGCCGAGGGTTGTCTGGGTCAGGAGGAACCAGCCGACGACAAAGGCCAGGAGCATAAGCACAATCGGCACCGGGACGCCCAGCAGCGTGCCCCGGCCGAAAAAGGTGATGAACGCGCCGACCCGGCCGACCGGCGTGCCGTTCGTGACGATAAAGGTGATGCCCCGGGCGGCGGTCATGGTCACCAGCGTCTGGATGAACGGCGGCACGTTGAAGCGCGCCACCATAATCCCGTTGAACAGCCCCACCACCAGGCCGGTGGCGAGGCAGACCAGGAACGCCAGTCCGGACGAGCCGGTGCTGTTGTAGGTAAGGGCGGCGAAAGCGCCCGAGAGCGCCAGGGTCGAGCCGACCGACAGGTCGATGCCGCCGGTGAGGATGACGAAGGTCATGCCGATGGCGATAATGCCGTTCGTCGACACCGACTGGAGAATATTGATGATATTGGAGCCGGTCATGAAGGTGCCGCCTTCGGAAAACACCGTCACCAGGGCCACCATGATGACGAGGGCGAAGAAGACGCCGATTTCCCGCTGCGACAGCAGCTTTTTCCACACGCTCATGCCTTCGTCGACCGTACCCTGCTTGTGTGCCATATTCATGCGATTCAGCCTCCCATGGCGTAGTGCATCAACAGTTCCTGGTTAAAATCCCGCCGCCTCACCTCTCCGGTGACCTTGCCCTCGAACAGTACGACGGCGCGGTCGGCGATGGCGATGACCTCCTCCATCTCCGACGATATCATCACCACTGCCTTGCCCCTGCGGGCGATCTCGCCCATGATGGTGTAGATTTCCGCCTTCGCGCCGACGTCGATGCCGCGCGTCGGTTCGTCCATGATGATGATGTCGGGGTCGAGGTTCAGCCATTTCGCCAGCACCACCTTCTGCTGGTTGCCGCCGGAGAGGAACTTGACGCTCTGTTTGGTGGACGGCGTCTTGATCCGCAGGTCGGCCACGTGCTTGTTCACCACCGCCTTTTCGCGCCGCGAACTCACGACCGTGGACTTCTGCAACGGTTTGAGGTTCGGCAGGGTGATGTTTTCCTTGACGCTCATCAGGGGGACGAAGCCCTGGTCCTTGCGGTCCTCGGTGAGAAAGCCGATGCCGTTGCGGATAGCCTCGGCCGGCGAGCGGATGGCGACCTCGCGGCCGGAGATGAAAAGCTTGCCCGCCTGGATGGGGTCGATGCCGAAGATGGCCCGGGCGGTTTCGGTCCGGCCCGCGCCGATGAGGCCCGTCAGGGCGACGATTTCGCCCCGTTTGACCGAGAACGAAACGTCCTTCAACAGGGGCGTCCGCAGGCCCTTCACCTCGAACAGCGTCTCGCCTATCGGGACCTCGGTCTTGGGGAAGAGATCCTTCAGCACCCGGCCCGCCATCATGGTGATGATGGTGGCGCGGTCGAGGTTCTTGACGTCGTCGGTGCCGATGTAGCGGCCGTCCCGGAGGACGGTGGCCCTGTCGCAGATTTCGGGGATTTCCTCGAGCCGGTGCGAGATGTAGATAATGGATATGCCGCGCGCCTTCAGGGAACGGATGAGGTCGAAGAGGTCGCGGATTTCCACGCCGGTGAGGGGCGCGGTGGGTTCGTCCATGATCAGGATGTTGGCGTTCAGGGACAACGCCTTGGCGATCTCCACCATCTGCCGGGTGGCGACGCTGAAGTTGATGACCGGTTTTTTCAAATCCATGGAAAAGCCGAGCATGTCCATCAGTTCGCCCGCCCGGTGGTACATGGTTTTTTTGTCGATGACGTTGCCGAACAATTTCGGCTCGCGGCCGAGAAAGATGTTTTCCGCCGCATTCATGCCGACGACCAGGTTCAATTCCTGGTGGATGATGCTGACGCCGCAGGCGCGGGCGGAATTGACGTCCGCGATGGCGGCCGGCGCGCCGTCGATGAGGATGTCGCCGGAATCGCGCTCCACCACGCCGCTGAGGATTTTCACCAGGGTCGACTTGCCCGCCCCGTTCTCGCCCAGGAGCGCGTGCACCTCGCCCCGGCGCAACTCGAACGAAACGTCGTCCAGCGCCCTGACGCCGGGGTAACTTTTGGAGATGTGCTCCATCCGTAAAATTGTGTCGTTCATGCCCGCCTTTCTTCTCTCGCGTGGCGGGAGGCCGGCCGCGTGCGGCATCGGCCGGCCTCCCCGTGGGCGCACCGTTCGCCGCAAGCGTTATTCCTCGTCGGCGTGTTTGGCGATGATGGCGTCGACGTTGGTCGCGTCCACCACCTCTACCTCCATGACGGTCAGCTTGTCGACCGGCTGGCCCTTCGCCGCCTTGACGCACGTTTCGATGGCGAGGTAGCCCATCGAGTAGGGGGCGTGATCGATGGTGGCGGCCATGGCCCCGGACTTGATCGCCTCGAGGGCGTACTTGTTGCCGTCGAAGCCGCAGACGAGGATTTCGTCGGCGCGGCCCGCTTCGTTGATGGCGGAGATGGCGCCGAGGGCGAGTTCGTCGTTCGAGCAGATGACGCCGTCGATTGTGGCGAAGCGCTGGAGCATGTCGTCCATCACCGCCAGGCCTTCCTCGCGCTTGTCGCCGGCGAGGCGGGTGTCGAGGACGTCGATGTCGGGGTTGTTCAGGAGCACTTCGCGGTAGCCGTTGGCGCGGCTGTCGGTGGCTTCGTTGCCGGGAATGCCGGCGATGATGATGACGTTGCGTTTGCCGGCGGCCTTGAGTTTGGCGGCGAGCCAGCGGGCGAGCTGCGCGCCGGCGGCGTGGTTGTCGATGCCGATGTGGGAGAGGACCTTGTCGCCGGCGTCGGGAATGCGCACGTCCTCGGTGACGATTTTCATGCCCGCCTCGACGGCGTCGTCGATGGTGGGCAGGATGGCCTGGGAGTCCATGGCGTCGATGAGGACGACGTCGACGCGCTGCTGGACAAAGGACTCGACGTCCTGCATCTGCTTTTGCGAGTTCATCTGCGAGTCGGTGATGATGATGTCCGCCCCGAGATCCTCCGCGGCCTTGGCCGCGCCGTTCTTGACGCTGATGACGAAGGGGTTGTTGACCGTCTTCAGGCTGAAGCCGATACGGACCTTCTTTTCGCCGCCGAAGAGCGGCGTCGCCGCCAACAGCCCGGACGCGAGCAGCGCCACGACGAGAATCGCGCGATTCTTCCTGTTCATGCTTTCTCCCTTATTTTCCGTACAATCCGTGCCATTCGGCAATTCGCGCCAGGCGGCGCGACCAAAACAATCAGTGCGACTCCCTGCCGCCGGAGATATTGACGGACGTGCCGGTGATAAAGGCGGCGTCGTCGGAGGCGAGGAAGACGGCGAGCTTGCCGACCTCTTCCGGGGTACCCATGCGCTTCAGGGGCGTCGATTCGTTGAACTGGTGCAGGTAATCCTCGAAACTGAGGCCGTAGAGTGGGGCGCGGTCGCGCAGGCAGGTCTGAATCATCTCGGTGTCGATGGTGCCGGGCGCGATGGAGTTGACGGTGATGTTGTGCTCGGCCAGTTCCAGGGACAGCGAATGCGCCAGCAGGCGCACGCCCGCCTTGGAGGCGCAGTAGACGGCGTTGAATGCCTCGCCCGTTTTCGAGGCGCAGGAGTCGATAAACACCATCCTGCCGTACTTGCGGGGGATCATGACCTTGCCCGCGTATTTCCCGATAAGGAACGAGGAACGCAGGTTGACGGCGACGACCCTGTCCCAGTCGGCGACGTCCTGGTCGACGACGGCGGAGGAACGGAGGATGCCGGCCGCATGGGCGACGATGTCGAGGCGGCCGAACGCGGCGACGGTGTCGTCGACCAGGCGGCGGATATCGTCTTCGTTCGCGACGTCGACGCGGTGGGCGCTTGCCTTGCGGCCGAGGGCGCGGATTTCGTCCGCGGTCTTTTGCGCGCCGGCTTCGTCGATGTCGGCGACGGCGACGTCGCAGCCGTTCTGGGCAAACTGGAGGGCGATGCCTTTGCCTATACCCCTGGCCGCGCCGGTGACGAGGGCGGACTTGTCCAGTAATCGCATTGGTGTCTTCTCCTTGAAAAAGGTGGCATACGGGGCCGTGTCCCGGCGGCATGGCGCGACGGGGCACAACGCGACCGGCGGAGCCGGGCGTCGGGACGTTCGGCGACGGAAACGAGCGTGACAGGGCGTCGCGGCCCGTGCGGGTGCGAAGACGGAGGCGGCGACGCGGTACGGTGTCATGGAGCCGGCGAGGCGGTATGGGGAATCTATCCTGGGGTCGTGGAAAAGCCTCGCGTATTCGCACAGTATCCCGCAGTTGGCCCTTAGTTAAGTACAAGTTTCCAAAAATAAGCACAAATAAATTAGTCAAGTCCAAAATGTGGTGTAAAATACCTCCAGACAATTTATACAGGGATG